>DAIRVJ010000008.1:0-28701 GCA_036802895.1 Candidatus Nanopelagicales bacterium
CCGCTGCTCATGCGGGACGCCGCCAGCACCCGAGCCATCGCGGCCGCGGCGCTCGACCTGGCCGGCGACCTCGTCACCGCGGGTCGCCGATGAGCGGCCTGACCGTCCACCCCGTCGCGGGCCTGCCGGAGGTCCGTCCCGGGGACGACCTCGCCACGCTGCTCCTGGACGCCCTGGGCCCCGACGGGCTCGCCGACGGGGACGTGCTGGTCGTCACCAGCAAGGTGGTCAGCAAGGCCGAGGGCCGGGTCGTCCGCGCGGACGACCGTGACGCGGCGATCGACGCCGAGACGGTCCGGCTGGTCGCCCGCCGGGGCGCGACCCGGATCGTGCAGACCCGGCACGGGCTGGTCCTCGCCGCCGCCGGCGTCGACGCCTCCAACACCCCCCAGGGCACCGTCGTGCTGCTGCCGCTCGACCCGGACGCCAGCGCCGCCCGGCTTCGGGCCGAGCTGCGCGAGCGGCTCGGCGTCCGGGTGGCCGTGGTCGTGAGCGACACGCTCGGCCGGCCGTGGCGCCTCGGGCTGACCGACGCCGCGATCGGGGTGGCCGGGCTGCCACCCCTGGACGACCACCGCGGGCGAACCGACGGGCACGGGCACACCCTCGAGCAGACGGTGGTCGCGGTGGCCGACGAGGTGGCCGCCGCCGCCGACCTGGCGATGGGCAAGCTCGGCGGCATCGCCGCAGCCGTCGTGCGCGGGCTGGGCCGGCAGGTCACCGAGGAGGACGGGCCGGGTGCCCGCGCGATGGTGCGCCCGCCCGAGGAGGACATGTTCCGGCTCGGCCACCGGGAGGTGGTGCCCGCCCGGCGCACGGTGCGGGCGTTCGCCGACCGGCCGGTCGACCCGGCGACGGTCCGGATCGCGGTCGCGGCCGCGCTGACCGCCCCGGCACCGCACCACACGACGCCCTGGCGCTTCGTCCTCGTCGAGTCGCCGGACACCCGGACCCGGCTGCTGGACGCCATGACCGAGCAGTGGGCGGCCGACCTGCGTGGGGACGGGCTCGACGAGGCGTCGGTGGCCCGCCGGCTGCGACGCGGGGACCTGCTGCGCTCGGCGCCGTCCCTGGTGGTGCCCTGCCTGGTGGCCGAGGGGGCGCACCCCTACCCCGACCTGCGCCGGGCCAGCGCGGAGCGCGCGATGTTCCTCGTCGCCATGGGCGCCGGGGTGCAGAACCTGCTGGTGGCGCTCGCCGCCGAGGGACTGGGCTCGGCCTGGATCAGCAGCACGCTGTTCTGCCCGGAGGTCGTCCGGCGGGAGCTCGCCCTGCCGGCGGACTGGGAGCCGATGGGGGCGGTCGCGGTCGGCCACCCGGCCGCCGACCCGCCGGAGCGGCCGCTGCGCCCCCCGGACGCGTTCACCCTCGTGCGCTGAACGGTCAGCGGGTGCGGTGGTCCAGAGGGGCGTAGCGGGGGCCCCGCCGCGGACGGGCGACACCCGACAGCTCCACCATCCGGACGGCCCGGTAGCGGTGCCCGGCGTACGGCTCCAGCAGCTCGAGCATCCGGGCGTCGTCGCCGTCCACAGCGCCGGTGAGCGCGTACACCACCTGACCGGCCAGGTGGACGTCGCCCACCGACACGGCGTCCGGGTCGCCGTGCGCCCGCTGCCGCACCTCCGCCGCCGTCCAGGCGCCCACCCCGGGCAGCGAGCGCAGCGCCGCCTCGACCTGGTGCGGCGGGAGAGCCAGGGTGCGCTCCAGGGCAGCCGCCCGCCCGGCGGCCCGCACCACGGTCGCCGACCGTTGCGGGCCCACGCCGAGCCGGTGCCACTCCCAGGACGGCACGGCAGCCCACTCCGCCGCCGTCGGGACGACGGCCATCCCGAGCGGGGCCGGGCCGGGCGGGGGGGACCCGAAGCGGCGCAGCAGGCCGCGCCACGAGCGGCGGGCCTCGAGGCCGGTGACCTTCTGCTCCAGGACCGCCAGGACCAACGCCTCCATGACGAGGGCGGTCCGCGGCACCCGCCAGCCCTGGTGCCGCCGCCAGGTTTCGCGCAGCAGCGGGTGTCGAGGGTCGAACGCCTCCGCCTCGGCGTCCGCCGCCCCGAGCAGGTCGGGCAGGGTGTCCAGCAGCCAGGCCGACCCCGGGCCCCACGCCCGGGCGGTCACCTCACCGGTCGCCGGCCGGACGTCCAGACGCTGCAGCCCAGGCCCGTCCGGTGTGCGCGCGGTCCGCCAGGCCGAGGTGCCGCCCTCGAGCCGGCAGGTCGGGTCGCCGACCCCTCGGGTGAGCGGACCCAGCGTGGCCCGCAGGTCGAGCGGACGGCCGGGCGACCACACCCGCATCCGCTCCCGGTCGGCCGCCACGTGGCCCAGCCTGCCACGCAACGAGCGGGCACCGCCTACCCTCGGACCATGGCGAAGGGCGATCCGGCGGCGACGAAGGGCACCCCGAGCCGGCGCGCCCGCGTCGAGGCCATGCGCGACGAGCAGCGCCGCGCCGAGCGGCGACGGAGCCGGATGATCGTCGGATCGGGCGTCGCGGTGTCCGCCCTGCTCGTGGCCACCGTCGTCGTCGGGATGCAGATCCAGAAGGCCAACGACCCGGCCCGCAAGCCGATCGCCTCGTTCGGGGTCCCGCTCGCCGCGGCGTCCTGCCAGCCCGAGATCACCTCCGCCGCCAGCGGCGTCAACGACCACGTGGGGCCCGGCACCGAGAAGGAGGACGTCACGAAGGTCACCTACGACACCGTGCCTCCGACGTCCGGCCCGCACTTCGCGCAGGCGGCGCCCTTCGGGCGCACCTTCTACACCGCGCGCGACCGCCCCGCGATGGAGACCCTGGTGCACAACCTGGAGCACGGCTACGCGGTGGTCTGGTACGCCGAGTCGCTGCCCCAGGCCGACCGCGACGCGCTGCGCGACCTGGCCGGCCGCCTGGCCAAGGAGCGCGGCAAGGAGAAGCTGGTCGTCTCGGCCTGGGACCCCGCCTACGGCGCGCTGCCGTCGGGCTCGACCGTGGCGTTCAGCCGGTGGGGGGCCGAGAAGGGCTACCGCCAGCTCTGCGGCGCGGTGAGCGGCGAGGCGCTGCAGGCGTTCATGGACCGTCACCCGTCCACGGACTCCCCGGAGCCGAACGCGGCCTGATCCGGCCGCCGGCGGAGCCGACCCGACCAGCTCAGGACTGGTCGCTGGACATCCGGACCGACCGGTCCCCGAGCACCGCGTCGACCCACACCCGCGACCCGGGTGGCAGCTCGCAGTCGGCGCCCACCCGAGCGCCGTCCCCGAGGGTGGCGCCCGCGAGCATGCTGCGCTCCCCCACCGCCGAGCCCCGACCGAGCACGCTGTCACGGACGACCGCGCCCGCAGCCACCACGACGCCGTCCATCAGCAGCGACCCCTCGACGGTCGCCCCCGCAGCCACCCGCGCGCCGCCCCCGACCACGCTGCCGCCGCCGACCAGGGCGCCGTCGACGGCGGCACCGGGCAGCAGCAGCCGCTCCCCGGTCGGTCCGGGCAACGCCGACGAGTGCACCCGGCCGAGCACCAGGTCGCGGGAGCCGGTGGCCAGGGCCTGCGGCGTCCCCAGGTCCAGCCAGTAGGCGTCGTCGACGTGACCGACCACCGTGGCCCCCGCCGCGAGCAGCCCGGGGAAGGTCTCGCGCTCGACCGAGACCACCCGGCCGGCCGGGATCGCCTCGATCACCCGGCGCCGGAACACGTAGCAGCCGGCGTTGATCTGGTCGCTCACCGGCTCCGGCAGCTTCTCCAGGAAGGCGGTCACCCGGCCCTGGGCGTCGGTGGGGACGCAGCCGAACGCACGCGGGTCCTCGACCCGGGTCAGGTACAGCGTGACGGCCGCCTCCCGCTGCGCGTGCAGCCGCAGCTGGGCGAGCACGTCGTGTCCGGACAGCACGTCGCCGTTCATCACGACGACGGCGTCGTCGGCGCCGCCGCGCAGCAGGTGGGCGACGTTGCGGATCGCGCCCGCCGTGCCCAGCGGCTCGTCCTCGGTCACGTACTCGAGGTCGACGCCGAACCGGGCTCCGTCGTCGAGGTAGCTCGCGAACACCTCGGGCCGGTAGGACGTCGCGAGGATCACGTGCTCCACCCCGGCGTCGCGCAGGCGGGCCAGCTGGTGCAGGACGAACGGCACACCAGCCACCGGCAGCATTGGCTTGGGGGTCGTCACGGTCAGCGGCCTCAGCCGGGTGCCCTGCCCACCCACCAGCAGGATCGCCTCGGCCACGAGCCCGGACCCTACCCTGAACGGGTGGCCCCCACCCCGCCCGCGTTGCTCGTCGCCGCACTGGCCGCCGATCCGGCCCGACCCCTGGTGACCTTCTACGACGACCAGACGGGCGAGCGGGTCGAGCTGTCGGTGGCCACGTTCGCGAACTGGGTCGCCAAGACCGCCAACCTGCTCGTCGACACCCTCGGGGTGGTCCCGGGTGACCTGGTCGTGCTGCGACTGCCCCGGCACTGGCAGACGGCGGTCTGGGCCGGGGCCTGCTGGGCCGTCGGCGTCGTCGTCAGCCCGGACGCCGACCCGGCGACGGCTGCGGTCGCCGTCTGCGACGAGGGGGGGCTCGCGTCGGCGCTGGCCGCACCCGAGGTGGTGGCCCTGAGTTTGGCTCCGATGGGTGCCCCGTTCCCACCCGGTGTCCTGCCCCCTCGCGTGCTCGACTACGGCCGCGAGGTGCTCGGCCACGGCGACCGGTTCGCCGGCCCGCTGCCGAGCGCGGCGGCGCCGGCCCTGCTCGCGGGTGGTCGCACCGCCTCCGCCCACCAGGTGGTGGA
The DNA here is from genome assembly GCA_036802895.1 of Candidatus Nanopelagicales bacterium. Lineage (GTDB taxonomy): Bacteria > Actinomycetota > Actinomycetes > Prado026 > Prado026 > DAIRVJ01. Next base: position 4,750 of record DAIRVJ010000008.1, read on the forward strand.
GGACGCGCGGGACCTGGCTTCGGGCTGGGGGCTGGCCGAGACGGGCCGGCTCCTCGTGGCGACGGCGCTGGATCCGGTCACCGACCTGCTGGCGGGTGCCGTCGTGCCGCTGGCCAGAGCGGGTTCGTGCGTGCTCGTCCGCCACCCGGACGACCGACGACTGGGCGCCCGAGCCGAGCAGGAACGGGTGACCGCGACCGCCGGGTGACCGGCCGGCTCCCGATCAGGGGGCGCTGACGACCAGCGAGGCCTGCCGCGCGGCGGTGTCGCTCACCGCCCCCCGGCCGCCCAGCACGGTCACCAGGTCGACGCCCTGGTTCGCGTCCAGCCAGGCCTGGGTCGCCGGGGTCAGGGTGGTGGGCGCGGTCAGCAGCATGAGCCGGCCGAGCACGCCGCCGGGCAACGCGTCGACCGTGTTCGCGCTGGCGCCCGACGACAGCACCGCCGTGGTCACGCCGACCCGCGAGCGGAAGGCGGTCGCCACGGCGGTCGAGGTCGCATAGACGTCGGCCCCGCTGATCCGGGTCGGTGAGGGCAGTCGGGCCAGCGTGGCGTCGGACACGTGGGCCGACGACCCGACGACCGTCGCCTTGGTGGCCCCCAGGTCCGCCAGCGCGGCGGTGGTGTCAGCGGTCAGGTCGGTGGCCAGGCTCAGCAGCACCGGGATGCCCTGGGACGCGGCCGGACCGCCCGCCACCAGGGCCAGCACCAGGTCACGCACACCCGAGACGACGAACACCTCGCCCGTCGCTGTCCCGGTGGCCCGCGCGATCGTGGCCGCCGTGGCGAACCGGTTGGCACCGGCCAGCCGGACCACCTCGGTCACCCCGAGACCGAGCAGCTGGGCGTCCACGGCCGGGTCGACCGCGCCGGGACCGCCGAGGACGAAGGCCCGGGTGGCCCCCCGGCGGACGACCTCGGAAGCGACGACGTCCGGCAACGCGGTGAGCCGGGTCAGCAGGATCGGGGCGGCCTTCGACGTCGCGAAGGGCGCCGCGACCAGCCCGTCGACCAGGTGGGCCTCCTCACCCGAGGCGATGACGACGTCCCTGGACTCGGGCACCGCCCGGCGGGCGATGGCCACGCTCGTGGCGTAGCGGTCCGCCCCGGCCAGCCGGGTGATCGGGCAGCCGACCGTGTCCGGCAGGCAGCCGTAGCCGCCGGTGAAGTACGAGGTGAGGGCCCGAGCGCCGTCCCACCCGAACGAGAGGTGGATGTGGTCGACGTGGGAGTTGCTGCTCGGGTTCGCGTGGTTCGAGGGGTCGTAGGCCCGCCACGCCCAGTTGTTGTAGATGAGGTACATGACGCCCAGGCGGCGGGCCATCGCGTGCGGGTTGCCGTACTTGTCGGTGGCCAGCAGCCAGCCGATGAAGGCGTCGGCGAGCGCCTTCTGGGCGGGGACTCGGGCGTCGACCATCCAGTCCAGGGCGCGCCCCTCCTCGTGGCCGCTGCGGCTGGTCGAGCTGCAGGTCCTCAGCAGACCGAAGGAGGGGTTCGTGGGGTAGGTCCGCTTGAGCAGGTCGCGCACGACGAGCACACCGGGCTGGACGACACTGCTGCAGGTGGTGCCCTCGCTGGAGTCCCACGACTGATAGGGGTCGATCGTGCGGCCGAGGTCGGGCGTCGGCGGCACCGGGGGTGCGGCCAGCCCCGGGCCGGCGGCCGGACCGACGACCAGCAGGGCCGCGGCCACGAGCACCAGGAGCAGCGTCCAGGGACGACCGGCGAGGGGCCTCATCCTCCTTGCGTCGGCTGGACGGGGGCGCCGGGGTACCGCCATCCGGGCGATCATGCGTTCCGGGCCGCCGTGACCACCCCGGACGCCACGACAGCGGTCCCCCCGACGACGAGCAGCCGGCCGATCCCTGGCCGGTCCTGCAACCACCGCGCGTGGCCCGCCGGCAGCGTGGTCGGCGGGGTGAGCAGCATCAGGTCCCCCAAGGCACCGGCGGCCAGACTGTCGACCAGCGACGGGTCCGCTCCGCTGGCGATCACCACGGTGGACTGGGGGACCGCCGGGCTGAAGTACGCCGCCACGGCGGCCGAGGTGGCGTAGCGGTCGTCCCCGAAGACCCGCAGGGGTGCGGGCAGGGCGGCCAGCACCCCGTCGGAGACGACCGACGGCCCGCCGAGGACGACGACCGAAGGCACCGCCAGGTCGGCGAGCGCCTGGGCCGTCGCCGGCGGCACCGTCGTGGCACCGACCAGCAGGATCGGCCGGCCCTTGTACGCCGCCGGTCCCGACGCCGCCAGTGCGTCGGCCACCGACGACCCGTTCGCGACGACCGCTGGGCGCCCGGCCGGCAGGGCCATCGCCTCGGCGACCGCGGCGGCCGTGGCGTACCGGTCGGCTCCGGCGATCCGGACGACCGTGCTCACCCCGCTCGCCCGCAGCGCGGACTCGACCGCGCCGCCCAGGGCGCCGGTGCCGCCGACCAGCCAGGCGGTGGTGGCGCCTCGTCGGACCACCTCGGCCCGGGTGGCCTCCGGCAGTCCGGTTCGCGTGCCGAAGAGGATCGGCGCCCCCTTCAGCCGGGCCAGCGGTGCCGCCACCATCCCGTCCACCAGGTGCGCGTTGTCCCCGGAGACGACGACCACCCCCGTGCCGGACGGTGAGCCGACCCGGCCGACCGCGACCGCGGTCGCGTACCGGTCCGCGCCGTACGCCCGGGCGTAGGGGCGTCGGACGTAGGCGGAGGGCAGGCCGAGCCGGGAGCGGAGGTCAGCCCCCCTCAGGGTGGCGCTCACGCTCGCGGACGACCACGCGGTGGCGGTGTCGACCGAGCCCGAGACCGCCCGGTCGGACAAGTCGAGCCGGACGACGTCCGGCAGCCCGAACGCCGCCGCGACGGCCGACTGCGAGACGTCGCGCTCCCAGGCGGCGTACGTGGGGTTGATCGCTGGGTCGGAGCTCCAGTGGTCGTCGACGCTGCGGGCGTACGGCAGGGCGGACGACCAGACGTCCTCGCTGTTCTGGGTGCGCCCGCCGCTGGAGGAGAAGAAGAAGGCGCTGATCGGCGTCCCGCCGTAGGTCGCGACGAGTCCGGTCGTCGCCGAACGGGACGTGGCCGTCACCGCGGCGACCCACTGCGCGCCGAAGGGTCCCGACTCCTTGGCCCAGCCGGCGAACACCAGGTCGGAGACCGAGTCGTACACATGGCAGACGCAGGAGCTTCGCAGCCCGCCGTTGTACCGGTTGAGCGCGTAGGTGCGCGCGGCGACCACCTGGGCCTGCAGCGCCGCAGCCGGCCACGACGAGGGCATCTCGGCGACGCCGCGGAGGTACTCCTCGTGCAGCCGGACGACGTTGACGACCTCGAGCCGACCGGCGACCACCCGAGCGTCCGCAGTGCCGTAGCGGTAGGACGAGCCGTCGACGAGCAGCAGCGTCGCCGCACTGCCGGCGGTGCCCGGGTTGCGGGTGCCCGACCAGCGGATGCTGATGATCGAGCCGGTGCCGACGACCACCGAGCCCTTGCGGACCACCACGGACGACCCGGAGACGGACAACGTCCAGGTGTCCGCGGCCGTCCCGAGGACCGGCGGCTGGCGGTCGACGGTGACCTCGACCCCACCGCCGCCGGCGGCCAGCGCCGTCGAGCCGAGCGTCGCCGTGGTCGCCCCGTGCAGCAGGTTGACCCGCAGCTCCTGGGCGTCGGGCAGCGCAGGCAGCGCGATGCCGGTGTAGTAGTGCGTGAGGATCGTGCCGACGCCGGCACCCTCCTTCGCCATGCCGTAGGCGCCGTACTGGGACATGCCGACCCCGTGGCCGAACCCTCCGCCGCCCAGGTGGAACGTGGCCGGGACGGTCACCGCGGCGCTCGCCGGCGTGCCGGTCGGCGGAAGCAGCCCGGCCAGCACCGCGCCGGCCACCGCCGCGAGCAGCGCGACCCGTAGCCCCGGACGCCGACCCTTGGTCGCCGTCACAGCCCGACCACCATCGCCAGGTCGATCAGGGTCGAGTCACTCACCGCACCGACACCGCCCAGCACCGTCCCCTTCTGCACGCTGTGCCCGGCCACCCAGGACCGGGTCGCTGTCGCCAGCCGCTGGGGGGTGGTCAGCAGGGTGAGCCGGTCCAGCGTCCCGCCGGGCAGCGCGTCGACCATGTTGGCCTGGGTCCCCGAGGCTACGACGACCGTATCCGCCGCCACCCAGGGAAGGAAGGCCGAGGCGATCGCCGCTGACGTCGCGTAGCGATCGGCTCCCGCCACCTGCGAGGCACCCGGCAGCTGGGCGACCACGGAAGCCGACACCGCGGCCGGACCCCCCACGACGGTCACCCCGTCGACACCGAGGTCGGTCAGGGCCGCACGCGTCACGGGTGGGATCGAGGAGCTGTCGACCAGCAGGATCGGCCTCCCCAACGCGGTCGCCGGCCCACCGGCCGCCAGCGCGTCGACCAGGTGGGCGGTCAACCCGGACGCCACGACGGCCTTCCGCGTGGGCCCGATGGCGCGAGCCACCGCCGCGGCCGTGCCGAAGCGGTCGGTGCCGGACAGGCGAGTGACCCTGGCGCCGAGCGCGCGCAGCTGCCCCTCGACCGTCAGGCTCACCGCCGCGGTGCCACCGACGACGACGACCTCGGAGACGGCACGGCGCTTCAGCTCAGCCGCAACCACGGCCGGCAGCGACGTGCGTGCGGTGAGCAGCAGCGGGGCCCGCCTGCTGCCCGCCAGCGGCGCGGCTACCAACCCGTCGACGAGGCTGGCCGGCTCTCCCGAGGCCAGGACCACGGTCGAGGCCTCCGGGGCCGCGCGCCGCCCGATCTCGACGCTGGTGGCATAGCGGTCTCTCCCCGAGACCCGGGTGACCCCGTCGCACACCAGACCCGTGCTGCCCCCGTCAGCCGGGAGGACGTCGACCACCGCCGTCACCGGTCTGGCGGCCCCCAGCGTCGCCGAGGCGGACGCCAGGACCAGGGTGTACCGGCCGGGCCTGGCCGTGACACCGGTGCTGGTCTTGCCGTCCCAGACGGCGGTGACGGTGCCGGCGGCCGAGGTGGCGCCGTTCACGGTCCGCACCGATGCGCCGCCCAGGCACATGGCCTGGACGGTCAGCGTCCAGGACTGGGCGGCGGGGACCGAGGCCGAGACGGAGACCGGCGACCCGACCCGCACCGTGGTCGCCGACGCCACCGGGTTGTACAGCGCGGCCTTCTGGTAGCTGCGGGCGCGCGCTCGGATCGTCGACACCGGCGGGTAGAGGTAACGGCCGGGGCAGGCCGTGGCCCCCACGTCGCGGTGCCCGCTCACCGCGTTGACGGTCACCCGGACGCCGGCCGCGTAGCGGGACGTGCCGCCACCGGTCGAAGTGAGGGTGGCCCGGCCCAGCGGGTCGCGGTGGTGCAGGTCGAGCTTCCAGGCCATCACGCGGGCGATCGAGTCGACCATGGCCGACGACGGGCTGGCCGTGTCGAGGTTGCCCAGCGCCGACACGGCGAACGTGTCGGTGTTGAACCCGCCGGTGTGCGCGCCGAGCACCGGCTTGTCGACGCCCCCGTGGCGGCCTTCGTAGATGCGCCCCGACATGTCGACGAGGAAGTTGTAGGGCAGGTCGGCGTACCCCATCGACCCGGTGTAGTAGGCGTAGATCGACCGGATGTCGCGAGCGGCGTCGGCCTGCGTCCAGCCGCTGCGCTGCCAGTAGCTGTTCGACGAGGCCGTGTGGTGCACGAAGCCGACCTTGATCGTCGACGTGTAGGAGATCGGGTCGGTCAGGCTCTCGTCGGCACCCCACTGGGCCCGGGTCACGATGGCGGGCGTCGACGCCGCCGCGGACGCGCTGGCCGGCGGGACCGAGGCGATGGCCGCGTCGGCCGCGGACTCGCCGGGGTCCACCAGGGCCACCGTCAGGTCGGCCGGGGGCCTGCCGGAGACCGTGTCGACCCGCACCTGGACGCCGTCCGACCCGGGCGCCAGCAGCGGCTCCACGCCCGGACGCGCCCGCCGGCCCTCCGGGGTGTTCACGTCGGGGACGTCCTCGGTGACCTCGAGGTCGGTCCAGGCGCTCCAGGCACCGGCCGTGCGGGTGCGCACCTGAACCGACGTCGGGGCGCTGCCCGGCGCCCAGCTCACCCCGACCAGCCGGAAGGGGTCCGCGGCCAGCGGCGCGCTGAGCACAGCCAGCCGGCCCTTCGCCGGGGTGGCGCCGACGGCGGTCGCGCCCACCCCGTCCGCCACCCCGCCAACCACCCGGTCAGCCACCCTGTCGGGGAGCGCGTCAGGCTGCGCGTCGATGCCGCCCAGCCGGATCTGCTGGACGTGCGGACGCACCGGGTGGGGCTGGGCGGCCGGGGCCGTGGTCACCGGTAGCACCAGCGTCGCCGGGACGACGAGGGCGGCGACCAGCAGGGTCGCCGAAGGGCGGAAGACGAGGCGGGTCGGCATGCGAGGCAACATCCCTTGCTCGTGGGGGCGGGCGCGGGTGGAGGTCGAACGGCTCCCTGGGTGGAGCAGCTCCCCGGGTGGAGGAGCTCCCTGTGTGCTTCGGGCGGGGTTCCGCGGATCTTGACCCGGGCGATCCTGCCAGAGTGCGGCCGAATGGGCCAGACTACGACAATTCGGGCGAACCCGGCCGTGTGGCCGCGTGCCGCCGCGTGGTCAGCTGGCCAGGAAGTCGGCCAGCACCTGCGCCGACCGTTCGCCGGAGTGCACGGCCGCGGTGAACGCCGGTCCGGCGGCCGCCACCGAACGGAAGTGCGTGCGGTCCGCGCAGACCGCGCGCAGCACGTCCTCCAGCAGGTCCGGCGTCGCCTCGACCACCGGGATCTCCACCGGGAACCGCTCCCGGACGGCGGCCGAGAGGTGGGCGATCACCAGCCGGCCGGCGGCCATGGCCTCGGCGGCGAGCACCCCCGGGTTCCCGAGCACCACCTGGTCCACGACGACGTCCGCCTCACGCAGGAAGTCGCCGACGAAGGCGGACGGGATGCCGTCCAGCCGGCGGTACTCCAGGACGCCTTCCCGGGCCAGCTCGCCGAGCACCCGATCGATGAGCGCGGACCCCTTGAGCATCGGGCTGCTCGGCGCGTGGACGACGACCGGGCGCGCCCGTTCGAGCACCGGCGGGCCCGGGCGGAACGCGTCGCGGCCGACCACCACCGGCAGCCAGGTGGCCTGCGGCAGGTCGTCCAACAGGTCGGGGGTGGAGACGAACACCCGGCCCTCGTAGTCGGCGAGCAGGCCGTGCACGCGGTCGGTGGCCGCCACCAGCCGGGCGGTCGCCTCGGCGTGGGCCGGATCGGCGAACGGCGAGGCCGCGTACCGCAGCGCGTGGGCCGCCGGCCGGCGGACCTCGGACCCATGGAACAGCAGCGCCACCTGCCGGCCCGAGCGACGCAGCGCGTCGACGTCGCTGCGACCCAGGCCGAAGTCCCACGCGTCGCGGGCCTCGGGATCGGCACAGCCCACGATGGGTCGCATCGACTCCAGCAGCACGTGGCTGGCCGGCAGGACCGCCTCGACGGCCAGCCTGGCCCGCACGGCGGGCCGTTCCCAGTCGCGCGTCGTGAGCGGGAAGTCCGCGGGAAAAGCGAACGGTGCGTCGGCCTTGGTCACGTGCAGGTTGCGGGCGACGGTGTCGGTCAGGAACTCCTCCGCCGCGCGGGTCCACGCGTGCGACTGGCCGGCGTAGTTGGACGGTGCCACCAGCAGGTGCCGGCGACCGGACGTCCCCGGTCGCGCCGGAGGCTCCCCCAGCGTGTTCGCCACGGCGTCGGCGGCCGCCCCGGCCGTGGTGGTGGCGACGTCCAGCACGAGGTCGGGCCGCAGCTCGGCGACCAGTTCGGCCACCCGCTCGGCCAGCGTCGCGCCGGTGGCCGGCGTCACCGCCACCGACGAGGGGCCGAGCTCAAGGAACGGGCCGCCGCCCCCACCGCGCACGGTCACAACGTCCAGCCCCGGCCGCTGGAGATCGCTGGCCACCCGCTCGAGATCCTCGGCCGGCTCCCCCGCGACCAGCACACAGGGCCGCCGGTGGTCGACGACCGGCAGCGCGGCGAGGACGGCGTGCTCGTCCCCCTCGCCGACCAGGTCGGCCCAGGCCAGTCCGGGCGCGCCCACCTCGGCGGCCAGGTCGAGGTAACGCAGCGCGGCCTCCACCCCCTGGACGGCCGTCACCTCCGGGTGGCGCGTGACCACGTACCAGGCGGCGGCGGCCGCCGCGCGATCGGCCGCCACCAGCAGCTCGGGGTACCCATCGACGGCGAACGGCCCCTTCTGCAGGGCGTTGGCGAGCCGCACGACCGGTGGGAGCCGGCGGGTCCCACCCCGGTAGACCACCCGGCGCAGCCGGTCCTGGGTCGCCGGCGGCAGCCGGCGGGCCTGCCGCCGGAGTTCCTCCTGCGCCCCGGCCGGCAGCCGGCGGACCGTCCGGGCGGCGACCCGGGAGGCCCGCCCGGCCAGCGAGCGGACCCGCCGCCGCATCGTCACGGGGGCGGTCGAGGAGGGGACACCGACCGGGCGGCCGGTCGGCTCGTGCTGCGGCCGCCAGCCCATCGGGTGCAGCACGTCCCGCGTGAACGCCAGCCAGGCCACGGTCCGCTCTCCGGCCGCCACCCCGAGCAGGGCGCGCTGCTCGGCGGTGGGGTGCTCGGTCGTGCTCAGGACGACGACGGAGGGCGCGGTCACGCCGACGCCCGTTGCGGCAGCCGGTCGAGGACATCGCGCAGCGCGGGCTCCAGCAGGTGGTCGCGCCGAAGCCGCGCGCCGAACCGGACGGCGGCCTCGACGAGGTCCGGCCGGTGGTCCACGCTGTCGACGGCCGCGGCGACCAGGGCGTCGGCCAGCCCCCCCGCACTCATCGTGACCGCCGGGTGCCAGCGGGGATAGCCGTTGAGGACCCGTCGGGCGTCGTGCTCGGGTGCGAGCACCGAGGCCACGGGGAGCCCGGTCGCCAGGTACTCGTACACCTTGCCCGACGTCACCATCGCCGACCCCTCCTTGGCGAAGAGCAGGACGTCGAGCGCACCGTACGCCTCGCCGATGCGGCTCTTGGGCCAGCGTCCGACGTGCACGACGCCGTCCCGGGCCGCATCGGCGAAGGTCCGCGCATGCACCGAGAGGTGCCCGCCCGAGTGGCCGAGCTGACCGAAGAACCGCAGCTCGGCCCGGGCCAGAAGAGGCGACCGGCGGCGAGCCTCCCGCCAGCCCTCGACCAGCAGGTGCAGCGGGAACTGCTCGCTGATCGTCCCGATGAAGCCGACGACCAACGGGTCTCGCCCGCCGCGGGGAATCGCCTGCGGGTCGAGGAACCGCTGGTCCCACCCGTTCTCGACGACCGCGATTCGGTCGGCGTGCTCCGGGTACCGACGGCGGTGCCAGTCGGCGATCGGCGGGTTGACGAACCAGGCCTGGTGCGCGCGCCCGAGCATCCACCCGAGCCACTGCTGGATCCGCTCGGAGTTCGCGAACGGCTGGCCGGTGTAGACGTCGAGCACCCACGAGTCGCGGTCGTCGAGCACGAAAGGCACCCCGTGGTCGACGTTGAGTCGCTGCGGCACGGCGTAGTCGACATACGGGTTGCCCGTGGCGATGGCGAGGTGGACCGGGTCCACCCGGTGCAGCCGCTGGGCGGCCGCTTCGACCCGCGGCCGCCACGGGCCGTAGACCGCCTCGGGGAAGACGGCCAGCTCGGCCCGCTCGGTGCGGGCCGCCCATGCGGCGGGGTCGGTGACCCGGTCGGGCGGCCACCGGTTGATCACCGGGTCGCGCCGGCCGGCCGGGAACGGGACCCGCAGCACGCTCACCCGAGGGTCGATCTCGCGGACCAGCGAGTGGTCCCCGCCGATCACCAGGTCGAAGGTCGCCTCGTCCGCCGTGAGCACGGTGACCCGGCAGCCGAGGTCCACGAGCAGGTTGGCGGTGGCCAACGCCCGGTAGGTGCCCGGCCCCCGGTGCGGCGGGAACCCCCAGGCCACGTAGAGCACGTGCGGACGCGCCCGGTCGGGCGCCGCCTCAGTCGGCACCACGAGCGTCAGCGAGCCTCAGCAGGGGGGCGTCCCAGCACCAGGCGGGTGACGCCGTCCCAGCGCGCCGGGTCGGTGACTCCGCGGCCGTCGACCAGCACCCGGATCCCCGGGAGGTCGTCAGCCGTGAGGGCGCGATACTCGGCGTGGTCCGCCTGGACGACCGCGGCCGCGGCCGGCTCACCGACGTGGTAGGGGTCGAAGCCCAGCGCCGCCAGCTCGGCGTCGTCGAACATCGGGTCGTGGACGGCGACGTCCGCCCCGTGAGCCTGCAGAGCGGCCACGGTCGGGAAGACACCGGAGAAGGCGGTCTCCTTCACTCCCCCGCGGTAGCTGGCGCCGAGGACGACGACCCGGGCGCCCTCGAGGTCGCCCAGCGCACCCCTGAGCACCTCGGCCGCGTAGGCCGGCATGGCGTCGTTGGCCGCGCGGGCGGCAGCGACGATCGTGGCCGTGGGGTCGTTCCACAGGTAGAACCGGGGGTAGACCGGGATGCAGTGTCCGCCGACCGCGATCCCCGGGCGGTGGATGTGGCTGAACGGCTGGGAGTTGCTCGCGTCGATGACCCGGTGGACGTCGATCCCGTGTGCCGCGGCGTAGCGCGCGAACTGGTTGGCCAGCCCGATGTTCACGTCGCGGTAGGTGGTCTCCGCCAGCTTCGCCATCTCGGCCGCCTCGGCGCTGCCCATGTCCCACACACCGTTGGGGCGGTCCAGGTCCGGCCGATCGTCGAACTCCAGCACGGCGGCGTAGAACTCCAGGCCGCGGCGCGCGCTCTCCTCGTCGACCCCGCCGACGAGCTTGGGGTACCGGCGAAGGTCCGCGAACACCCGGCCGGTGTAGACCCGCTCGGGCGAGAACACCAGCGCGAAGTCGCGTCCGGCCCGCAGCCCGGACCCGCGCTCCAGCATCGGACCGAACCGGTCACGGGTCGTCCCGATCGGGAGCGTGGTCTCGTAGGAGACCAGCGTGCCCGGACGCAGCTCCGCGGCGATCGCCTCGGTCGCGGAGTCGAGCAGCCCGAAGTCCGGTTCGCCCGTGGCGTCGACGACCAGCGGGACGACGACGACGACCGCGTCACTGGTCGCCACCGCCGCGGCGGTGTCTGTGGTGGCCCGCAACAGCCCCGACCGGACGACCGCCACGAGTCGGGCCCCGAGGTCGGCCTCGCCGGGGAACGGCTCGACGCCGGCGTTGACCAGGTCGACCACCCGGGGACTGACGTCCGCGCCCGTCACCTCATGGCCGAGACCGGCGAACTGCACGGCCAGCGGGAGACCGATCTTGCCCAGAGCGACGACAGTGATCTTCACAGACCGGCCTTGTGGGAGCGGGGATACTGGTGATCAGACTACCGTGCGGCGACTCACCGGCCAGCCGCCGGAGCCCCGGGCCGAGCCGAGGAGAACCCGTGAAGGTCGTCAGCATCGTCGGCGCACGTCCGCAGTTCGTGAAGCTCGCCCCGGTGGCCGCCGCGATGGCACGCTCCGGCGTCGCGCACGAGATCGTGCACACCGGCCAGCACTACGACACCCGGATGTCGGACGTGTTCTTCGCCGACCTGCGCATCCCCGAGCCCGACGTCCACCTCGGTGTCGGTTCGGGCAGCCACGGCGTCCAGACCGGAGCGATGCTGGCGGCACTGGACGCGGTGCTCGACCAGCGGCGTCCCGACTGGGTGCTCGTCTACGGCGACACCAACTCCACGCTCGCCGGCGCCGTGGCGGCGGTCAAGCTGCACCTGCCGGTCGCCCACCTCGAGGCGGGGCTGCGCTCGTTCAACCGGGCGATGCCGGAGGAGCACAACCGGGTGCTCACCGACCACGCGGCGGACCTGCTGCTCGCCCCGACGACCGGGGCCATGGGGCACCTGGCCGACGAGGGCCTCGCCGAGCGGTCGGTGCTCGTGGGCGACGTCATGACCGACGTCTGCCTGCTGACCCGCGACGCGATGGCCGGCTCCCCGCCCGACCTTCCGGCGGGCGTCCGCGCCGAGGACGGCTATCTGGTCGCCACCATCCACCGCGCGGAGAACACCGACGAGCCGGCGCGGCTCGCGGCCATCGTGACGTCGCTCGCCGGGCTGCCCCTGCCGGTGGTCCTGCTCGCCCATCCGCGCCTGGTGGCGCGCTGCAGCGAGTTCGGCATCGCCCTCGACCAGGGCTCGCTGCGCGCCCGCCCCCCGATGACCTACCCGGAGATGGTTCGCGCGGTGCAGGCGGCCTCGGGGGTGGTCACCGACTCGGGGGGGCTGCAGAAGGAGGCGTTCCTCCTGCGCACGCCCTGCACGACGCTGCGGACCGAGACCGAGTGGGAGGAGACGCTCGTCGACGGATGGAACATCCTGGACGCCGACCTGTCCCAGGTGGCGGACGTGGCCGTGCGGCCGGTTCCCGACGCGCCGCAGGCGACGCCCTACGGCGACGGGGACGCAGCCGAGCGGGTGCTGATCGCGCTGGCCGGCGCCGTCCGCTGACCTCAGACGATCCGCCGCGCGAGCGGCAGGCGCGACAGCAGCCACGAGACGGTAAACGCGCCCACGGCCGTGCCCACGTAGAGGAAGACCAGCTCGGTCACCGTGGTCACCGTGGTGCCGATCCCGGAGAGCCGCTGCAGGGCGTAGAGCACGAGCAGGTGCACGGCGAAGACGCCGAGGGTCCGTTCGCCGAGCGAGTCGATCCACCGGCCCAGCGGCGGCCGGGCCCACCGGCTGCCCTCGGCGAACCAGGAGCGGGCGACGAGGAAGAGCGCGACGCACCCGAGTGCCACGAACCAGCCGAAGTACCCGGGCGGGGCCACGATGGACAGCCACCTGGACGGGCGCGGCCACACGCTCTGCCAGAACGTCAGGGCCGTGGTGGCCACCAGGACCCCGGACCAGATCCAGGTCGCCCGCCGCGACAGGGTCGCCTCGACCAGGACCGCCCCGAGCAGGAAGTAGCCCACGTAGGGAACCCAGTAGGTCAGCACCGTGTAGACCGGCGCGAGGCCCTTGACGCCGGCGGCGGTCAGCCCGCTGTTCAGCGTGGTCCACGACGTCGCGAACGCGGTCAGCGCGAGGGCGATCCCCAGCCGCTCCCGCCAGGCCCGACCGGCCACCATCCGCCAGAGCAGCGGGGCCATCAGGTACAGCCCCAGAATCAGCCAGAAGAAGTACAGCGCCGTGTAGGTCCGGCCCAGCAGGAAGGCGGTCGCCATCGACTTCAGGCTCGACCCCTGCCGCAGCACCAGCTGGGTGAAAGCCAGGTAGACGACATGCCACACCAGCAGGGCCGGCACGATGCGGTTCAGCCGCTTGCGGTAGAAGGCTGCCAGGGGCACGTCCATCGCCTTCGGCCGCAGCAGCAAGGCGCCGCTGATCATGACGAACATCGGCACCGACCAGCGGCTCACCTGCCGGAGGACCTGGCCGGCCCACCACACCGGCTCCCACTGCAGCGACGCCTTGGCCACCACGAGCCCGGACACGTGGATGGCGACGACGGCGAGGATCGCCAGGACCCTCAGGTAGGCGACCCAGGCGAGGCGGGAGCCGCCGGCCGCGCGCGCGCCCTCGACGGTGCGCGCGCCCTGCTCGGTCACCAGCCGGCCGCCGCGACGTCGATCGTCCGCCCCTCGGCGGCCGAGCGGATGACCGCCTCCGCGACCGCGACGGTCGCCAGGCCCTGGGGCATCGTCACGATGTCGGACACCTTCCCCAGGACGGCGTCCCTGAAGACCTCGTGCTCCGTGCGCAGCGGCTCCGGCTTGGCGATCGCGAACCGGACGACGTCACCCTCAGAGACCCCGCGGAACGCGGCGACGGTCTCCCACTGGGTGGGCACCGAGGCGTTGGCGTAGAACGTGAGGTCCGCGGACAGCGTGTCGGCGACGAAGGTGCCCTTCTCCCCGGTGACGATGGTCACCCGCTCCTTCAACGGCGACATCCAGTTGACGAGGTGGCTGGTGACGGTTCCGTCGGCCAGCTCCCCGACGACCGCGACGAGGTCCTCGTGCGTGCGGCCGCTCTTGTGCGCCGTCCGAGCCGCCACCGAACGGTAGGGCTGGCGGGTCACCCACATGGTGAGGTCGATGTCGTGGGTGGCGAGGTCCTTGACCACGCCGACGTCGGCGATGCGCACCGGGAAGGGACCCTGGCGGCGCGTGACGATCTGGTAGATCCCGCCCAGCTCGCCCGCCTCGAGGCGGCTGCGCAGGCTCTGCAGCGCCGGGTTGTAGCGCTCGATGTGTCCGACGGCGCCGACGAGGCCGGCCGACTCGAACGCGTCGGCCAGCCGCCGGGCCGAGGCCACGTCGGTGGCCAGCGGCTTCTCGACCATCGCGTGGACACCCGCAGCCGCCAGGGCGAGGCCGAGCTCCTCGTGGTAGGCGGTAGGCGCCGCGACCATGCAGTAGTCGAGGCCGAGGTCGATCAGCTGCTCGACCGACGACAGCACGGCCCGGTCACCGACCAGCCCCTTCGGGTCGCCGGCCGGATCGGCCACCCCGACGAGCTCCACCCCCTCCAGCGAGCCGAGCACCCTCGCGTGGTGGCGTCCCATCATGCCCAGGCCGATCAGGCCGGCGCGCAGGGCCGCCATCAGCGGCCCGCCGAGGCCACGGCGGTGACCGCGGCGACGATCGTGTCGAGGTCGTCCTCGGACAGCGCGGGATGGACGGGCAGCGAGAGCGCCTCACGCGCGGCTCGTTCCGTCTCGGGGAGGTCCAGGGTGCGGGCGAACGAGGGCAGCCGGTGGTTCGGCACGGGGTAGTACACGCCGCTGCCGACCCCGTGCTCGTCGGCCAGCGCCCGGGCGAACCCGTCTCGGTCGTCGGCCACCCGGATCGTGTACTGGTGGTAGACGTGCACAGCCTCGGGGGCCACCGGCGGGACGGCGATGCCCGCCACCCCAGCCAGCCCCTCGTCCAGTCGACGGGCGTTCTGCTGGCGACGGGCGGTCCAGCCGGGGAGCTTCTTGAGCTGTTCGCGGCCGATCGCGGCGTGCACGTCGGTCATCCGGGTGTTGAACCCGACGACCTCGTTCTCGTAGCGGCGCTCCATGCCCTGGTTCCTGAGCAGGCGCACCAGGTGCGCGACCGACTCGTCCGCGCAGGCGACCATGCCCCCCTCGCCGGAGGTCATGTTCTTGGTCGGGTACAGGCTGAACATCGCGAACGTGCCGAAGCTCCCCACCGGGCGGCCCTGCCAGCTCGCGGCGTGCGCCTGGGCGGCGTCCTCGAACAGCGTCAGCCCCCGCCGCTCGGCGACCGCCGTCAACCGGGTGAGGTCGGCCGGGTGGCCGTACAGGTGCACCGGCATGACGCCGACGGTCCGTTCGGTGATCACCGCCTCCACCGCCTCCGGGTCGAGGCAGAAGTAGTCCGGCTCGATGTCGGCGAAGACCGGCGTCGCCCCGGTGAGTGCCACGGAGTTGGCGGTGGCCGCGAAGGTGAACGACGGGACGATCACCTCGTCCCCCGGGCCCACCCCGGCGGCGAGCAGGCCGAGGTGCAGTCCGGACGTCCCCGAGTTGACGGCGACGCAGGTGCGCCCGCCGACCACCTGGTCGGCGAACTCCTGCTCGAACGCGGCCACCTCGGGGCCCTGGGCGATCATGCCGCTGCGCAGGACACGGTCGACCGCCGCTCGCTCCTCGGCACCGATCAGCGGCTGGGCGGCGGGGATCATGCGTCGACCTCGCTGAGGACGCCGTCGTGCTCCTGGTACACCGCGGCGGTCCGCGGACACCGGAAGCGCCCGGGGCCGAGCGGTTCCAGTGGCTCGCCGGCCCGACCGACCCACCGCAGGAAGCGGGCCGGAACGCCCGCCACCAGGGAGAAGTCCGGCACGTCGCGGACCACGACCGACCCGGCGGCGACCATCGCCCACCGGCCGACGGTGACCGGCGCGACGCAGACCGCCCGCGCGCCGATCGAGGCACCCTCCCGGACGGTGACCCCCACCTGGTCCCAGTCCGCCGCCGACTTCAGCGAACCGTCGGGCGCCACCGCCCGGGGGTAGCGGTCGTTGGTGAGGACCGCCGCGGGGCCGACGAACACGCCGTCCTCGAGCACGGCCGGCTCGTACACCAGCGCGTAGTTCTGGACCTTGCACCGATGGCCGAGCCGGACGCCCGCGCCGATGTACGCGCCTCGGCCGATCACGCAGTCGCGGCCCAGCCGCGCTCCCTCTCGGACCTGCGCCAGGTGCCACACGGAGGTCCCGTCGCCGAGTTGGGCACGTGGGTCGACGTCGGCACTGGGTTCGACGCGGGCGGGCATGAGACGACTCCGAGTGGCGAGGGCGGGGGGCGGCGTCACTCTACCGGTCCGGCCGCGGGCGCCTCCGGCCTGCGCAGCGGCCGTCCCAGGAACCCGGACAGGACGCGGGCCGACACCCGCCCGTCGTGCACCGCCGACGCGTAGGCGGGTCCCTCCGCGGCGAGGGCCCGGAACCCGTCCCGGTCCCCGAGGATGCGCTCGAGGACCGCCGTGACGTCGGCCGGCCCGGACTCCACGACCGGCAGCTCCCTCGGCAACCGGGCCCTGACCCGAGGGTGGACGTGGGCGACCACCAGCCGACCGGCGGCCATCCCCTGGATCGCCATCACGCTGTAGAGGCCGAGGACGAACTGGTCGAGCACCACGTCGGCCGCACGGACGAGGCCGGGCATCTGGCCGGGGTCCACCCCCTCGAGCCGCCGGTAGTCGATCAGCCCGCGCTCGTGCAGCTCCTGCAGCGCCGGGTCCACCAGGGCGCTGCCCTTGAGGAACGGGCTCGACGGCACATGGAGGACGACCGGCCGGCGCCGCTCCAGCACGGCGACATCACTGGCCCAGTCGGCCGGGTCGACGACGGTCGGCAGCCACTGCGCCGAGGGCGCGAAGTCGAGCAGGTCCGGCGTGGACACGAAGGTCGGACCGTCGAACCCGAGCATCACCGCGGACAGCCTGGTCGACTGCGCCTGCAGCCGTCGGGTCTCGTCGAGGCCCGGGTCGAACGGGGAGTACGGGTACAGCTCGCGATGGCGGGACGGCACGCGGATGTCGCTGCCGTGGGCGATCAGCCCGACCGTCAGCCCCGCCCGGCGGAGCACGGGGATCTCCCGGCCGCAGTCTTCCCCGTACAGCGGCCCCATCAACGGGCGCATCGAGTCGATCAGCACGTGCGTGAAGGATCCCTCGACCCAGCGGCGCTGGGCGAGCGCCCAGCGGTGGGACCGGTACACCGACTCGGGCACCCCGTAGTCGGAGGGGAAGACGAGCCGTCCCCGCTCCACCGCCATCACGGTGGCCGAGACACCGTCCAGCTCACGCTCGACGGTGCGCCCCCAGGCCCAGGCCTGGCCGGCGAAGTTGGCCGGCCCCACGAGCAGCCGGACGGAGGTGTCGCCGACCACCGGCCGCACCGGCTCGTCGACCGGAGGGCGCCAGACCCGCGAGCCGAGCCGCCACCACAGGCGCCGGCCGGTGCGCAGGAAGCGAAGCGCGGGTTCCGGCAGCCACCGCCGAAGGCTCTCCCGCACGCCGTCAGACTAGTCGGGGCGAGACCATCGTCCGCGTCGCACTACAGTGCGGACGCGGGACGCCCCGAAGGCCCGAGCACGACGGGACGCAAGGCAGGGAGACGGGCAGCGCACAGGGATGACCGACCGCCGACGACCGCACCTGCTCCTCGTGGCGTGGGGCTTCCCACCCTGCCGGTCCGGCGGTGTCTACCGCGCTCTGGCGACCGCCAACCGGTTCGCCGGCGGCGGGTGGGACGTGACCGTGCTCACCGTGCCGCGCGAGGTCTTCGTCCGCTACACCGGGGTCGACGCCACGCTCGAGGACCTGGTGGACCCACGAGTCCGGGTCGAGCGCGTCCCGTTCACCTGGGCCCGGCTGGAGACCGACGTCCGACGGTTCTCCCGACTGCGGGTGCGGGCTCCCGTCCTGTGGCGTCGGCTGCGGACCGGCCTGGACCGGTTGCCGTTTCCCGAGACCGGGTACGGGCCGTGGCGCGCCGAGCTCGAGCGCGCCGCGGCGCGCGTGCATGCCGAGCACACGGTCGACCTCGTGCTGGCCACGGCCAACCCGCACGTGGCCTTCACGGCGGCCTGGGCGCTGCATCGCCGCGCGGGTGTCCCGTACGTGCTGGACTACCGGGACGCCTGGCTGCTGGACGTCTTCGACGGCCGACGGCTGCACGGTCGGGCCAGCCGGGCGGCCCGATGGGAACGCCGACTGGTGGGGTCCGCGACCGAGATCTGGTTCGTCAACGAGCCGATCCGCCGCTGGCACGCGCGGCTCTACCCGGACGCGGCCGCCCGGATGCACGTGGTGGCCAACGGCTTCGACGTGTCGCTCGCGTCGGTCGCCCGGTCCCGCCCGGACGACTCCCCACTCGTCTTCGGCTACGTCGGGACGCTGACGCCCAAGGTGCCGCTGGCCGAGTTCCTCTCCGGCTGGACGGCGGCCCGGGCCATCCCGTCGATGGCCGGAGCCGTCGTCCGGGTGCACGGCTACCTCGGGTTCTTCCACGCTCCCGGACGCGAGACGCAGCGACTCCTCGACCGGGCGGCCGCGCAGGGCGTGTCGTACGAGGGACCCGTCGGCAAGCTCGACGCCGCCGACACCTACGCCGGGTTCGACGTCCTTCTCCTGTTGCTGGGCGCCGGTCGGTACGTCACGTCCGGCAAGGTGTTCGAGTACCTGGCCACCGGGCTGCCCATCGTCTCCGTGCACGACCCCGGCAACGCCGTCGCCGAGGTGCTGGGGGGCTATCCGCTCTGGTTCCCCGTCGCCGACCTGTCCGCGCCGGAGATCGCCCGGGCCCTGGTCGAGGCGGCGGCCGCCGCCAGGGCCGGCGATCCGGCCCTGCGGAAGGCGGCGGTCGAGTACGCCGAGGGCTTCCGGCGGGATCGGCAGCTCGACCCGCGGATCGAGGCCCTGACCGACTCGGTGACCGCCCGTGGACCGGACCCGGCCGGGGTCCAGCCGTGAACGTCCTGCTGATCGCGGAGGCGCGAACCCCGCCGAGCCGGCACACGGCGCACTCGATCGCCCGCCAGGCCGCGGCGGGCGTCACGTTCGACCTGGTGACGTGGTGGCCACCTCCGGCTGCTCTCGAGGCGGTCACCGACCTCGTCTCGGTGCTCGGACCCCGGCTGGAAGCCACCGAGCGGCGCGGCGACGGGTCCCTCCGGGCCCGGGCCTGGAGCCGACTCGTCCTGCCGACGTTGCTGTGGCGGGCGTTCCGCCGCGACCGGCCGTCGGTCGAGGCCGCGGGGCGGGCCGACATGATCGTGGCGCTCGACACCCCGGCGACGCTGACCGCCTGGCAGCTGGCCCGGCGGCTGCCCACGCCCGAGGTCATCCAGGGATTCGATGCCGCCGACGCCGTGCTGACGGACCGGCTCAGACGTCCTCGAGGGTGAAGGCGTCCTCGCCCACCTCGAGGAACTTGGTGTACCCCGCGACGACGTCGTCCGGGGTCCCACGCATGACCAGCCGGCCCTTGTGCAGCCAGATGGCGTCGTTGCACAGCTCCTTGACCGAGCCGAGGGCATGGGTGACCAGGAAGAGCGTCCCGGCCTGGGCCAGCAGGTCGCGCATCCGCTCCTGGGCCTTGACCCGGAATCGGGCGTCACCAGCCGACAGCGCCTCGTCGACGAGCAGGATGTCGGGGTCCATGTGCACGGCCACCGAGAACGCCAGGCGGCTGTACATGCCCGACGAGTACGTGCGCATGGGCATGTCCATGAAGTCCCCGAGCTCGGCGAACTTGGCGATCTCCTCGTAGCGCTCCTCGATCTCGGCGCGGGAGAGGCCGGCCGCCAAGCCGCCGAGGACGACGTTCTCGCGCCCAGACAACTGGGCGTTGAAGCCCACCCCGAGCGACAGCAGGGTGCTCACCCGGCCGTGCACCTCGATCCGGCCGGTGCTGGGCGGCAGGATCCCGGCCACGCTGCGCATGAGGGTCGACTTGCCGGCCCCGTTCGCGCCGACGATGCCGAGGATCGTGCCGTGCGCCACGTCGAAGGAGACCTCGCGCAGCGCCTCGACCTCGCGGACCGTCCGCTCGCCACGGCCCAGCTTCACGATCGCCGTCCGGAACGTGGGCACCCGCTCGATGGTCGTGCGGTAGGTGATGGACAGGTCCCGGACGCTCACCGCGAAGTCAGGCTTAGAGTCGGACGGCAAACTCTCGCTCCCTCGACATGAAGAACAGCGAACCCAGGGCGAACGTCCCGAAGGACCAGACCACTCCGGCGAGCCACATGGCCGACGAGGGCACCTCGGCCGACGTGATGAGCTCCGACCACGTCCCGAGCAGGGGGAAGAGGGGGTTCACGTAGACCAGCCAGCTCAGGTCGTGCCGTGCGGCGGCGTCGGCGATCTGGGGGACCGTCAGGAGCACCGGGCTCACGTAGAGCCAGATGCGGGTGAAGTAGGGCAGGAAGCTCGTGGTGTCGCGGAAGTACACGTTCAGGGTCGCGAAGAAGGCCGCCATGCCGACGGAGAAGACCACGATCAGCGCCAGCGCGGGGATGAGCATCAGGTGCGCCGGCGACAGCTTGAGACCGGCGATGAGATGGACCACGCCGTACACGAGCAGCGTGGGCAGGAAGCGGAAGAACGCCGTGCGGACGGCGGACAGCGGCAGCAGCAGGCGGGGGAACGCCGTGTTCATGACGAGCCGGCCGCCGGCCACGACCGACGAGGCTCCCGACTGCATGGCGTTGGCGACGAAGTAGAACGCGAACAGGCCCGCCAGCAGGTGGGCGAAGTAGGCGATGCCCCGGCTGCTGTTGCTGAGGATCGTCACCAGCGTGTAGTAGACCGAGGCGAGCAGCAGGGGGTTGAGCACCAGCCACAGTCGGCCGAAGAAGGTGTCCGTGTGCGCGGCGCGCATCGTCGTCCTCGACAGCTCGGCCGCGAACCCGCGACGGGCCCACAGCTCCCGCACGTAGGGACCGAAGCGGGGCAGCCCGGCCCGGTGCGGGGTGTAGACGTGGATCGAGGTGAGGAACTCGTCCTCGGCCGCGGCCGCCGACGCGGTCTTCCTCGGTGTCACAGGTCGGCCTTCCGGTCACCAGCGGGAACGCCAGCCTAGCGGAGCGGAGGCGCCCCACCCGACGTTGCTCACGGCGTGCCGCCGGGTGCGGCCGCTCCCGGTCCGGCGGCGAGTCGGCGGGGGCTGGTGAGGAAGCCGATCCCCCAGGCGCCGTGCATGGTGGCGTACACGACCGGCAGCCGCAGCCAGGCCGAGGGAGGCAGGCCCTTGCCGGTCACGGCCGACGCCGCGACGAGGACGACCAGATAGCCACCCGGCAGGGCAGCCGCGGGCCACCAGACCGGGGTGACGACGAGCCCGGCGAGCACGCCCAGGACGGCCAGCGGCGGCGCGAGATAGCGCAGGTTCGCCGTCCCCTCGTGCTCGCGCATCACCCGGCGACGCCACCGGCCGTAGTCGAAGTACTGCCGGGCCAGCGCAGCGACGCTGCCCCGCGGCCGGTACGAGACCCGCATCCGCGGGGTGAACCAGACCAGGCCACCGGCCCGCCGGATCCTCAGGTTCATCTCCCAGTCCTGGGCGCGCAGGTAGGTGGGGTCGTAGCCGCCGACCCGCTCGAGGGCCGACCGGCGGAACGTCCCGAGGTACACCGTGTCCGCCGGACCGGCCTCCCCTCCCACGTGGAACCGGGCGTTCCCCACGCCGAACGGGCTGGTCATCGCGCGCGCAACCGCCTGCTCGAACGCGGTGACGCCCTCGGCGGCCATGATCCCGCCCACGTTGTCCGCTCCGGTCTGCTCCAGCACCGACACGCCCGTCCGCACGTAGTCGAGGGGGAACAGCGAGTGCCCGTCGACCCGGACGACGATCCCGTGCCGGGCCGCTGCGACGGCCAGGTTCAGCCCCGCCGGCGTCGCCCCGGTGGGGTTGCGCACCGTCCGCAGCCGGTCCGGATACTGCTCCTGGAGCTCGCCGGCGATCTCGTCCGTGCGGTCGTGCGACGGCCCGAGCGCGACGACCAGCTCCAGGTCGCCGGGGTAGTCCTGCGCGAGCACCCGTTCGACGGCCTCGCGCAGGTGACGCTCCTCGTTCAGCACCGGCATGACCACGGAGACGGCCGGCCAGGCGGCCGGGGCGCGGTCGGTCGACCCCGTGGGGGACGGATCGGGTGCGGACATGGGGCGACCACGGTATCGCCGCCTCGTGCGGGCCCCCGGCGCGCCCCGAAGCTCCGGGCACGAGCAGGGCCGCCCGTTCGTCGTATCCTTGACCGACCCGCTCGCCGCGCCACCCCTGGCACGCCGCATCCCATGGCCCCCCGCTGCTTCCCCGAGGAACCCGTGACCGACGCACACCCCCCGGCCGGCCAGCAGCGTCCCGCGGTGACTCTGCCTCCGGAACTCGATCCGCGCCGCCCGGCCAGGTCTCGGCCCCGCGGCCGGAACCCGTCGGCCCCGGCTGGACGACGACGCCACGGGGTGGGGACTCGGCTGGCCGGAGTCGCGTCCGCACTCGTCCTGGTCGTCAGCGCCGGCGGCTATGCCATGGCCAGCCACTACGAGGGCAAGCTGCAGCGGGTCACCATCCCCGGCCTGCCCACGAAGTCCGGCGGCGACCGTGGCGCCCAGAACTTCCTCCTGGTCGGCTCCGACAACCGCGAGGGGCTGACCCCTGCGGAGATCGCCGACCTGCACGTGGGCCCGGGCTCGGCCGAGAACGGGAGCGGCCGCCGCTCGGACACCGTGATCCTCATGCACCTCTCGAAGGGCGCCGACAAGGCCCTGCTGGTCAGCCTCCCCCGCGACTCCTACGTGCGCATCCCTCCGTACACCGACGACGCCGGCAAGAAGCACGGCGAGTCTAAGAACAAGCTCAACGCCGCATACGCCCTTGGCGGGCCGGCGCTGACCGTGGCCACGGTCGAGGAGAACACCGGCGTCGAGATCGACCACTACGTGGAGATCGGGTTCGACGGGTTCGTCCGGATGGTCGACGCGCTGGGAGGGGTGGACATCTGCACGCCGAAGAAGCTTAAGGACGAGAAGAGCGGGCTCGACCTGCCCGCCGGCACCAGTCGGCTGGACGGCGGCAAGGCCCTCGCCTACGTCCGCGCTCGCTACTTCGACCCGACCTCCGACCTGGGGCGTATGCAGCGCCAGCAAGCCTTCCTCGGGGCGATGTTCCGGCGCGCGACGAGCGGGGGGGTGCTGCTCAACCCGCTCAAGCTCAACAAGTTCCTCGACGCCGTGCTCGCCTCGGTCCAGACCGACAAGGGGCTCACCCGTCAGGACGTCTTCGACCTGGCCGTCGGCACCGACGGCCTGTCGCCGTCCAGCATCCGGTTCGCCACCGTCCCGGTCTCGGACATCGACTACCGACCGACACCCTCGATCGGGTCCACGGTCCGCTGGGACGAGCCGAAGGCGGCCGCGTTGTTCCAGGCGATCCGCGACGACCGGCCGGTGAGCCAGAGCCCGAGCGCGTCCGCGAAGGCCTCGCCCGGAGCGACGCCCGCCGACGCGCCCACCGTGCCGCCGTCGTCGATCTCGGTGAAGGTGCTGAACGGGGCTGGGGTTCGCGGCCTCGGCGCCCGGGCGGCGACGGACCTGGAGAAGGTTGGCTTCGTGCTGGCCGGGCCGGCTGGCAACGCGAACCGTCTCGGGACGACGCAGACCGAGGTTCGCTACGACCCGCGCTGGAACCAGTCGCTGAAGACGGTGCTGGCGGCGCTGCCCGGTGCCCGAGCGGTCGCCGTCCCCGGTCAGGGCAAGGTATTCACGATCACCGTCGGGACGTCCTACACGGCGGCGAAGCCGGTGACGGTCGTGGCCGCACCCAGCGCGTCGTCCGGCTCGCCGTCGGCGAGCGCGACCAGCTCCGTGAAGACCACCTCGGCGGCGGACAACCCCTGCGACTGACGCGCGACGAGCTCAGCCGTCCGCCTCGGGACGGCGGGAGCGGAGGATCGCCTCCCGGCGGGCCAGCCGGTGGGTGCGCCTGATCTCGG
>DAIRVJ010000009.1:0-1584 GCA_036802895.1 Candidatus Nanopelagicales bacterium
AGCACCCGCACCAGGAGTTCATCCAGATCGACACGACGAACGTGCTGTTCATCGTCGGCGGGGCGTTCGCCGGCCTGGAGAAGATCATCGCGCAGCGCACCGGCTCGAAGGGGATCGGCTTCGGCGGCCAGGTCCGCGGCCGCAGCGAGGTCGACAGCGCGGACGCGTTTGCCGACGTGATGCCCGAAGACCTGCTCAAGTTCGGCATGATCCCCGAGTTCGTCGGCCGGGTGCCGGTCATCAGCAGCGTGCACAACCTCGACCGGGAGGCGCTCATCCGGATCCTCACCGAGCCCAAGAACGCGCTGGTCCGGCAGTACCGGCGGCTGTTCGAGCTCGACGGCGTCGAGCTGGAGTTCGACGACGACGCGCTGGAGGCGATCGCCGACCAGGCCATCCTGCGCGGCACCGGGGCGCGCGGGCTGCGCGCGATCCTCGAGGAGGTGCTGCTCTCGGTCATGTACGAGGTGCCCTCGCGCAAGGACGTCGCCCGCGTCGTCGTCACCCGCGACGTCGTCCTCGAGCACGTCAACCCGACGCTGGTCCCCCGCGAGGCACCCAAGCGGGAGCGCCGCGAGAAGAGCGCCTGACCCGGCTGCTGGACGGGCTCAGCCCACCCGCTGCTCGACCGTCTCCCTGGCCTCGACGGCCTGCCGACGCGCCGCCGGGCCGGTACCCACGAGGGTCACGGACACCAGCGCCCCCGGGTCCGCGAACAGGCAGGTGGTCATCTGCTGGCCACCGGTCGAGAGGTCGTGGCAGCGCGCCTGACCACCCAGGGCTCCCGGTGCGACGTCGGCGGCCGGCGAACCCTCTGCGGCCGCCTGGGTGCTGAACGAGGCCATCTCCGCGCTGATCCTGATCGGGTTGATCGGCCCGGGGACGGCGACGACCATCATGGTGGCCGCACCGGGACCGGAGCCGTACAGGCCGGCCCGCGCCTGCCCGCCGAGCGCCCGCACCATCGTCGCCTCGCGCGCGCGGGCGTCCGCGTCGGTGAGCCGCGTCCGGTCGCCGATGGAGGTCGGGAAGCTGACCGTGGTGCCCGACGCCTGCGACGTCGCGCGCTGGCTGAGGAGGCCGGGGACAGCCACGGCGGCCACGAAACCGATGCCGACGAGGGCCACCAGCGGGACCAGGATCCACCACAGCCACGTCGTGCCGGTGCTCCCCGCGCTGACCGCCGGAGCGGCCGCCGCCGGGCCGCCGAACGCCGGGCTCGGGGCGCCGAAGGGCGGGGCACCGAACGTGGGGCTGGGCGCCCCGAAGGTGGAGGCGGGGGCGGGCGCACCGGGGGCAGCGAACGGATCCTCGGTCGAGGTCGGTCGGGGCGGGGCGAAGAAGCCGTACCCGTCGGACGACGGCGTCGATCCGCCCAGCTCCGTCATCGAGCGCCCCCTCAGGTCGCGGGCGACCGATCGCCGACCCGTCCGTTGCGACTCGGCACGTCCCGGGTCGGCCTTGAGCCGGCCGTCACCCGACCGAGCGATCGACCTCGACGTAGTCGCCCCGTGGCCGGAAGCCGAGCCGCTGGTAGATCGCGTTCGACGTGGGGTTGGCGAGGTCGGTGAACAGGCAGACGCC
>DAIRVJ010000009.1:1684-13313 GCA_036802895.1 Candidatus Nanopelagicales bacterium
GCTGGTAGATCGCGTTCGACGTGGGGTTGGCGAGGTCGGTGAACAGGCAGACGCCCCTCGCTCCGTCGTCCAGCGCGAGCCGGGTGGCGGCCGCGGTGACCGCGGCACCGTACCCGCGTCGACGGTGCGCCGGTGGGGTGTAGACCGGGCCGATCCTGGCGACGCCGGCGACGGTCGCGGTCCCGCCGGCCATGGAGACGGCCGCCCCCTCGACCACCCAGAGCAGCAGCGACCCCTGACCGGACGCCCGGGCGCGCACGGCGGCCTCCGGGTCGGCGGCGGGGGAGCCGGTCTCCCAGGCGAACGCCTCGACCCACTCCACCGCGAGCGAGAGGTCTGCGGGCCCGACCGCCCGGGCGGACCCCGGCACGTCCGGCGGCGGCACCAGCGTGCCGAGCTCGTACAGCCGCATGGCCGTGACCTCGACCAGCCGGTCCTCGGGTCGACGGGTGCCCCAGACCGCGGCCACTGCGTCGACGGTCGGCCGCGCCCCGGCGAGACCGGGCACGGCCCGCCCGGCCTCCACCCAGTCGACCAGATGACCGCCGAGCGCGATCGCTGCTTCCGCGGGCATCGGAGCAAGCCAGCTGCGGTGCGGCGGAGTGTGCATCGCCACCCCGGAGAGCGTCCCCGCGAGGGTCTCGACGGCCAACCACCGGCTGTCCGGGTAGTCCCGGGCCCCCTGGACGACGTCGTCCAACACGGTGGCGAGCACGGTCGTGCCAACCGGGTCGTCGGCCAGCAGGGGGGCGACCCGGTCGGCGAACGACGCGGGATCCCGGTACTCGACGACCCGCACCCGAGCGCCTACTCGGGTGCCGCGACGTCGACGTCGACCGTGAGCGGGCCGTCCTCGGCCGCCGTGAACGTCAGGGTGCCCGCGATCCGTCCGGTGGCCCGCAGGTCCGCGGCGGCCACCTCGGCCCGCCGGACGTCGTCGGCCGGACCACGCACCGCGGCGGCCGCCAGGTCGGCCCGCATCGAGAGCTTGGCCTCGGACTTCGCCTTGCGCAGCTGGGAGAGCACCGAGCCGGCAGCGGCCAGCACGGCGGGATCGCCGTCCACCGCGGACGTGCGCAGCGCCGCGCCGGTCGGCCAGCCGGCCCGGTGGACCGAACCGGGTCGCCACCACGACCAGACCTCCTCGGTGACGAACGGCAGGAACGGGGCCAGCAGTCGCAGCTGGGCGGACAGCGCGGTCGCCAGCGCGGCCCGCGCGGACGCCGCACCCTCCTCCCCGCGGCCACCGTAGGCGCGGTCCTTCACCAGCTCGAGGTAGTCGTCGCAGAACGTCCAGAAGAACGTCTCGGTGGCCTCCAGCGCTCGCGTGTGGTCGTAGCCGGCCAGCGACTCGGTCGCCCGGTCGGCCACCGCGGCGAGCTCGGCGAGCATCGCCCGGTCCAGCGGCTCGGTCACCGTCGCGCCGTCCTCGACCGCTCCGAGCCCGAGCACGAACCGACTGGCGTTGAGCACCTTGATGGCCAGCCGGCGGCCGATCTTCATCTGCCCGACGTCGAAGGCCGCGTCGGTGCCGAGCCGGGCGCTCGCGGCCCAGTACCGGACGGCGTCCGACCCGTGCTCGTCGAGCATGGCCATCGGGGTGACCACGTTGCCCTTGGACTTGCTCATCTTCTTGCGGTCGGGGTCGAGGATCCAGCCCGAGATGGCGGCGTCCGTCCAGGGCAGCGCGCCGTGCTCGGCGTTGGCCCGCACCACGGAGGAGAACAGCCAGGTGCGGATGATGTCCTGTCCCTGCGGGCGCAGGTCCATCGGGTACACCCGGTCGAAGAGGTCGGGGTCGCGCTCCCATCCGCCGGCGATGTGGGGGCTCATCGACGACGTGGCCCAGGTGTCCATGATGTCGGGGTCGGCGACGAAGCCGCCGGCGACGCCGCGCTGGTCGGGGGTGTAGCCCGGCGGGCAGTCCGAGCTGGGGTCGACCGGCAGGTCGGTCTCGGCGGCCAGGATCGGGGTGTCGTAGCGCGGCTCGCCCGTGGAGTCCAACGGGTACCAGAGCGGGAAGGGGACACCGAAGAACCGCTGGCGGCTGATCAGCCAGTCCCCGTTCAGCCCCTCGACCCAGTTCTCGTAGCGCACCTGCATGTGCGGCGGGTGCCACCTCAGCTCCCGGCCGCGCTCGATGAGCTGCTGGCGCAGCATCTCGTCCCGACCGCCGTTGCGCAGGTACCACTGCCGCGTCGTGACGATCTCGAGCGGCTTGTCGCCCTTCTCGTAGAACTTGACCGGGTGGGTGATCGGCCGCGGGTCGCCGAGCAGGTCGCCCGACTCGCGGAGCATCCCGACGATGGTCACCCTGGCGGTGTGCGCGGTGCTCCCGGCGAGCCGGGCGTAGGCCGCGCGGGCGGCGTCCCCCTCGATCCCGGGCGGTGGGTCGGCGACGATGCGTCCGTCCCACCCGATGACCGGTCGGGTCGGCAGCGCGAGCTCCCGCCACCACACGACGTCGGTCAGGTCACCGAACGTGCAGATCATCGCGACCCCGGTGCCCTTCTCGGGGTCGGCGATCCAGTGGGCGAGGACCGGCACCTCGACGCCGAACAGCGGGGTGCGCACCGTGGAGCCGAACAGCGGCTGGTAGCGCTCGTCGTCCGGGTGGGCCACCAGCGCCACGCAGGCGGGGATCAGCTCCGGTCGGGTGGTGTCGATGGTGATGGTGGCGCCCTCGGGGCGGTGGAAGGTGATCGCGTGGTAGGCGCCCTCGCGCTCGCGGTCCTCGAGCTCGGCCTGGGCCACCGCGGTGCGGAAGGTGACGTCCCAGAGGGTCGGGGCCTCCGCCTGGTAGGCCTCGCCCCGAGCCAGGTTGCGCAGGAACGCCCGTTGAGAGGCGGCCCGGGACGAGTCGTCGATCGTGGCGTAGGTGTGGCTCCAGTCGACCGACAGTCCGAGCCGGCGCCACACCTGCTCGAACGCCTGCTCGTCCTCGGCCGTCAGCCGCTCGCAGAGCTCGATGAAGTTCCGCCGGGAGATCGGGACCTGCTCACGGCCCGGCTCCGTGGGTGGGACGAACGCCGCGTCGTAGGGCACCGAGGGGTCGCAGCGCACGCCGTAGTAGTTCTGCACCCGTCGCTCGGTCGGCAGCCCGTTGTCGTCCCAGCCCATCGGGTAGAAGACCTCCAGGCCGCGCATCCGCTGGAACCGGGCCACCACGTCGGTGTGGGTGTAGGAGAAGACGTGGCCGACGTGCAGTGAGCCGCTCACGGTCGGGGGCGGGGTGTCGATCGCGTAGACCTCCGCCCGGGTCTTGCTCCGGTCGAAGCGGTAGGTGCCCTGCTCCTCCCACACCGCGGCCCACTTCTCCTCGAGGCCGTCGATGGTCGGCTTCTCGGGCGGCTGCGGCGCCCTGACGGAGGAGGAGGGCTGGCTCATGGTCGTCCATCCTAGGGATCGCCCGACCGTAGACTCCGGCCTCGTGACCCTCGCCGACGTGGAGGCCGCGCTCGCCCTGCGATGGCCCGAGTCGCGCCTCGACCCCAGCCTCGAGCGCGTCGCCGACCTGCTCGGCCTGCTCGGCGACCCGCAGGGGTCGGTCCCGGTGATCCTGGTCGCCGGCACCAACGGGAAGTCCTCGACCGCCCGGATGGTCGACGCGCTGCTGCGCGCCACCGGGCTGCGGGTGGGGCTGTACACCTCCCCGCACCTGGACTCGGTGACCGAGCGGATCGTCGTCGACGGCTCGCCCCTCCCGGAGGAGGCGTTCGTCGCCGGGTACGCCGAGCTCGTGCCCTACCTGCAGGTCGTGGACGCGCGGCACGAGCATCCGCTGTCGTTCTTCGAGGTGCTCACCGCGATGGCGTACGCCGCCTTCGTGGAGGCGCCCGTCGACGTCGCCGTGGTCGAGGTCGGCATGGGTGGGCGGTGGGACGCCACCAACGTTGCGGACGCCCAGGTGGCCGTGGTCACCCCGATCAGCCTCGACCACCAGGCCTACCTGGGGGACACGATCGGGGAGATCGCCGCGGAGAAGGCGGGGATCGTCAAGCCCGGGTCGTTCGCCGTCGTCGCCCAGCAGCCGCTCGACGCGGCCGAGGTGCTGATGCGCCGGGTGGCCGAGGTCGGGGCGACCGTGGCCCGCGAGGGGCTGGAGTTCGGCCTCCTCGCCTCGGAGCAGGCCTTCGGCGGTCGGTTGCTCACCCTGCGCGGGCTGACGGGGGAGTACGACGACGTCTTCCTGCCGCTGCACGGACGGCACCAGGGGCACAACGCCGCGGTCGCTCTCGCGGCGGTGGAGGCCTTCCTGGGTGGTGGCGCCGGCCCGCTCGACGTGGACCTGGTCCGTCAGGGGTTCGCCCTGGCGCGCTCACCGGGACGCCTGGAGATCGTCCGGCGCAGCCCCACCGTACTGGTCGACGCCGCGCACAACCCCGGGGGCGCCGAGGTGCTCGCCCAGGCGCTCGCCGAGAGCTTCACGTTCGATCCACTCGTGGGCGTCGTGGGTGTGCTCGCCGACAAGGACGCGCGCGGGTTGCTCGAGGCACTCGAGCCGGTGCTCACCGACGTGGTCGTGACCCGGTCGGCCTCGGCGCGGGCCCTGGACCCCGACGAGCTCGCCGCGATCGCGGTCGACGTGTTCGGCGCGGACCGGGTCGTCGTCGCCCCCCGGCTGCCCGATGCGCTCGACGAGGGCCTGGCCCTGGCGGAGCGCTCCGGCGGGGTCGGGGGTGCTGTCGTGGTCACCGGCTCGGTCACCACGGTGGCCGAGGCACGCCGGCTGCTGGGTCGCGGGAGCGCCGCCGAGCAGGAAGGCTGAGCCCATGCGGGTGCTGGCGGCGAGCGTGCTGTTCTTCGAGGCGCTGGTGCTGGCCCTGGCCGTGCCGGCGGCCCTGGCGCTGGACTCGGCCGGCCCGGCGGCGGTGGGCTGGTGGCTGGGCGGTGCCGCGGTCGGGTGCCTGCTGGCGGCCGGCCTGCTGCGATACCGGACCGGCTACGTCCTCGGCTCCCTCGTGCAGGTGGCCGCGGTGGCCAGCGGGGTGCTGCTTCCGGCGATGTTCGTGCTCGGCGTGGTCTTCGCCGGGCTGTGGGTGGCCGCGCTGGTGGTCGGCCGCCGCGGCGAGCGGCTTCGGGCGCAGCGGTCGACCCCTGGCGGGTAGGCTGCCCCGCCCGAAACGCTTCCCCCCGCCGTCCGTCTCCAAGGAGAGTCACCGTGTCGTCCGACTGGCAGCGCACCCTGGTCCTCGTCAAGCCGGACGGCGTCGCCCGGGGTCTGGTCGGCGAGGTCATCCGCCGGACCGAGGCGAAGGGCCTGCGCCTGTCGGCGCTGGAGCTGCGCACCCTGCCGGCGGACGTGGCGGAGACGCACTACGCGGAGCACCGCGAGAAGCCGTTCTTCGCCGACCTGGTGACGTTCATCACGTCCGGCCCGCTGGTCGCGATGGTCGTCGAGGGACCGCGCGCCATCGAGGCCTTCCGTCAGCTCGCCGGCGCCACCGACCCGGTCAAGGCCGCTCCGGGCAGCGTGCGCGGCGACCTGGCGACCGAGGTGCAGAACAACGTGGTCCACGGGTCGGACTCCGCCGAGTCCGCCGAGCGCGAGATCGGGATCTTCTTCCCGGGGCGCTGACCCGCCCGCGGCGTCGTCCGGGGGGTCGTGCCGGCCTGGCGCTGCCGTTACCATGGAGCGACCCTCCGGGCGAGTTGGCCGGGCGGGTCGGCATGCCCCCAGACACGACCCGGAAGGCCCCGCTTCCCCATGGCGAACAACCTGGCGTTCATCGGCCGCGACATGGCCGTCGACCTCGGCACGGCGAACACCCTGGTCTACGTGCGCGGCCGCGGGATCGTGCTCAACGAGCCGTCCGTCGTCGCGATCAACCAGAACACCGGCGGGATCCTCGCGGTCGGCTCCGAGGCCAAGCGGATGATCGGTCGCACGCCCGGCAACATCGTCGCGATCCGCCCGCTCAAGGACGGCGTGATCGCCGACTTCGACACCACCGAGCGGATGCTGCGCTACTTCATCCAGAAGGTGCACAAGCGCCGGCACTGGGCGAAGCCGCGCCTCGTCGTGTGCGTCCCGTCGGGCATCACCGGCGTCGAGCAGCGGGCCGTGAAGGACGCCGGCTACGCGGCGGGCGCCCGTAAGGTCTACATCATCGAGGAGCCGATGGCCGCGGCGATCGGCTCGGGCCTACCGGTGCACGAGCCGACCGGGAACATGATCGTCGACATCGGCGGCGGCACCACCGAGGTCGCGGTGATCTCCCTGGGCGGCATCGTGACCGCGCAGAGCATCCGGGTCGGCGGTGACGAGCTCGACAACGCCATCGTCCAGTACGTGAAGAAGGAGTACTCGCTGCTCCTCGGCGAGCGGACCTCCGAAGAGATCAAGATGGCGATCGGCAGCGCGTTCCCGATGCCGGACGAGCCGCACGCCGAGATCCGTGGCCGGGACCTGGTCACCGGTCTGCCCAAGACGATCGTGGTCTCCAGCGAGGAGATCCGTAAGGCCATCGAGGAGCCGGTGAACGCCATCGTCGATGCGGTCAAGACGACGCTCGACAAGTGCCCGCCCGAGCTGTCCGGCGACATCATGGACCGCGGCATCGTGCTGACGGGCGGCGGTGCGCTGCTCAAGGGGCTGGACGAGCGGCTGCGGCACGAGACCGGCATGCCGATCCACATCGCCGAGCAGCCGCTGGACTGCGTGGCTCTGGGCTCGGGGAAGTGCGTCGAGGAGTTCGAAGCCCTGCAGCCGGTGCTGATCGCCGAGCCCAAGCGCTGACGAGGAGACCGCCACCCGGTCCTCGACCGGACCGCGGGGCGAGGACGACGTGAAGGACACCCGGCGGACGCGCATCCTGCTTGCGCTGCTCCTGGTCGCATCCTTCACGCTGATCACCCTCGACGTGCGGGGCGGCGACTCCGGTCCGGTGGCCGCCCTGCGATCGGGAGCGGCCGCGGTCTTCGGCCCCCTGCAGCGGGCCACCTCGAGCGCGTTCTCACCGGTCCGTCGGTTCTTCGGCGGGCTCGGGGACGACGACCGCGCGCGCCTCGACGAGCTCGAGCGCGAGAACGCCGCGCAGCGCGAGCAGCTGAGGACGAGCGAGTACGCGCGGGCCCGGGCCGCCGAGCTCGACGGCCTGCTGCGCACCGCCGGGCTCGGCCAGTACCGCGTCGTCCCCGCCCAGGTGATCGCCCTCGGCCCGACCCAGGGCCGCGCCTGGACCGCGCAGCTGGACGCCGGGAGCCGGGACGGTCTCGCCGTGGGCCAGACGGTCATCAACGCCGACGGGCTGGTCGGGCGGGTGACGGCGGTGTCGGCCGGCACGGCCACCGTGCTGCTGCTGGTGGACCCGACGTTCACCGCCGGCGCCCGACTCGCCGGAACCCTCGAGATCGCGTTCGTCACCGGCCAGGGCACCGACCCGCTGGCCCTCCAGGTGCTCAATCCGCAGGCGCCGGTGGCGCCCGGCGACCGGGTGGTGACCCGCCGCTCGGCGACGTTCGCCGCTGGAGTGCCCATCGGTGAGGTCCTCTCGGTGCGCGCGACCCCGGGCGCGCAGAGCCGGGTGGCCACGCTGCGGCCGTTCGCCGACGTGACCCGCCTGGACCTGGTGGGGGTCATCGTCGAGCAGCCTCGGACCGACCCGCGCGACGCCGTGCTGCCGCCACGTCCGGCCACCAGCCCGACCCCCTCACCGACCCCGTCACCGTCGCCGACGGTGTCGCCCTCGGCTTCCCCGGCCGTCTCCGCGTCCCGCTCGGGCGGGTAGCCGTGTCCCCCGGTCGGGTGCTGCTCGCCACCGCGCTGCTGGGATCGGCGGCGCTGCTCCAGTCCGTCGTGCTGACCCGCCTCCCGTTCCCGGGTGCCACGCCTGACCTGCTCCTCCTCGTCCTGGTCGGGCTGGCCCTGCGACACGGCCCGAGCAGCGGCGCGGCGACTGGCTTCGCCACCGGGCTGCTGCTCGACCTCCTGCCTCCGGCGGACGGCACGGTCGGCCAGTGGGCGCTGGTCATGACCCTGGTCGGCTTCCTCGCCGGGCAGTTCAGCGAGTCGGTCGAGCGCTCCACGGTGCTGCCGCTGCTCGTCGTGGCGGGTGCCGCGGCCGGTGCCCTCGCCGGCCACGCGGCGCTGGGCTGGCTCATGGGCGACCCACGGGTCGCGGTGGCCTCGCTCGGCCGATCGCTGCCCCCGACCGTTCTGTACGATGTGCTGCTGACCCCCTTCGTCGTCCCGCTCGTCATGGCGCTGGCCCACCGCTCCGAGCCCCAACCCACGTGGACGAGGCTGCCGCGGTGAGATCGCTGCCGGGCGAGCGCCAGGAGCCGCTCCGGTGACCGACCGCTCGCGCCTTCGGCTCGTGGTGCTGCAGGTCCTGGTCCTGTCGCTGCTGGCCACCCTGCTGGGTCGGCTGTGGTTCCTGCAGGTCCTGTCGGGGGAGCGCTACCAGCAGGCCGCCGACAACAACCGGGTGCGAGAGGTGATCACCCAGCCGGTGCGTGGGCTGATCCTCGACGACCTGGGCCGGCCCCTGGTGCGCAACCGCACGACGATGGTCGTGACGGTCGACCGCAACAAGCTGCTCGACGAGCCGGGCGACGGGGCGCAGGTGCTGGCGCGGCTGGCCGCCGTCCTGAAGACGACCCCGGCGGCGATCGAGGACCGGATCACCCTGTGCGGCACCAAGGGGGCGAAGAAGCCGCCGATCTGCTGGAACGGCTCCCCGTTCCAGCCGGTGCCGGTGGCTCGGGACGTCCCGGTCGACGTCGCCCTGACCATCATGGAGCGGCGCGAGAACTACCCCGGGGTCGACGCGGCGCTGGAGGCGGTCCGCGAGTACCCGCTGCCTGAGGGTGCCGCGGCACCACACCTGGTCGGCTACCTCGGACCGGTCACCGACGAGGAGGTGGCGGCCAGCCAAGGGTCGGCGAACGAGCTGTTCCGCAGCGACTTCGTCGGGCGGTCCGGGCTGGAGGCCAGCTACGACCAGTACCTCCGAGGAGTGCCGGGGATCGACCGGCTGGCCGTGGACAAGGACGGGGTGGTCACCGGCACCCTCGGTGAGACGGCCCCGGAGCCGGGCAGCTACCTGGTGACCAGCATCGACGCGAAGGTTCAGGCCGTCGCCGAGCAGGCGCTCCGGGACCGGATCCTCGCGGCGCGCGCCGGGGACGTCCCCAAGGGCCCCTTCGTCGCCGACTCCGGCGCTGTCGTCGTCCTGGACGTGCGCACCGGCCGGGTGGTGGCGATGGCCAGCTACCCCACCTACGACCCGCGGGTCTGGGTCGGCGGCGTGACGGCGAAGGAGTTCGAGGCGCTGACCGCCGAGGGCGCGGGCACCCCGCTGCTGTCCCGGGCGGTCGCCGGCGAGTTCGCCCCGGCGTCGACGTTCAAGGTGATCTCGGCCAGCGCCGCCGTGCGGGCCGGGTACTCGACCTCGTCGACGTACCCGTGCACCTCCTCGTTCGCTTTCGGCAACACCAGCAAGCGCAACTACGAGTCCCGCCCCTACGGGAACATCTCGATGGCCCGCGCGCTGGAGGTCTCCTGCAACACGGTGTTCTACAAGCTCGGCTACGACACCTGGCTGCGCGAGGGCGGGCTGCAGCCGAAGGGGACGCCACGCGAGGCCTTCGTCACCACCGCCAGGGGCTTCGGGTACGGCGCGAAGACCGGCATCGACCTGCCTGGCGAGCGTCCAGGGCGGATCGTCTCGCGGGCCGACAAGCTGGCCACCTGGGAGGAGCGCAAGACGGTCTGGTGCCAGCGGGCCAAGACCGGCTACCCCGAGCAGACCGACCGGTCGCGCGCCGCCTACCTGCAGGCCATCGCCCGCGAGAACTGCCTGGACGGGTGGCGGTACCGGGGTGGCGACGCGGTCAACTTCGCCATCGGCCAGGGCGACACGCTCGTGACGCCCCTGCAGGTCGCCCGGGCCTACGCGGCCATCGCCAACGGCGGGACGCTGTGGCGGCCTCAGCTGGCCAAGGCCGTCGTGCGGCCCGACGGGACGATCGTCAAGGAGTTCGCCCCGCAGAAGGACGGCACGCTCCCCGTCAGCCCCACGATGATCCGCTACCTGCAGACTGCGCTGCGCGGCGTGGCCACGAACGGAACCGCCCGGGGGGTGTTCGCCGACTTCCCCGTCCCGGTGTCGGCGAAGACCGGGTCCGGCCAGGTGTCGGGCAAGCAGGACACCTCGTGGTTCGCCTCGTACGCGCCCAGCAACGCTCCCCAGTACGCCGTGGTCATGATGATCAGCCAGGGCGGCACGGGGTCGGGGACGAGCGCACCTGGCGTCAAGAAGATCTACGAGGCGCTCTTCGGCGTCAGGGGCGGCACGGTCAGCCCGGCGGCGTCGGTGCTGCCCGGCGGGGTGCTGCCGACCAGGCTCCCGACGATCACCAAGGACGGCCGGGTCGTGCAGCCCTCGGCCGCGGTGAGGGCCGGCGGATGACCCTCGGCTACCCCTCGTCGACGTACGCCCCCCGGCGGCGCTCGTTGGCGTCGCGCGCGATCGACCGCGAGTCGCCCTTGCGTCGCCTGGACTGGATCCTGCTGCTGGCGCTGGCCGGCCTCCTGGCGATCGGCACCGCCCTGGTGTGGTCGGCGACCCAGCAGCGGATGCTCGACGCCGGCCTCGACCCGCAGGGGTTCCTGAAGAAGCACGTCCTGAACATCGCGATCGGGCTCGTGCTGGCGACGGCGACCGCGCTGTTCGACTATCGGATGCTGCGCGCCTACGCCCCGTTCGTCTACGTCGCGTCGGTGCTGGGGCTGATCGCCGTGCTGTCGCCGCTCGGGTCGACGATCAACGGCTCGCACTCGTGGATTCGGCTGCCCGCCGGCTTCTCGGTGCAGCCGTCGGAGTTCGCCAAGGTGGCCCTCTGCGTCGCCCTGCCGATGCTGCTGGCCGAGCGCCGCGACGCCGAGCACGAGCCACGACTGGGCGACGTGGCTGTGGCGCTCGGGGTGGCCGCGGTGCCCGTCGCGCTGATCATGCTCCAGCCCGACCTGGGGACCACCCTCGTCCTCGGCATGGTGGTGCTCGGTGTGCTCGCGCTGGCGGCCACGCCCACCCGCTGGCTGCTCGGTCTGCTGGCGGCGGGTGTGCTCGCCGCGGTCGTCGCCGTCCAGGTCGGGGTGCTCGAGCAGTACCAGGTCGACCGGTTCGCCGCGTTCGCCGACCCGTCCCGGGACCCGCGCGGGGTCGGCTACAACACCGCGCAGGCGCGGATCGCCATCGGGTCCGGCGGGCTGTTCGGCAAGGGGCTGTTCGAGGGCACCCAGACGAAGGGCAAGTTCGTGCCCGAGCAGCAGACCGACTTCGTCTTCACCGTGGCCGGCGAGGAGCTCGGCTTCGTCGGGGCGGCGGCGATCGTGGCGCTGACCGGCATCCTGCTCTGGCGCGCCCTGCGGATCGCCGCCCGTGCCGACGACCTGTTCGGCACGCTGATGGCCACCGGCGTCGCCTGCTGGTTCACCTTCCAGGCGTTCGAGAACATCGGGATGACGATCGGGATCATGCCGGTGACCGGCGTCCCGTTGCCCTTCGTGTCCTACGGCGGCTCGTCGATGTTCGCCAACCTGATGGCCGTGGGCCTGCTGCAGAACGTGCACATGCGCCGCTCCACCCCTCCACGACGATCTTGAGCCGCTGGTCAGACGCGC
>DAIRVJ010000009.1:13413-17481 GCA_036802895.1 Candidatus Nanopelagicales bacterium
GGATGTCCACAGGATCGGGCGGGGCGCTGGCGACCCGCTCCGACGGATCGCACGATCCACGGCATGGACCCGGACGCCATCGCCCGAGCGGTCGCCGACCGGCAGGACGGCGTGGTCACCCTGGGGCAGGCCTGCCGGTGCGGGCT
Organism: Candidatus Nanopelagicales bacterium; assembly: GCA_036802895.1. GTDB lineage: Bacteria > Actinomycetota > Actinomycetes > Prado026 > Prado026 > DAIRVJ01. Next base: position 13,560 of record DAIRVJ010000009.1, read on the forward strand.
GAGCGCCGACGACGTGCGCACTCGGGTCCGGCGCGGCCACTGGCGCCGGGTGTTCGGGCCGACCTACCTCGTTGACGCCGACTGCCACCCCGAGGTGCCGTGGCGCGCGCAGGTGCGGGCGGCCGTGCTGCTGCACGGTCCCTCGGCCGTCGTCGGGCTGTCCACCGCGGCCCGGCTGCACGGGTTGGCCGGGTTGACGTGGGACCCAGGGTCGATCGACCTCGTCCTGCCCCGAGGCCGGGAGCGTCATCAGCGCTCGGGGATCGCGCTGCACTGGTGGCCGCTGCGGCCGGGTGACGCGGTCACCCTCGACGGCCTGCCGGTCACGTCGGTGCCGAGGACGCTGGCCGATCTGGTGCCCCGACTGGCCCGCCGGCCCGCGATCAGCCTGCTGGACTCCGCGCTGAACCTCGGCCTGGCCGAGCCGGCGGATCTCGAGGTGGCCCGAGCCACGGCGGCCGGTCGTCCCGGTGCCGCCATCGCGGCGGACTGGTGGGCCTGCGCGGACGGCCGGGCCCAGTCGCCGCTGGAGACGTGGGTTCGGCTGGACTGCGCCGACGGCGGGGTGCCGCCGGACACGCTGCAGCTGCCAGTCCGCGGCCCGTCCGGGGTCGTGCTCGGCTACGGCGACCTGGGCTGGACGCGCCGACGCCGTCCGCTGGTGGGGGAGGCCGACGGGGCCGGCCCGCACGGGACCCCGGTCGCCGTCTACCGTGATCGATCGCGGGCCAACGCGTTCACCGCGGCCGGTGTCGACCTGGTCCGGTTCACCTGGCCGGACGCCCTTCGCGTCGGCCGCTGTGCCGGGATCGTCCGGCACGCCCTCGCCGGCGCCAGCTGATCTTGAGCGCTCGGGCAGACCCGCCGGCGCGCCGTGCCCGAGCGCTCAAGATCGTCGGGGGAGGGGGTGGCGGCGGCGCCGACTACCCTGGGCGGATGCCCGTCGCCTCGGTGTTCCCCCAGCTCGAGCGGCTGCTGCCGCTCGTGCAGAAGCCGATCCAGTACGTCGGCGGTGAGCTGAACGCTCGGGTCAAGGACTGGGACTCCTGCGACGTCCGATGGGCGCTGATGTACCCCGACGCGTACGAGGTCGGCCTGCCGAACCAGGGCGTGCAGATCCTCTACGAGGTCCTCAACGAGGTCGAGGGCGTGCTGGCCGAGCGGACGTACGCCGTCTGGCCGGACCTCGAGGCGCTCATGCGCCGGCACGGCGTTCCGCAGTTCACCGTCGACGCGCACCGCCCGGTGGGGGCGTTCGACGTCCTTGGCGTGAGCTTCGCCACCGAGCTCGGCTACACCAACGTGCTGACCGCGCTGGACCTGGCCGGTATCCCGCTGGTGGCCGCTCGTCGCGGCGACGACCACCCGGTCGTCCTGGCCGGGGGGCACGCCGCCTTCAACCCGGAGCCGATCGCCGACTTCATCGACGGGGCCGTGGTCGGCGACGGCGAGCAGGCGGTGCTCGCGGTGACTCGCGTCGTCCGCGAGTGGAAGGCGCAGGGCCGGCCGGGCGGGCGGGACGAGCTGTTGCTGCGGCTGGCCCGCGACGGCGGCGTGTACGTGCCCGCCTTCTACACGGTCGACTACCTGCCGGACGGGCGGATCCAGCGGGTGGCACCGAACCGGCCCGGCGTCCCTTGGCGGGTCAGCAAGCACACGGTGATGGACCTGGACGAGTGGCCCTACCCGAAGACCCCCATCGTCCCGCTCGCCGAGACCGTGCACGAGCGGATGAGCGTCGAGATCTTCCGGGGGTGCACGAGGGGCTGCCGGTTCTGCCAGGCCGGCATGATCACCCGGCCGGTGCGCGAGCGGTCGATCACCGGGATCGGCGCGATGGTCGAGCAGGGCCTGGCGGCGACCGGCTTCGAGGAGGTCGGCCTGCTGAGCCTGTCCAGCGCCGACCACAGCGAGATCGCCGCCCTCGCCAAGGGGCTGGCCGACCGGTACGAGGGCACGAACACCGGCCTCTCGCTGCCGTCGACCCGGGTCGACGCGTTCAACGTCGACCTCGCCAACGAGCTGTCGCGGAACGGTCGACGCTCGGGGCTCACGTTCGCCCCGGAAGGCGGCAGCGAGCGGCTGCGCGCCGTCATCAACAAGATGGTCACCGAGGACGACCTCATCCGCACCGTCACGGCGGCCTACAGCCAGGGCTGGCGTCAGGTGAAGCTGTACTTCATGTGCGGACTGCCCACCGAGACCGACGAGGACGTCCTGCAGATCGCCGCCCTCGCCCAGCGGGTCATCGAGACCGGCCGGGCCGTCACCGGGCTCAGGGACATCCGGTGCACGGTGTCCATCGGCGGCTTCGTGCCGAAGCCGCACACCCCGTTCCAGTGGGCGGCGCAGCTCGACCACCGGACGACGGACGCCCGGCTGGCGAAGCTGCGGGAGGCGATCCGCTCCGACCGCCGCTACGCGAAGGCGATCGGCTTTCGCTACCACGACGGTCGGCCGGGGACGATCGAAGGGCTGCTCTCCCGTGGCGACCGCCGGGTCGGTGCGGTCATCCGTGCCGTGTGGGAGGACGGCGGCCGGTTCGACGGGTGGAGCGAGCACTTCTCCTTCGACCGGTGGGCGTCGGCCGCCGCTCGCGTGTTCGGCGAGGGGCCGGTCGATCTCGACTGGTACACCGTGCGCGAGCGCCAGCAGACCGAGGTGCTGCCCTGGGACCACATCGACGCCGGCCTGGACAAGGACTGGCTGTGGGCCGACTGGCAGGAGGCCTTGGCCGGCCGCGAGGTCGACGACTGCCGCTGGAGCCCCTGCTTCGACTGCGGGGTGTGCCCGCAGATGGACACCCACATCCAGGTGGGACCGACCGGCCAGGTGCTGCTCCCGCTTCCCTCGGTCCGTGCGCCCGAGCCGGTGCCGGCAGGGGAGTAGTGGTCCGCACCCCCGACGGCCCGCCCCCGCCGCCCGCCGTCCAGCGCCTGCGCCTGCACTACGCCAAGCGCGGCCGGCTGCGCTTCTCCAGCCACCGGGACTTCCAACGGGCGTTCGAGCGGGCGCTGCGCCGAGCCGGCATCCCGATGGCCTACAGCGCCGGCTTCTCCCCGCACCCCAAGGTCTCGTACGCGGGGGCCGCGGCCACCGGAGTCGCCAGCGAGGCCGAGTACCTGGAGATCGCGGTGACCAGGCGCTGCGAGCCGGAGCAGGTCCGGGCGCTGCTCGACCAGGCGCTGCCGAACGGCCTCGACGTCGTCGAGGTCGTTGAGGTCCGCTCGGGCAACCTGGCCGACCGGCTCGAGGCGTCGGTGTTCGAGGTGCGGCTGCCCGGCGTGCCCGAAGCGGACGCCGAGGCCGCCGCCGTGGCCCTGCTGGCCGCGGACGCGGTCGAGGTGCAGCGGCTGACCAAGTCGGGGATGCGGCGCTTCGACGCACGGGCGGCGGTCGTCGCCCTCGACGTGTCCGCGGCGTCGCCGGGCGAGACGTGTGCGATACTGCGCATGGTCGTGCGGCAGAGTTCGCCAGCCGTCCGGCCCGACGACGTCCTCGTGGCGTTGCGTCAGGTGGCCGACCTTGCGCCGCCGGCACCACCCGTGGTGACCCGGCTGGCGCAGGGGCCGCTCGACGCTGCTGCGGCAGAAGTCGCCGACCCGCTCGCGCCCGACCGGGCCTGAGGGCCTGGTCGCGTCGCACCCAAGGCTTCGGCCGCCCCCCGGGGCGAGCCGCACGAAAGGCACCCGCGCGGCACCGCTCTCGGCGCCCGGTTGCCGGAAGGGCACCACTGGATGCTCGAAGACAACGACTCGACCACCGGCCAGGACACGACGGCCGCCTCCACCGCGGTCCAGCCGGGCGCGGCTCCGCGACGGCGCAGGGCCGCCTCGCGACCGGCCGGTCCTCCGGCGCCCGTCACGGTGGCACCAGCCGCTCGGGCCGCCAAGGCCGCCCCCGCGGCAGCGGCCCCGCAGCC
>DAIRVJ010000009.1:17581-28592 GCA_036802895.1 Candidatus Nanopelagicales bacterium
CCCGCGGCAGCGGCCCCGCAGCCTGCGGAGGCTCCCAGCGACGCTGCGGTGGCCCGCCGCCGCACCCGCAAGACGGCGGTGGCCAAGGCTGCCGACGCCGAGGCCGCCGTGGCGCAGCTCGGGGTCGAGGCGCAGCCGGCGGCCGGTGCCGAGCCCGCCGAGCGGCCGGCCCGACGGCCCCGCAAGACCGCCGCGATCCCCGTGGTCTTCCAGGCGCCCGACGTGGTCAACCCCGAGGCTGAGGTCGTCGGCCCTGAGGACCAGGGCGCGGAGGACTCAGACGACGGCGAGGGTGGCGAGGGCGGCGCGCGCCGTCGCCGGCGTCGCGGTGGCCGCGGGCGACGGCGCAGTGGCGAGGGGTCGGCGTCGGCCGCCGAGTCCGGCGGCGAGGCCGAGGGTCCCGAGCGCCCGGGGACGCCGGCCGAGACCGAGGCTGCCGTGGAGGCCACCGCCGGTGCCGATCGAGGCGCGTCGGCTGCGACCGGTGCCATCGCTGAGGAGTCCGACGAGGGCGAGGGCACGGGCAGTCGCCGCCGTCGGCGTCGGCGTCGCCGCGGTGGCGCCGGGGACGGCGAGCCGACGGGAGACGACCCCGAGCGGACCGTCGTGCACGTCCGCCAGCCGCGCGCCAAGGCGACCAGGGTGGGGTCAGACGACGAGCCGACCGTCCTCAGGGGATCGACCCGGCTCGAGGCGAAGAAGCAGCGCCGCCGCGAGGGCCGCGACGCCGGACGCCGACGGGTCCCGATCCTCACCGAGGCCGAGTTCCTGAGCCGCCGGGAGGCGGTCGACCGGGTGATGGCCGTGCGCCAGCGCGGCGACCTGACCCAGATCGCCGTCCTCGAGGACGGTGTGCTCGTCGAGCACTACGTGGCCAGCGCGTCCTCGGGCGCGATGGTCGGCAACGTCTACCTCGGCCGGGTCCAGAACGTGCTGCCGAGCATGGAGGCCGCGTTCGTCGACGTCGGCCGCGGCCGCAACGCCGTCCTGTACGCCGGTGAGGTGAACTGGGACACGGCCGGGATCACCGACGGCCAGCCCAAGCGCATCGAGCACGCGCTGAAGTCCGGTGACTCGGTGCTCGTTCAGGTCACGAAGGACCCGATGGGCCACAAGGGTGCCCGGCTGACCAGCAACATCAGCCTGGCCGGCCGGTTCCTCGTCTACGTGCCCGACGGCTCGATGAGCGGGATCAGCCGCAAGCTGCCCGACACCGAGCGGGCCCGGCTGAAGTCCATCCTGAAGACGGTCGTCCCCGACGACGCCGGCGTCATCGTGCGCACCGCCGCCGAAGGGGCCAGCGAGGAGCAGCTGGTCCGGGACGTCAACCGGCTGACCGCGCAGTGGGAGGACATCGAGAAGAAGGCGAAGACGGCGAGCGCGCCCGCGCTGCTCTATGGCGAGCCGGACCTGACCGTGCGGGTCATCCGCGACGTCTTCAACGAGGACTTCCACCGCCTGGTGGTGTCCGGTGACGACGCCTGGGACGTCGTGGAGGCCTACGTCGGACACGTGGCGCCCGACCTGATGGACCGGGTCGAGAAGCACCCGGCGGGCAGCGACCTGTTCGCCGACCTGCGGGTCGACGAGCAGCTGAGCAAGGCGCTGGACCGCAAGGTGTGGCTCCCCTCCGGTGGGTCGCTGGTCATCGACCGAACCGAGGCGATGACCGTCGTCGACGTCAACACCGGCAAGTTCACCGGCAAGGGCGGCAGCAACCTCGAGGAGACGGTCACCAAGAACAACGTGGAGGCGGCGGAGGAGATCGTCCGTCAGCTGAGGCTGCGCGACATCGGCGGGATCATCGTCGTGGACTTCATCGACATGGTCCTGGAGTCCAACCGCGACCTCGTGCTGCGGCGGCTCACCGAGTGCCTCTCCCGTGACCGGACCAAGCACCAGGTCGCGGAGGTCACCTCGCTCGGCCTGGTCCAGATGACCCGCAAGCGGATCGGCGCCGGTCTGTTCGAGGCCTTCTCCACCCCCTGTGAGAGCTGCGGGGGCCGGGGCGTGCACATCCACCTCGAACCGGTCGAGCCGGCTCGGGCCAGGGCCGACGCCGACGGCGGCGAGGGGAAGCAGGCCCGCAGCCGACCGCGCAAGGCGGCCGCGGCGGTCCCCACCGGCGACCGGGCCGCGGTGGCGAAGGCCGCCGCCAAGCCCGCTCGGAAGCGGACCGCCAAGAAGGACGCGGCCTCGGCGGCCAGCGGCGGCTAGCGCGGGCGCGTAGACTGCCTGCTGCACCAAGGGGAGCTCGGAGGAACGCCGGGCTGAGAGGGTGGCCGACCGCCACCGACCCTCGAACCTGATCTGGGTAATGCCAGCGGAGGGATCAGCATGCGGCGCCACCCGACCGTCCTCGCGCTCGTCTCAGGCCTGCTCCTCGCCGCCTGCGGCCAGGGCGGGCCCACCCTGCCGCCGTCCGCGGTGACGTCCGCCCCTCCGGCCAGCTTCGCGCCGGTGACGGTGCGCCTGGTCACCCACGACTCGTTCGCGCTGTCCGACGCGACGGTCGCCGACCTTCGGCGCCGCACCGGGATCACCCTGCAGGTGCTCGCCGCCGGTGACGCCGGCGAGCTGGTGAACAAGGCCGTGCTCACCGCCGGTCGCCCCGAGGGCGACGTCCTGTTCGGCGTCGACACCACGCTGGTGTCGCGCGCGGTGCAGGCCGGGGTCTTCGCGGCGTACCGGCCCCGCGCGCTCGACACGGTCGACCCGGCGCTGCGCCGCCTCGCAGAGTCGGACGCGGTCGTCCCGATCGACTACGGCGACGTGTGCGTCAACGCCGACGACCGCTGGTTCGCCGGGCGCGGGCTGGCCGCCCCCGGTTCGCTGGAGGACCTGGCCGACCCCCGCTACCGCGACCTGCTCGTCGTGGAGAACCCGGCCACCTCGTCGCCCGGGCTGGCCTTCCTGATGGCGACGGTCGCCCGCTACGGCGACGCCTGGCCGGACTACTGGCGCCGGCTGCGGGCCAACGGGGTGCTCGTCGTGAACGGCTGGACCGAGGCCTACACCGGGGAGTTCAGCGCCGGCGGTCAGGGCGGACGCCGACCCCTCGTCGTCTCCTACGCGTCCTCGCCGCCCGCCGAGATCGTCTACGCCGCCGACCCGAAGCCAGCCAAGCCGTCGACGAGCGTGCTGACCGACGGCTGCTTCCGTCAGGTGGAGTTCGCCGGGGTGCTCGCCGGGACGCGGCACGAGCAGGCCGCCCGGGCGGTCGTCGACTGGCTGCTGTCGGCGCCGGTCCAGGCGGACGTGCCGCTGTCCATGTTCGTCTTCCCGGTGCGCACCGGGACGCCGCTGCCCGAGGTGTTCCAGCGGTTCGCCGCGCGGCCCGCCCGACCGCTGTCGCTCGATCCGGCGACGATCACCGCGCACCGGGAGCAGTGGGTCGAGGAGTGGACCAGGGTGGTGCTGCGCTGACCGTCACGGCCCTCGTCGGCACCCCGACGCCACCCGACCGGTCGGCGACCGGGCCGGTCGCGGCCGGTCCAGCGCTGCGCGCGTGGCCGTTCGGGCTGGTGCCGGCCGCGTTCCTGCTGGTGTTCTTCGGCTGGCCGGTGGCGACGTTGCTGGGGCACGGGGCGGGCCGTCGGTCGCTGCAGGTGCTGTCGCAGCCGGAGATCTGGCGGGTCGTCGGGTTCACGGTTGGCCAGGCGCTGCTGAGCACCCTGCTCACGCTGCTCGTCGGGCTCCCCGGGGCGTACGTGCTGCACCGCTACGCCTTCCCGGGACGTCGGCTGCTGCTCGCCGTGGCCACCGTCCCGTTCGTGCTGCCCACCGTCGTCGTGGGGCTCGCGTTCCGTGCGCTGCTGCCGGCGGCGTGGGTCGGGACCCTCGGGGCGATCCTGCTCGCCCACGTGTTCTTCAACTACGCCGTGGTCGTTCGCGTCGTGGGCGGGCTGTGGGCGCACCTCGACCCCCGGTTCGAGCAGGCTGCCCGTTCCCTGGGAGCCAGCCCGTGGCAGGCCTTCCGTACGGTCACCTGGCCGCTGCTGCGTCCGGCGGTGGCTGCCGCCGCCGCGCTCGTGTTCCTCTTCACGTTCACCTCGTTCGGCGTGGTGCTCGTGCTGGGCGGGCCGGGCACGGTGACGCTGGAGGTGGAGATCTACCGGCGCACCGCCCAGCTGCTCGACCTGTCCGGTGCCGCCGGGCTGGCGGTCCTCCAGCTCGCCGGCCTGGCCGCCGTCCTGGGGGTGTCGGCGCGGCTGCAGGCGCGGCTCGCGGTGGTCCAGCCGCTGCGGGTCTCCGACGGTGGCACGCTGCGCCGCCCCGACCGGTTCGCCGAGCGCGCCCTGCTGGCCGGGGTGCTGGTCAGCGTCGCCGGGCTGCTGCTGGCCCCGATGACCGCGCTGGTGCTGCGGTCGGTCCGGGTGCGCGGAGCCTTCGGGCTGGACTGGTGGCGGGCCCTCGGGACCGTGGACGCCGGGACCACCCGGTTCGCGTCGCCGCTGGCGTCGCTGCGGGTGTCGCTCGGGTACGCGGTGGTCGCGACGTTCATCGCCGTGGCCGTCGGCGGGCTGGCCGCCTGCGCCGTCGCCTACGCCCGGCGGGGCGGCCGGACGCTGGACGCCGCCCTCATGCTGCCGCTCGGCACCTCCGCGGTGACCGTCGGGTTCGGTCTGCTCCTCGCGTTCGGCCGACCCCCGCTGGACCTGCGCGGCACGTGGATCGTGGTGCCGCTCGCGCACGCGCTGGTCGCCGTGCCGCTGGTGCTGCGGACGGTGCTGCCAGTCGCCCGGTCGGTGGACCCCCGGCTGCGGCAGGTCGCGTCGACCCTGGGGGCGACGCCGCTGCGCGCCTGGGCGAGCGTCGACCTGCCGGTGCTGGCCAGGGCGTTCGGGGTGGGGGCCGGGTTCGCGTTCGCGGTGTCGCTGGGGGAGTTCGGCGCCACCGCCTTCCTGGCCCGCTCGGACGCACCGACGCTGCCCGTGCAGGTGGTGCGCCTGCTGGGTCGGCCCGGCGAGCAGTCCTACGGGGCGGCGATGGCGCTGGCCACCCTGCTCATGGCGGTGACCGCGGTCGCCATGCTGGTCACCGAGCGCCTGCGCGCCGGCCGTCCGGGGGAGCTGTGACCGGCCGGCCGGAACCTGGGGCGCTGGTGATCGACGGCGTGCGGGTCACCCTGGGCGGGCGGGTGGTGCTCGCCGACGTCAGCCTCGTCGTGGCCGAGGACGAGGTCGTCTGCCTGACCGGCCCCAGCGGAGCGGGCAAGTCCACGCTGCTGCAGGTCATCGCGGGGTTGCGGGTGCCCGACGCCGGCCGGGTGCACTGGCGGGGCGAGGACCTCACCGCGACCCCGCCGCACCGGCGCCGCTTCGGCTTGGTCTTCCAGGACCCGCTGCTGTTCCCCCACCTGAACGTCGCGGCGAACGTCGGCTACGGCCTGCGCCTCGCCGGACACGAGCCAGGTGCGGTCGCCGACCGGGTGGCCGAGCTGCTCGACCTCGTCGACCTGCCCGGGTACGGAGGTCGCCGGGTGGAGACGCTCTCGGGTGGGGAGGCGCAGCGGGTGGCGCTCGCCCGCGCGCTGGCGCCGACCCCTCGGCTGCTCCTGCTGGACGAGCCGTTCGGCGCGCTGGACGCCGAGCTGCGGGACCGGCTGGCGGTGGACGTCCGGGCCCTGCTGCACCGGCTGCGGACCCCTGCCGTGCACGTGACGCACGACCCGCACGAGGCGGAGCTGGTGGGGGACCGGGTGGTGCGGCTGGCCGAGCTCGGTCGGCAGGCGCCGCGCCCGGTTTGACCGTTCCGCCACGCGATCCGTACCCTGGGCCCTCGGTGCGCGGCTCGCGCGCCTCAGCCGTCTGTGCCCGTCGGCCCCCGCCGCCCGCGCCCAGGATGCAGCCGACCAGCAGGACAGGAGTTGCCCGGTGTACGCGATCGTCCGCGCCGGTGGCCGCCAGGAGAAGGTCGCCGTCGGCGACGTGTTCGAGACCGACCGCATCGGCGGTGAGCCGGGTAGCACGGTGACGTTGCCGGCGCTGCTCGTGGTCGACGGGGACACCGTCACCAGCGACGCTGAGGCACTGGCCGGGGTGACCGTCACGGCGGAGATCGTGGCCGACACCAAGGGCCCCAAGATCACCATCATGACGTACAAGAACAAGACCGGGTACCGCCGTCGCAAGGGTCACCGAAGCCGGCTCACCCAGGTCAAGATCACCGGCATCGAGACGAAGTAGGTCAGGCAACCATGGCTCACAAGAAGGGCGCCTCTTCCTCGCGCAACGGGCGCGACTCCGCCGCCCAGCGGCTCGGGGTCAAGCGTTTCGGCGGCCAGGTGGTCAACGCCGGCGAGATCCTGGTGCGCCAGCGCGGCACCCACTTCCACCCCGGCGTCAACGTCGGCCGCGGCGGCGACGACACGCTGTTCGCGCTGGCGGCGGGCGCGGTCGAGTTCGGCACCCGGCGCGGGCGCCGGGTCGTCAACATCGTCGTCCCGGCGGAGTAGCCCGCCGGGGGCGATCCCCACACTGCTGCCGAGGGCGGGCCGGATCCGGTCCGCCCTCGGCGCATGCGGGACCCAGCCCGCTCCGACCAGGACCCAGACGAGGGAGCGACCGAGGCCGTGGCGACGTTCGTCGACCGGGTGGTGCTGCACGTCGCCGGTGGCGACGGCGGGCACGGCTGCGCCTCGGTCCGCCGCGAGAAGTTCAAGCCGCTGGGCGGCCCCGACGGCGGCAACGGGGGCGACGGCGGCGACGTCGTCCTGGTCGTCGACCCCCAGGTGACCACGCTCCTCGACTTCCATCACGTGCCGCACCGCCGGGCGGGCAGCGGCCGCCCCGGGCAGGGGGACCTGCGCAACGGCGGGGACGGCGCGGACGTGGTGCTCGCCGTCCCCGACGGCACGGTGGTGACCGACGCGCACGGCGCGGTGCTGGCCGACCTGCTCGGCCCGGGCACCCGGTTCGTGGCCGCGCAGGGCGGTCGCGGAGGCCTGGGGAACGCCGCGCTGGCGTCCCCCAGGCGGCGGGCGCCGGGGTTCGCGCTGCTGGGCGAGCCGGGGGAGCAGCGCGACCTCGTCCTCGAGTTGAAGACGGTGGCCGACGTCGGGCTGATCGGGTTCCCGAGCGCGGGGAAGTCCAGCCTGGTGGCGGCCTTGTCGGCGGCCCGGCCGAAGATCGCCGACTACCCGTTCACGACTCTGGTGCCGCACCTGGGCGTGGTCCAGGCCGGCGACGTCCGGTTCACGGTCGCCGACGTGCCGGGGCTGATCCCGGGAGCCAGCGAGGGCCGCGGGCTGGGGCTGGAGTTCCTCCGGCACGTGGAGCGCTGTGCCGCCCTGGTGCAGGTGCTCGACTGCGCCACGCTGGAGCCCGACCGCGACCCACTGAGCGACCTCGACGCGATCGAGCACGAGCTGGCCGCCTACGGGGGCCTGGCCGATCGGCCGCGGCTGGTCGTGCTGAACAAGGTCGACGTCCCCGAGGCCCGCGAGCTGGCCGAGCTGGTCCGGCCGGAGCTGGCGGCCCGCGGGCTGGACGTCTACCTGGTGAGCGCGGCGAGCCACGAGGGGCTGCGCGAGGTGTCCTTCGCCATGGCCCGGATCGTCCAGCGGGCCCGGGACGCCGCTGCGGCCGAACGGGCGGGGGAGCCGGCCCGGGTCGTGCTCCGGCCGAAGGCGGTCGACGCGGTCGAGTTCACCGTGACCCACGAGGCGGCCGGCTACCGGGTGCGCGGGGACAAGCCGCTGCGTTGGGTCCGGCAGACCGACTTCTCCAACGACGAGGCCGTCGGCTACCTCGCCGACCGGCTGGCTCGGCTGGGCGTCGAGGATGCCCTGCTCGCGGCCGGTGCCGAGCCCGGCGACCCCGTGTTGATCGGCCCGGAGGACGACGCGGTGGTCTTCGACTGGGAGCCCTCGCTGACCGCCGGTGCGGAGCACCTGCCCGGACCGCGCGGCAGCGACCGGCGGCTGGACGGGCGCTAGCGATGGCGCCGCGCCGCGAGGTGGCCGCCGCCCGTCGGGTCGTGGTCAAGGTCGGGTCGTCGTCGTTGACGGCCCCCGGCGGCGGGCTCGACGGCGCCCGGGTCGACGCGCTGGTCGACGCCCTAGCCCGGCGGGCGAGCGAGGGTCGCGAGGTCGTCCTGGTGTCCTCGGGCGCGATCGCCGCCGGGCTCCCGATGCTGGGACTGCGTCGGCGCCCGCGCGACCTGGCCACTCAGCAGGCGGCGGCCAGCGTCGGCCAGGGGCTGCTGCTCAACCGCTATGCGGAGGCGTTCGGGCGGCACGGCCGAACGGTGGGGCAGGTGCTGCTGACCGCCGAGGACGTGACCCGCCGCGCCCACTACCGCAACGCCCAGCGAACGCTGTACACGCTGCTGTCGGTCGGGGCGGTCCCCGTCGTCAACGAGAACGACACGGTCGCCACGGATGAGATTCGCTTCGGCGACAACGACCGGCTGGCCGCCCTGGTGGCTCACCTGGTGCACGCCGACCTGCTCGTCCTGCTCTCGGACGTGGACGGCCTGTACGACGGCGAGCCGAGCCGTTCCGGCGCCCGGCTGATCGCCGACGTGCGGGGCGAGCGGGACCTGGCCGGCGTCCGGCTGGGCCGTGCGGGGCGAGCGGGGGTCGGCACCGGAGGGATGGCCACCAAGGTCGAGGCGGCCCGGCTCGCCTGCGGCGCCGGCATCCCGGTGGTGCTGGCGTCGGCCGACGCGGTCGCCGCGGCGCTGGCGGGCGACCCGGTGGGGACGCTGTTCCACCCGACCGCCCGACGGGTCGCCACCCGGCTGCTGTGGCTGGCGCACGCCACGACGCCGGCCGGTCGGCTCCACCTGGACGACGGTGCCGTCCGAGCCGTCGTCGAGCGACGGATGTCGCTGCTCCCCGCCGGCGTCACCGCCGTGGACGGGGACTTCACGGCGGGTGACCCCGTCGACCTTCTGGACCAAAGCGGTCGCGCGGTGGCCCGTGGTCTGGTCAACTTCGACTCGTCGGAGCTTCCCGGCCTGCTCGGCCGATCGACCCGCGAGCTGGCCAGGGAGCTGGGGCCGGCGTACGAGCGAGAGGTCGTGCACCGCGACGACCTGGTGCTCCTGCGCCGCTAGGGCGCGGGAGGCAGCATGGCAGACCACGCCGACGGCTCGCGCATGTGGTTCGTCACGCTCACCGTCTCCGGTGACACGGTCAGTCCGACCGAGATCCGAGCGGCGCTCGAGCGGCTGGCCGTGGAGCGGCCCTTCCTGCTCACCGGTCGGTACGCGGCCGATCGGGCCGAGATCCGCTACTGGGAGCAGGCCGAGCGGCTGGAGGACGCAGCCGCCCTGGCGCTGCGGTTGTGGGGCGAGCACCGGGGATCCGCTGGACTGCCCCGGTGGGAGGTGGTCGGGCTCGAGGTGGTCGACCAGCCGACGTTCCACTACCGCGGCGGGCTGGGCGAGCTCGACGTCCGGCTCAGCTCGGCTGGCGCCGTGGTCCCCTTCGCCGGCTGAGCGACCGCGAGGCGGGGCTACCCTGGCCCCATGAGCGAGCCGACCGACGAGCGCACCCTGGTGCTCGACGCCGCGCGGCGGGCCCGGGCCGCCGCCAGGGCACTCGCGCCGGCCACCCGGGCCACCAAGGACGCCGGGCTGCACGCCATGGCCGACGCGCTGGAGAAGGAGTCGCCCGGCGTGCTGGCGGCCAATGCCGAGGACGTGGGGCTGGCCGTCGAGGCCGGCACCTCGGCCGGCCTGGTCGATCGGCTGACGCTGACCGCGGACCGGATCGCCGACATCGCCGCCGCGCTGCGGCAGGTGGCCGACCTGCCCGACCCGGTCGGTGACGTGGTGCGTGGCTCGACGCTGCCGAACGGCCTCCAGCTCCGCCAGGTCCGGGTGCCGCTCGGCGTCGTGGGGATCGTGTACGAGGCCCGCCCGAACGTCACCGTCGACGCCGCCGGGCTGTGCCTGAAGAGCGGGAACGCCGTGCTGCTGCGTGGGTCGTCGTCGGCGTTCCGGTCGAACGCCGCCCTGGTGGCGGTCATGCAGGACGCGTTGGCGGGTGTCGGGCTGCCGCGGGACGCCGTCCAGCTGGTGCCGGGGACCTCGCACGACTCCGTCCGTCATCTGATGACCGCGCGCGGCCTGGTCGACGTGCTCATCCCGCGGGGCGGGGCGGAGCTGATCCGCAGCGTCGTCGAGGGCTCCACCGTCCCCGTCATCGAGACCGGGATCGGCAACTGCCACGTCTACGTCGACGCGGCGGCCGACGTCGACCGGGCGGTTCGGATCCTGGTCAACGCCAAGGCGCAGCGGCCGAGCGTGTGCAACGCGGCCGAGACGGTCCTGGTGCACGCGGACATCGCCGGCGCGTTCCTGCCAGCTGCGCTGGCGGCCCTGCGCGACGCCGGGGTCACCGTGCACGGAGACGACCGGGTGGCGGCGGCAGCGGCGGGCAGCGGGGTCGGGTTCGCGCCGGTCACCGAGGCGGACTGGCTCGCCGAGTACTACTCGCTGGACATCGCGGCCGGGGTCGTGGACTCGCTGGACGACGCGTTGGACCACATCCGGCGCTACGGCAGCGGGCACACCGAGGCGATCGTCACCGACTCCCAGGCCGCGGCCCGCCGGTTCGTGGCCGGCGTGGACGCCGCCGCCGTCATGGTCAACGCCTCGACCCGGTTCACCGACGGCGGGGAGTTCGGCTTCGGCGCCGAGATCGGCATCTCCACCCAGAAGCTGCACGCGCGCGGACCTATGGGCCTGCCGGAGCTCACGTCGACCACGTACGTGGTGACCGGCGACGGTCACGTGCGCGGCTGACCGCCCGATCGGTAGGCTGACCCGCCATGATCCCGATGCCGCTGGTCGCGACGTCCCTGCTGGCGAGCCTGTCCGGTTCCGAGGCCGCCGCCGAGATCGAGACCCCGGAGCCGGTCGTCGTCGGCGGCCTGGCCTTCGCCGTGCTGTGCCTGCTGCTGTTCCTGGTCACCCGGCTGAACCGGGACCGCTGACCCCGAGCCGGTCAGCGGGAGCAGCGCTCGACGAACTGGTAGCACAGCCACCCGCGGTAGGG
>DAIRVJ010000010.1:0-17241 GCA_036802895.1 Candidatus Nanopelagicales bacterium
GACGCCGCGCTGGCGCCCACGATCGCCGACGAGGCTGAGCTGGCCGGCATGGCGGTGGCCGAGTTCCGGCACTTCGTCCGGCTGCGGGACCGGCTGACCGAGCTCGGCGTCGACCCGGAGGCGGCGATGCGCCCGTTCGCCGCCTCGGTCGACGGCTTCCACGAGTCGACCGCGCCGGCCGACTGGCTCGAGGGGCTGATCAAGGCCTACGTCGGCGACGGCGTCGCGGCCGACTTCTACCGCGAGGTCGCCCGCTGGCTGGACGCCGAGACCCGCAGCCTGGTGCTCGAGGTGTTCGCCGACACCGGGCACTCCGCGTTCGTGGTGACGGCGGTCCGGGAGGCGATCGTCGCCGACCCGCGGGTCGGCGGTCGGCTCGCGCTGTGGGGTCGCCGGCTGATGGGCGAGATGCTCTCGCAGGCTCAGCGGGTCGCGGCCGAACGCGACGCGCTGTCGAACCTGCTGATCGGCGGCATCGGACCGACGGGAGGCGCGACCGGCCTCGACCTGGCCGAGGTTGGCCGGGTGTTCGCCCGCCTCACCGAGGCGCACACCCGCCGGATGCAGTCCCTCGGCCTGCAGGCCTGACCTCGGGGCCCCTTGCCCCGACCTGCCCCGACCTGCCCCGACCTGCCCCGAACGATCTTGAGCCCGCGGGCACGACGCGCAGGCGCGTCTGCCGGCGAGCTCAAGATCGTCGCGGGAAGTGCCCTGGGGTCAGGCCTGGCGGCCGCGGATCGCGCCGAACGCGGCCAGCCCGGCCATCGCCACGCCGACCTGCAGGGCGTGCCGGATCCAGTCGACGCCCTTGGTCGACTCGACGCCCAGTGCCTGGGCCAGGAAGTTGCCGACGAGGGCGCCGACGATGCCGATGCCGATGGTCACCGGCAGGCTGACGTCCTGTCGGCCCTTGAGCAGCAGCCGGGCCAGCACGCCCACGATGGCGCCGGCGATGATCGACCACAGGATGTTGGCGAGCATGGGTGAGCCTCCCGGATCACGGATGGTGTGCCCGCCGAGTGTGCCAGGTTCCCGCCCGCCGGGTCGGGCCAACACGCGGGACCGAAGGCTAGATCGCCCCGAAGCCGACCCGGCGCTCGATCGTCTCGCCGATCTCGACGTAGGCCAGCGTGGCGATGGGGACGAGCACCTGGCGGCCCTTGTCGTCGGCGAGCACCAGCAGTCCCCCCTCGGCGGTGACCGCGGCGCGCACCGCGGCCTCGACCTCGTCCGCCGACTGGGTGCTCTCGAGCACCAGCTCGCGGGGCGCGCCCTTGATACCGATCTTGACCTCCACGCCTGACCTCCGTTGGCCTAGATCCCGGTACGCGGGAAGTTGGAGATGCCCCGCCACGACAGGCTGGACACCAGCCCGACAGCGACGTCCTTCGGGATGCCCGACCCCGCCGTCATCCAGTATCGGGCCGTCACCTGCGCGAGGCCCGTCAGGCCCACGGCGAGCAGGTGGCTCTGCGCGTCGTTCAGGCCGGCGTCCTCGGCGATCACGGCCGACACCCGCTCGGCACACTCCTGCTGGACCCGGTCGACCCGCTCGCGCACGGCCGGCTCCGAGGTCAGGTCGGACTCGAAGACGAGGCGGAACGCGCCCGTCTCGTCGGCGACGAAGTCGAAGTACGCCTGCATGGTCGCCGCAACCCGCAGCTTGTTGTCGACGTTGGAGGCCAGGGCCTCCTCGACCGCGGCCACGAGGGAGTCGATGGAGGCGTCGAGCAGGGCGAGGTAGAGGTCGAGCTTGCCCGGGAAGTGCTGGTAGAGCACGGGCTTGGACACGCCGGCCCGGTCGGCGATGTCGTCCATCGAGGCCGTGTGGTAGCCGTTGACCACGAACACGTCACGCGCCGCCCCGAGCAGCTGGGCCCGGCGAGCGGTGCGCGGGAGCCGGGTGCCGCGGGGCGTGTGCGTGGTCGCGGGATGGGCGGTGGTCACCGGGTGATCCTACCGACCGGTCACACCAGCTCGTCCTCCTCGTGGACCGTCGACGAGCCGGTCAGCGGTACTCGTCCTCGTCGACCGGCACCGCGCGCGACTGCTCGAGGGCGTCCGCAGGATTCGCCTCCAGGTCGACCTCCGCGTCCTCGACTGCGGTGTCGTCGTCCTCCTCGACCTCGACGTCGACCTCGACCTCGACCTCCACGACCTCGTCGAACGTGTCAGGCGTGCCGCCACGCTCAGCCATGACGTCCTCCCGTCGACGGTTCCTGCGCTGTCGCGCCCTACACCACCACCGTAGCCATCGGTCGTCACCCGCCCGCCAGAGGAGTCAGGCCCCTGCCGCGGGCAACGCGCCACGACGCTCGACGTCGAGGAGCCCGCCGAACAGGTCGCCGTGCTCGGCGACGCGGTCGAGCACCTCGGACGCGGTGAAGCTGAGCTGCTCCGGCCGGCGGCAGGCCTCCACCTCCGCCCAGGTGACCGGCGTGGAGACGGTGGCCCCGGCGCGGGCGCGCAGCGAGTAGGGCGCCACCGTGGTCTTGGCGGCGTTGTTCTGTGACCAGTCGACGAGCACCTTGCCCCCGCGCAGCTGCTTGGTCATCCGGCTGACGACCAGCTGCGGGTCCTCCTGCTCCAGCCGCTCGGCGAGCGAACGGGCGTAGGCCGAGGCCTCGCCTGCGGGCGTCGGCACGAGCGGAGCGTAGACCTGCAGCCCCTTGGAGCCGCTGGTCTTGGCGAAGGAGTCCAGGCCGTCGGTGGTGAGCAGCGCCCGGAGCAGCAGCGCCACCTGCGCGCACTGCACGGCGGTCGCCGGCGGCCCGGGATCCAGGTCGAGGACGAGTAGGTCGGCCGGCTGCGGAACGTCCTCGTCGTCCACCCGCCACTGGGGGACGTGCAGCTCCAGTGACGCGAGATTCGCCGCCCAGACGAGCGTGGCCAGGTCGTCGACCACGACGTAGTCGATCGTCTGGCGGTCCTTGCCCGACCCGGGAGCCGGGAGGCGAACCCGGCGCACCCACTCCGGCGCGTGCGACGGCGCGTTCTTCTCGAAGAAGGAGTGGCCGTCGACGCCGTCCGGCCAGCGGGTGAACGTCATCGGCCGGCCGGCGACGTGCGGAAGCAGGACGGCCGCCACCCGGGTGTAGTAGTCCACGACCTCGGCTTTGGTGAACCCGACGTCTGGGTAGAGCACCTTGGACAGGTTCGACAGCACCAGGCGGCGGCCGGCCACCTCGACGGTCACCTTCTCGTCAGCCATCGCGCCTCCGACCGTCTGCGTGCCACCATGATCAGGCGTACCCGCCAGGAAAGGGAGTCATGCGCACGATCTGGAAGGGCACCGTCTCCTTCGGGCTCGTCACCATCCCGGTGCGGCTGTACTCCGCCACCGAGGAGAAGGACGTCGCCTTCCACCAGGTTCGGCGCGGCGACGGCAGCCGGATCAAGTACAAGCGGGTGGCGGCGGCCGACGGCGAAGAGGTCCCCTACAGCGAGATCGTCAAGGGCTACGAGCTGCCTACCGGCGAGATGGTCGTGCTCACCGACGAGGACTTCGCCGACCTCCCGCTGACCAGCCAGAAGACGGTCGAGGTGCTGACCTTCGTCCCGTTGGAGCAGGTCGACCCGATCTACTTCGCGAAGTCCTACTACCTGGAACCGGAGCAGACCGGCCTGAAGCCGTACCTGCTGCTGCGCGAGGCGCTGGAGAAAGCCGAGCGGGTGGCCATCGTCAAGGTGGCGCTGCGCCAGCGCGAGACCCTGGCGTGCCTGCGGGTGCGCGACGGCGTCCTCCTGCTGGAGACCATGCTGTGGCCGGACGAGATCCGGACCCCAGCCTTCCCGATCCTCGACGAGGACGTCACGGTGCGGCCGCAGGAGGTCGCCATGGCCGAGTCGCTGATCGAGGCGCTCGCCGGGGACTTCGACCCGACCCAGTACCGCGACGAGTACCGCGAGGCGCTGCGCGAGCTCATCGAGGCCAGGGTCCAGGGTCGGGAGGTGGTCGCCCCGGCCGCGCCGGAGGGCGAGGCGGCCGTGGTCGACCTGATGGCGGCGCTGCGGGCCAGCGTCGACGCCGCCAAGAAGGCGCGGGCGGACGCCGCGGACGCCGAGCCCGCCGCCGGCGGCGCGGATGGGCCGACCGGGCGAAAGACCCGAAAGCGGGCGTCTGCGTGAGGCGCGAGGCTGCGACACTCGATCCGTGAGCCTGGGGGGGCCGGGTGGCGACGCCGACGCTGTCGTCGCGGCGCTGCGCGTCGTGGCCGGGGTCGCCGACGCCCACATCCTGCCCGACGAGGCCGGCGGACCGGGGACCCTGCGCCTGCAGCTGGAGCCCGGTGCGGACGAGGTCAGGGTGGCCGCCGACGTCCACCGCCTGCTGCTCGAGCAGTTCGGGCTCGGAGTCGACGCCGGCCGGGTCCGCATCGTCGAGGAGAGCCAGCCTCGCCGCGGCGCTCATGCGCGACGCGACCAGCAGCCCGACGCACCGGAGCTCGCTACCGCCGTGCTGACTGCCCCCGAGCCCACGGCGGCCGAGGCGACCACCGGCCTCAGCGTGATCAGCTCGCCCAACGCCCAGCCGCGCCTGCTGATCGAGCGGATGCAGCTGGAGACCGCGCAGCTCGGGGTGGCCGCCGAGATCACCCTGGGTCTGCGCGGACGGCAGTACACCGGGCGCGCCGAGGCAGCCGCCAGCCCGGGCAGCGTCAACCGAGCGGTCGCCGAGGCGACGCTGCGCGCCGTCGAGGCCGCGGTCGGGCCCGAGGTGCGGTTCTCCCTCGAGCACCTGGCGACCGCGCCGATGGGCGGCGAACGGGCGTACGTCGCAGAGGTCTCCGTGATCACCCGCGGGGGTCTCGAGCGGCTGACCGGGGTGAGCTCGGTGCGCGAGGACCCGCGCCAGGCCGTGGTCCGGGCGACCCTCGATGCGCTGAACCGTCGGGTGGAGTCGTACCTTCAGTCCCTGTGACCGCAGCCGAGCCCACCGAGCCCACCGAGGCCATCGAGCCCACCGTGCCCATCGAGCCCACCGAGTACCCGTCCTGGCCGCCGGAGCGGGTCGTCCTGCCGGGCCGCACCCTTACCGTGCGCACGGCCGCAGCCACGTCGGCAGCCGCCGAGCCGGCCATGCTGGTGCACGGCTTGGGGGGCTCGTCGCTGAACTGGACCGACCTGATGGGGCTGCTGGCGGACCGCCTGGCCTCCCGGGCGCCCGACCTGCCCGGGTTCGGCTACTCCCCGCCACCGGACGACGGCGACTACACCGTCGAGGGGCACGCCCGTGCGGTCATCGATCTGGTCGAGGCCGACGCTCGAGGACCGGTCCACCTCATGGGCAACTCCCTCGGCGGCGCGGTCGCCACGGTGGTCGCGGCGCTGCGTCCCGATCTGGTGCGCACGCTCACCCTGGTGTCCCCCGCCCTGCCGGACTTCCGACCGGGCCGTTGGCGCACGCCGGTCGGGCTGCTCGCGCTGCCGGGCGTCGGCGCCGCGGTCGCTCGCCGGCTCACCGCCCTGCCGCCGGAGCAGCGGGTGCAGGGGCTGATCGAGCTCTGCTACGCCGACCCCAGCTCGGTGTCCGAGGAGCGGCTGCGTCTCGCGGCCGAGGACGTCGCCCGTCGGCAGCGCCTGCCGTACACGGTCGACGCGCTGGCCGCCTCGACCCGCGGGCTCATGCGCTCGTTCACGGCGAGGGGCGAGCACAGCCTGTGGCGCCGCGCGGGGCAGGTGACGGCGCCGACGCTCGTCCTCTACGGCCGCCTCGACAAGCTCGTCTCGTCGCGGCTGGCCGGCAAGGCCCGGGCGACCTTCCCCAACGCCCGAGTCGTGCTGCTTCCGCACTCCGGCCACGTCGCTCAGATGGAGCACCCTGGGCTGGTCGCCCGCCTGGTGCGCGAGCACCTGGACCGCTCCGCAGCGGCCGTCGCCCGCCACTAGGCTCCCCGGGTGCCCTCGGCGGACCTCGAGCAGCTGCTCGACCGGATCGGCGTGCTGAGCGGCCGCACGCGCACCGTCGACGAGCTCGGCGGCGGACTGACCAACCGCAACTACCGGGTGCGCACCGACGACGGCGGCGACTACGTCGTCCGGGTCTCGGCCAACGAGTCGGGACTGCTGGCGATCGACCGCGACGCGGAGCGGCACAACACGACGGCGGCGTGGCTGGCCGGCGTGGGGGCGCCGGTGGTCGAGTCGCTCCCCGACGAGAACGTCCTCGTCGTGCAGTTCCTCACCGGCCGGACCCTGACCTCGGCCGACCTGCGCGACGCCGCGACGATCCCTCGTGTCGCCGCCGCCGTCCGAACCCTGCATGCGGGGCCGGAGTTCGCCGGCCGTTTCGACATGCGGTCCATCCGTCGGCGCTACCTGCAGCTGGTGCTGGAGCGAGGCTTCCGGCTGCCGGCTGACTACCTGGACCTGGCGCCTGCCGTGGAGCGGCTGGAGGACGCCATGCGACCGGGGGACGAGCCGCTCGTCCCGTGCAACAACGACCTGCTGGCCGCGAACTTCATCGACGACGGCGAGCGGATCTGGCTCATCGACTACGAGTACAGCGGGATGAAC
Organism: Candidatus Nanopelagicales bacterium; assembly: GCA_036802895.1. Lineage (GTDB taxonomy): Bacteria > Actinomycetota > Actinomycetes > Prado026 > Prado026 > DAIRVJ01. The sequence continues at coordinate 6,517 of DAIRVJ010000010.1, forward strand.
GAGGCCAGCTTCGAGCTGGGCAACATCGCGTCGGAGTCCGGGCTGGCCGTCGATGAGACGGTCGCGCTCGTGGCGGCGTACTGGGGCGGGCCCTCGCTCGACAAGCTGGCCCGCGCCCGCGCCTGGTCCCTGCTCGCGCGCTACGGGTGGACCCTCTGGGCCTCGATCCAGGCGGCGGTCTCGCCCATCGACTTCGACTTCTGGTCGTGGGGCATGGAGAAGTACGAGTCGGCACAAGCCGAGCTGCGCGGACCGGATCTCGTCGACCTGCTCGAGGGCTTGGCCGGCGCCCGGGGTGAGGGAGGGTCATGACCGAGCTGCCCGCCAGGTCGCGCATCGTCGTGGTCGGTGGAGGCGTCGGTGGCGCGAGCATCGCCCACCACCTCGCGCGACGCGGTGAGACCGACGTGCTCGTGGTGGAGCGGGGTGAGCTGACGAGCGGGTCGACGTTCCACTCGGCCGGGCTGGTGGGCCAGCTGCGCGGCTCGGTGACGCTGACCCGGATGATGATGGACTCGGCGGCGCTCTACCGGGAGCTCGCGAGCGATCCCGAGACCGATCCCGGATGGGTCGAGTGCGGCGGCCTGCGGCTGGCCTGCTCGACCGAGCGGATGGAGGAGCTCAGCCGGCAGGTCGGCTGGGCGGAGACCTTCGGCCTGCCGCTGCACCGGCTGAGTCCGGACGCGGCCCGCGACCTGTTCCCCCTGATGTCGACCGAGCGCGTCCTCGGCGCGACGTTCCTGCCCACCGACGGCTACCTCGACCCCTCACAGCTCACGCACGCGCTCATGCGACGCCCGCGCGCGGCGGGCGTCCTCGTCCGCGAGAACACCCGGGTCGTCGGTATCGACGTCGTCGACGGGGCGGTGAGCCGGGTGCGCACCAGCCGGGGGGACGTCGAGTGCGAGGTGGTGGTCGACGCGGCGGGGATGTACGCGGCCGAGGTCGCGCGGCTGGTCGGCGTACGGGTGCCGATCGTCCCGATGAGCCACCAGTACGTGGTGACCACGCCGTTCCGCGACGTCCACCCGGGGGACCGGCGACTGCCGACGCTGCGTGACCCCGACCTGTTGGTCTACTACCGCGAAGACGGCGCCGGCCTGGTCATGGGTGGGTACGAGCGGCAGTCGGCGCCGTTCGCGCTGGGCCCGGACGGCCTCGACGCCGTCCCGCCCGACTTCAACGGCCGGCTGCTCCCCGAGGACTGGTCCCGGCTGGAGGAGATCTACGCGAACTCGGTCGTCCGGGTGCCGGCCATGGCCGACGTGGAGATCCGCACGGTGATCAACGGTCCGGAGGGGTTCACCCCGGACAACGAGTTCTGCCTCGGACCGACCGACGTCCGGGGGTTCTGGGTCGCGGCCGGCTTCTGCGCGCACGGGATCGCCGGCGCGGGCGGCATGGGCCGGGTGATGGCCGACTGGATCCTCGACGGCGACCCGGGCCACGACCTCTGGGAGATGGACGTCCGCAGGTTCGGGCGGGCCTACCGTTCGCCGGCGTACACCCTGGCCCGGGTCAAGGAGAACTACGAGAGCTACTACGACCTGAAGTACCCGGGACACGAGCGCACCTCGGCGCGACCCCTGCGCACGTCCCCCGCGTACCCGGCGCACGTGGCCGCGGGGGCGCTGTTCGGTGAGAAGAGCGGGTGGGAGCGGGTCAACTACTACCGCTCGAACGAGGTGTTGGGGTCCGAGGACGGCCGACCGCTGGGCTGGGCGGGCCGGCTGTGGTCGCCCGCGATCGAGGCCGAGCACCGGGCCACCCGGGACACCGCCGGGCTCTTCGACGAGACGTCGTTCGGCAAGCTCGAGGTCAGCGGGCCGGCGGCGGCGGCGCTGCTGGAGGGGCTCTGCGACAACCGGGTGGCGCGTGGTCCCGGCCGGGTCACCTACACGCAGATGCTCAACGCGCGCGGCGGCATCGAGTGCGACTTCACCGTCGCCCAGGTCGACGAGCAGACCTTCCAGATCGTCACCGGGACCGCGTTCGCCGGGCACGACCTGGACTGGATCCGCTCCCACGCGCCGCGGGACGGCTCGGTGTCCGTGCGCGACGTGACCAGCCAGTGGGCCTGCTTCGGTCTGTGGGGGCCGCTGGCCCGCGAGATCCTGCAGCCGCTGACGCCCCAGCCGCTGGACGGTGCGGCCTTCCCGTACCTCGCCCTGCGCGAGACCACGGTGGGCCCGGCTCCCGTGCGGATGATTCGGGTGACGTTCGTCGGCGAGCTCGGCTACGAGCTCTACGTCCCGACGGAGTACGGCGCGGCGCTGTGGGACGCGCTGGTGGCCGCCGGGACACCGCAGGGGATGCTGCGCTGCGGGTACAAGGCCATCGACTCCCTCCGAGCGGAGAAGGGCTACCGCTACTGGGGGTCGGACATCACCCCGGACGACACGCCCTACGAGGCCGGGCTCGGGTTCTGCGTCAAGCCGGACAAGGACTTCCTCGGCCGGGACGCCCTCCTCGCGGCCGGCTCGCCGACCCGCCGGCTGGTCTGCGTCACCCTCGACGACGCGCGTCGGCAGGTGCTCGGGAACGAGCCGGTGCGGGTCTCCGGCCGGACGGTGGGTCGGGTCACGTCGGGGGCCATCGGCTTCACGGTCGGCGCGTCGATCGCCTTCGCCTACCTGCCGGTCGCCGACGCGTCGGTGGGCACGCGGGTCGAGGTGCTCGCCTTCGGTGACTGGGTGCCCGGGGTCGTGGTCGAGGAGCCGTTGTACGACCCGGCGGGCGAGCGGGTGCGCGGATGAGCGCGCCCGGGTCGGCCGTCCCGCGGTCGCTGCTGCGGCCGCCGCGCGACGGCAACGCCTTCGAGACCGCCGTGGAGCGGCTGATCCGCACGATCAAGCTCGGGGTCGTCGCCCCCGGGGAGCGGCTGCCGCCGGAGCGGGAGCTCGCGCAGGCGCTGAAGGTCGGGCGCACCACGCTGCGCGAGGCGTTGCAGGCCCTGCGCCAGGCCGGGTACGTCGAGACCCGCCGCGGCCGCGGGGGCGGCACGTTCGTCACCTACCACCCCCGGGCGGCCGACCGGGCCGAGGCCGCCTCGCTGGCGCGCTCCATGGGGGCGCGGCTGGACGACGCCCTCGACTTCCGTCGCGTCGTCGAGCCTGGTGCGGCGGCGCTGGCGGCCACCCGACGGCTGTCCACGGCCGAGCGGGGCGCCCTGCGCGCGGCGCTGGACGCCGTGACGGCGTCCCCCGACGATCGGGCCCGCCGCGGGGCCGACTCCCGGCTGCACCTCGCCATCGCCGAGCTGGCCGGCAGCGAGCTGCTGCTCCAGGCGGTGGCCGACGCGCAGCTCAGGGTCGGCGAGCTGCTCGCGGAGATCCCCGTGCTGTCGCGCAACATCGCGCACTCGGACGCTCAGCACGCCGAGGTCGTCGGCGCGATCCTCGACGGCGACCAGGAGCGGGCCCGGCGCGCCATGGAGGCGCACTGCGACGGCACGTCCGCCCTGCTGCGCGGCTTCCTCACCTGAGTGCGTCAAATGTTCGGTCGCAGACCATTGCGAACCGGCGGCCGGCGCCCTAGGTTGCCGTCGTCGTCGATCGAGAAGGGCCGCCCATGAGCCGCACGCCCGCGCTGACCGTGCCCGAGCTGGCCGCCGACGTCGCCGCTGGCCGGATCGACACCGTGTTCGTGGGCCTGACCGACATGCAGGGCCGGCTGCAGGGCAAGCAGGTGCACGCGCCGTACTTCATGGACGAGGTCCTGCGCCACGGCACGGAGGCGTGCAACTACCTGATGGCGGTGGACGTCGACATGAACACCGTCGGCGGCTACGCGATGTCCTCCTGGGACACCGGATACGGCGACTTCGTCCTGCGACCCGACCTGGACACGCTGCGGTACGCCGCGTGGCTGCCGGGCACCGCGCTCGTCCTCGCCGACGTCCTCTGGGAGGACGGCAGCGACGTGGTCGCCTCGCCGCGCCAGGTGCTGCGCCGCCAGCTCGCCCGGCTCGCCGATGCGGGCATGCAGGCGTTCGTGGGCACCGAGCTTGAGTTCATCGTCTTCCGCGACACCTACGAGCAGGCCTGGCGGGCCGGCTACCGTGACCTCACCCCGGCCAACTTGTACAACGTCGACTACTCCCTCCTCGGCTCGAGCCGGGTCGAGCCGCTGCTGCGCCGCATCCGCAACCAGATGGCGGCCTCCGGGATGGTGGTCGAGTCCGCCAAGGGCGAGTGCAACCTCGGCCAGCACGAGATCGCCTTCCGATACGCGGACGCGCTGGCCACCTGCGACAACCACTCGGTCTACAAGACGGCGGCGAAGGAGATCGCCGCCCAGGAGGGCCTGTCCCTCACGTTCATGGCGAAGTACAACGAGCGCGAGGGCAACTCCTGCCACATCCACCTGTCATTCCGCGGCCTGGACGGCGGCCTGGTCATGGCCTCCGATGACGACGCCGAGCACGGCATGTCCGACCTGGGGCGGTCGTTCCTCGCCGGGCAGCTCGCCCACCTGCGCGAGCTGTCGCTGCTGCTCGCCCCGAACGTCAACTCCTACAAGCGGTTCGTCGCCGGCTCGTTCGCTCCGACGGCGGTCAAGTGGGGGCGCGACAACCGCACCTGCGCGCTCCGACTCGTCGGCCACGGCCAGGGTCTGCGGCTGGAGAACCGGGTGCCCGGCGGCGACGTCAACCCGTACCTGGCCGTCGCCGCCCTCGTCGCGTCGGGGCTGGACGGCGTCGAGCGGAACCTGCCGTTGGAGCCGGCGTTCGGGGGCAACGCCTACGTGGCGGACGCCGAGCGGGTGCCGGACTCCCTCGCGGAGGCGGCCCGGCTGTGGGAGACCAGCGACTTCGCCCGCGCGACGTTCGGCGACGAGGTCGTCGACCACTACGCGAACATGGCCAGGGTCGAGCTGGACGCCTTCTCTCGGACGGTGACCGAGTGGGAGCGGTTCCGCTCCTTCGAGCGGATGTGAGGAGTGGTGACCACGACGCACGCCGTCGTCAACCCGGCCACCGAGCAGGTGGTCGCGACGATCGAGCAACCGGGTCTCGAGGCCACCGACCAGGCCATCGACCGCGCACAGGCGGCGTTCGCCACCTGGCGGACGGTGGCGCCGGCCGACCGGGCGCGGCTGCTGCGCCGGTTCGCCGACAGGGTCGACGCCCATGTCGAGGAGCTCGCCCGGCTGGAGGTCGCCAACTCGGGGCACACCATCACCAACGCGCGGTGGGAGGCAGGCAACGTCCGCGACGTGCTGACGTACTACAGCGGCGCTCCCGAGCGGCTGTTCGGGCGGCAGATCCCGGTGGCCGGCGGCGTCGACGTCACGTTCAAGGAGCCGCTGGGCGTGGTGGGCGTCATCGTCCCGTGGAACTTCCCCATGCCGATCGCCGGCTGGGGGTTCGCTCCCGCGCTGGCGGCCGGGAACACCGTCGTGCTGAAGCCGGCCGAGCTCACGCCGCTGACCGCACTCAGGCTGGGCGAGCTCGCGCTGGACGCCGGCCTGCCCGACGGCGTGCTCACCGTCGTCGCCGGCAAGGGCTCGGTCGTCGGTGAGCGCTTCGTGACCCACCCGGCTGTGCGCAAGGTCGTGTTCACCGGCTCGACCGACGTCGGCCAGCGGGTCATGCGCGGGTGCGCGGACCAGGTCAAGCGGCTGACCCTCGAGCTGGGCGGCAAGAGCGCCAACATCGTGTTCGCCGACGCCGACCTCGAGCGGGCCGCGGCGAGCGCCCCGTACGGCGTCTTCGACAACGCGGGGCAGGACTGCTGCGCGCGGTCGCGGATCCTGGTCCAGCGCAGCGTCTACGACCGCTTCATGGAGCTGCTGGAGCCGGCTGTCGCGGGTGTGCGGGTCGAGGACCCGGCGTTGGAGACCTCCGAGATGGGACCGCTGATCTCGCGCGGCCAGTGGGACGCGGTGGCCTCCTTCGTCCCGGACGACGCCCCGGTCGCGTTCCGCGGCAGCTGTCCGGATGGCCCCGGCTACTGGTTCCCGCCGACCGTGCTCACGCCCAGGTCGGAGACCGACCGCGCCGTCCGCGCGGAGATCTTCGGACCGGTGGTCGTCGTCCTGCCGTTCGAGGACGAGGCCGACGCGATTCGGATCGCCAACGACACCGACTACGGGCTGTCCGGGTCGATCTGGACGCAGAACCTGGGCCGGGCGCTGCGCGTCTCACGCGCGGTGGAGACCGGGAACCTGAGCGTCAACAGCCACTCGTCGGTGCGGTACAGCACGCCGTTCGGGGGGTACAAGCGCTCGGGCCTCGGCCGCGAGCTCGGCCCAGACGCGCTGGACTCGTTCACCGAGGTCAAGAACGTCTTCATCAACACGGAGGTCTGAGTGGACCGGCTGAGCGACCGCGTCGCCGTCGTCACCGGCGCGGCCAGCGGCATCGGGCTGGCGTCCTCGCGGCGGCTCGCCGCGGAGGGGGCCAGGGTCGTCGTCGTCGACGTGAACGAGGAGCAGGGCGGCGCGCTCGCCGCCGAGCTGGGCGGGCTGTTCGTGCGGGCCGACGTGACCAGCCCGGACGACAACGAACGGGTGTACGCGACCACGGTCGAGACCTACGGGCGGGTGGACATCGCCTTCCACAACGCGGGGATCTCCCCGCCGGACGACGACTCGATCCTGACGACCGGACTGGACGCCTGGCGCCGGGTCCAGGAGGTCAACCTGACCTCGGTCTACCTCGGCTGCAAGGCGGTCATCCCGCACATGCAGCGGCAGGGCAAGGGCTCGATCATCAACACCGCGTCCTTCGTCGCGACGATGGCCGCGGCCACCTCGCAGATCTCCTACACGGCGTCCAAGGGTGGGGTGCTGGCGATGACGCGCGAGCTGGGCGTGCAGTTCGCCCGCGAGGGGATCAGGGTGAACGCGCTGTCGCCCGGCCCGGTCAACACCCCGCTGCTGCAGGAGCTGTTCGCCAAGGACCCCGAGCGGGCCGCCCGTCGGCTCGTGCACATCCCGATGGGCCGGTTCGCCGAGCCCGAGGAGATGGCGGCGGCGGTGGCCTTCCTGGCCAGCGACGACGCGTCGTTCATCACGGCGTCGAACTTCCTCGTCGACGGCGGCATCTCCGGCGCCTACGTCACCCCGCTCTAGCCGACTTGTCAGGGTGAGGACGGCCTTTGGCCCGTCCTCACCCTGACAAGTCGGAGGGGGAGGCGGCGGCCGCGACGAGGGCCTGGAACAGCCGGGGATCGTCACCCACCTCGGGGTGCCACAGCACGCCGAGCGCGAACCGCCGTCCCGGGACCTCGACCGCCTCGACCGTCTCGTCGTCGGCCCAGCCGCCGACGGTCAGCGTGCCGACGTCGGCCACGCCCTGGTGGTGGTAGGAGCGCACGGTGACCCGCCCGCCGAGGACGGCGGCCAGCTGCGTGCCGACGGCCAGCCGGACGTCGTGGTCGCCGTACACGCCCGGCTCGGGGCGGTGGCCCTCGTGCCCGACGACGTCCGGCAGGTGCTGCACCAGCGCGCCGCCGGCCTGCACGGCCATCAGCTGCATGCCGCGGCAGACGCCGAGCACCGGGAGGTCCGCGTTCAGGGCGGCGACGAGCAGGGCCAGCTCGGCGGCGTCGCGCTCCGGGCGCAGGCCGGCGGTCTGCGGGTGGGCCGGTTGGCCGTAGCGGGCCGGATCGACGTCGGCGCCCCCGGCGAGCAGCAGCCCGTCGAGGACGTCGACGAGGTCGCTGGCGCCGTCGTCGGACGGCGGCACGAGGACGACGCGGCCGCCGGCGGCTGCGACCTGCCGGACGTAGGCGTGCGGGACGAGTGCGGCCGCGGTGTCCCAGACCCCCCACCGGGCCTGCTCCACGTACGTGGTGATCCCGATGACTGGCCGGCGGTGCGTCACGCCGACGAGGATCCCACGCCGTCCCGGGCGCGGGAATGCGCTCGGCCTGTGGCACCGTTGTGCACGAGCAGCCCCCCTTCCTCTCACCCGGAGCCGACGTGTCCCTGCCCCCGCTGGTCGAGCCGGCCGACAGCCTCACCGTCGACGAGGTCCGCCGCTACAGCCGCCACCTGATCATCCCGGACGTCGGGATGACCGGGCAGAAGCGGCTGAAGAACGCCCGCGTGCTCTGCGTGGGCGCGGGCGGGCTGGGGTCGCCGTCGCTCATGTACCTGGCCGCGGCCGGCGTCGGCACCCTGGGCATCGTCGAGTTCGACGTCGTCGACGAGTCGAACCTGCAGCGGCAGATCATCCACGGGCAGAGCGACATCGGCCGGTCGAAGGCCGAGTCGGCACGCGACTCCGTGAAGGAGATCAACCCCTACGTCGACGTGATCCTGCACGAGGAGCGGCTCGACTCCTCGAACGCGATGGAGATCTTCGGGGCGTACGACCTGATCGTCGACGGCACCGACAACTTCGCCACCCGCTACCTGGTCAACGACGCCTGCGTCCTGCTCGGCAAGCCGTACGTCTGGGGCTCGATCTACCGCTTCGACGGGCAGGCCAGCGTGTTCTGGGCCGAGTACGGCCCGTGCTACCGCTGCCTGTACCCGGAACCGCCACCGCCCGGCATGGTCCCCTCCTGCGCCGAGGGCGGCGTCCTCGGGGTGCTCTGCGGCTCCGTCGGGTCGATCCAGGTCACCGAGGCGATCAAGGTGCTGACCGGCATCGGCACGCCGATGGTCGGGCGGCTCATGGTGTACGACGCCCTGGAGATGGCCTATCGCACGGTCAAGGTCCGCAAGGACCCCGACTGCGCCGTCTGCGGCGCCAACCCCACGGTCACCGAGCTCATCGACTACGACGCCTTCTGCGGCACGATCTCCGACGCAGCCGCAGAAGCCGCTCGGGACTCGACGATCAGCGTGCTCGACCTCAAGGCGATGCTCGACCGCCGGGCGCAGGGCAGCGAGGACTTCCTGCTCGTCGACGTCCGGGAGCCGAACGAGCGCGAGATCGTCGACATCCCGGGCTCGGTGCTGATCCCCAAGGACGAGTTCCTCACCGGCCGCGCCCTCGAGGGCCTGCCGAACGACCGGCGCCTGGTCCTGTACTGCAAGGTCGGCGGCCGCTCCGCCGAGGTGCTCGCCGTCGTGAAGGGTGCCGGGTTCGCCGACGCGATTCACGTCGGTGGCGGCGTCGTGGCCTGGGTGAACCAGGTGGAGCCGGACCGGCCGTCGTACTGACCGCCTAGAGGGCGCCCTTGCGCTGCAGGTAGGTCAGCGACAGCCAGCCGATCGGTACCGGCAGCCAGAACGTCACCAGTCGGTAGAGCAGCACCGACGAGACGGCGACCGCGCTGTCCATCCCGCCGGCGGCCAGGCCGGCCGCCAGCGCCGCCTCCACCCCGCCCAGCCCCCCGGGGGTCGGCACCGCCGAGCCGACGACCGCGCCGGCGAGGAACACCACGCCGACCGTGGCCACGCCGACCGTTCCCCCGAACGCCTTCGTCGCCGACAACAGCGCGAGCACGTAGGCCAGGTTGAGCAGCAGGGCTCCGCCCAAGCCGGTCAGCAGCTTGCCGGGCCGCTGGAAGACGGCCACCAACCGCGGCACGACCCGTCGGAGCAGCGGCCTGAGCCGGTTCTGCAGGAGGCGGCGCCCCCAGGGCAGGCTGAGCGCGAGCAGCGCCAGGGTGAGGATCACCAGCACCGCCACGACGGCCCCTTGCGGCGGCGCGAACGACGCCTGCGGTCCGGTGCCGGCCAGCACGCCGAAGACCAGCAGCAGCACGAGGTAGACGGTGAACATGCCGACCTGGACGACACCGACGCTGCCCAGCGCGACCGCCGGGTCGACCCCGGAGCGTTCCAGGAACCGGGCGTTCAGGGCGACGTTGCCGACGGCCGTCGGCGCGACCAGGGCCGAGAACGACACGGCGAGCTGGGTGAGCACCGTGCGCACGAAGTTGAGCGGCTGCAGCACGAAGCCGACGAGGGTGAGCGAGGCGCCGAGATAGGTCACGGCCGAGAAGCCCAGCGCGGCCAGCGCCCAGCGCCAGTCCGCGGAGCTCACCACGGCGCCGACGTCGACCTGGGTGAGCTGGGTCAGCAGCAGGTAGGCCGCGACCGTCCCGCCGAGGACCGCCACCACCGAGCGCAGCCGCAGCCGCTCGAGCTGGATCTCCTCCACCGGCTCGTCGGTCGGTGCGGCGGCGATCATCTGGTCCCGCAGCGCGTGCAGCAGCCCCCTGTGCTGGCGCAGCTGGGCGCGCGTGGCCCCCGCGAGCGCGATCCGCTGCAGGAGGGGCAGGGCGTCGAGCAGCGGCCCGGGACCCAGCGTCTCCACCGCGGTGGCGACCGCGCGTTTCGGGCCGGCGTGCAGCGCGAGCGTCGTCATCAGCTGGACGACGTCCAACCGCAGCGGCAGGTCGCTGGCGGCCACTTCGCCGCCGTTGACGCCGAGCAGGGTGACTCCACCGGCGTCGTCGAGCAGCAGGTTCTCCTCGACCAGCCCGCGGTGCGCGATCCGCCGTCGGTGCAGCCGATCGACCACCTGCCAGGCGGCGCCGAGGCGATCGTCGTCGAGCAGGTCCTCGACTCGGCCCTCCACGACCGCCTCGGCCAAGGTCACGCCGGGTACCTCGCGGTGGGCCACCAGCGCGGCGTAGGGCCCGACCTCGGCGACGACGAGCAGCTCCGGCGTCGGCACGTGCGCGTGCCGCACCGCGAGGGTCATCAGGGCGTCGTGGTCGACGGCGCTGCGCACGGTCAGGTAGCCACGTCGGCTGGCCGGCCCGCGCAGCCGCAGCCGCTGCCAGGCCCGCACGAACAGCGTCGAGCCGTAGGTGT
>DAIRVJ010000010.1:17341-27653 GCA_036802895.1 Candidatus Nanopelagicales bacterium
CCGCGCAGCCGCAGCCGCTGCCAGGCCCGCACGAACAGCGTCGAGCCGTAGGTGTCACGGTCGAGGACGTTGACCCTGGCGCGGCTGCCGTCCCCCAGGGTGGCGACGTAGCGCCGCGGCTCGACCGAGTCGTCGAGCAGCCGCTCGAGCCGAGTCACCCGGAGCCCGGCGTTGACGAGGGTGTCGGCGACGTCGGTGCCGGGCGGGCGCGAGGCGCTGGCCCCGAGGATGTAGCGCACCCCCAGGCCGACGACCCAGCCGATCAGCAGGGAGACGGTCGTGGCCAGCGCCGTGACCTCACCGGACAGCACGCCCACGGCGGCCACCGACCCGACGGCGACCACGGCGGCCGCCCGCCAGCGGTGCCGGCCGCGGAGCCCGACCAGGGTGAGGAACGCCACGATGGCCGCCAGGAGTCCCTCGACCGGGGTGGACCGGCCGCCGTCGGGCAGCAGCTTGGTCAGGGCGTCGAGGAGCCGGGGTGGTGCGTAGCCGAGCACCCACCAGCGGATCGTCAGCGCCACGACGACGCCCGCGATGGCGGCCAGCAGCGCGTCGAGCAGCTGCCAGGTGCGTCGGCGCACGACCAGGTCGAGGGAGATCGCGACGGGCAGCGCCAGGGTGCCGACCCCCGCGACGACGGTGACCGCGCGCAGGATGGTGCGTGGGACGCCGGTGGCCGCGCCCACCAGGTCCTGCTCCAGCCCACCGGCGGTGCCCACCGCGAACGTCGCGAGGCCGACGACGATCGCGAGCAGCTCGACCACGACGACGAGCCGGAGCAGGTCGGCCGGCCGTCGGACCCGCAGCGGCAGCGGCGGCTCGACGACGAGCACGCCCCGCCGGCTGGAGAGCTCGCGCACACCGCTGGTCACGGACGCGATCCTCGCATTCCGGCTGGCAGGATCGCCGTGTGCCGCGCGACCAGCATCCGACGCCCTACGCCGAGCGCGTGCTGGACCTGGTGGCGCGGGTGCCACCCGGCCGGGTGACCACCTACGGGGACGTGGCCGAGCTGCTGGGTGCCGGGGGACCCAGGCAGGTCGGCCGGACCATGGCGCTGTGGGGGGGCGGGGTGCCGTGGTGGCGGGTCGTCCGTGCTGACGGGACGCCCGCGCCGGGTCTGGAGCGCGAGGCGTTGGCCCGGCTTCGGGCCGACGGGGCGCCGCTGCGAGCCCAGGGGCGCCGGGTCGACCTCGACCGGGCTCGGTGGGACGGCCGGTGAGCCTGTCGGTGCCGCGTGCTGGGATGGTCGGGTGAGGGGGAGCCAGGTCGCCGGGTCGGGAGTCGCCGGGTCGGGAGTCACCCGGCCTGGGGAGGCCGCGGGTGGGCCGCGGCCGGCGTACCGGCTGACCCGGCCGCCCACCCCGGCCCGGGTCGCGCCGACGCTGGACCCCGCGCAGCAGGCGGTCGTCGACGCCGTCCGGGCCCCCGGTCACGGGCCGGTGCTCGTGCTGGCCGGTCCCGGCACGGGGAAGACCACGACCGTGGTCGAGGCGGTCGTCGCCCGGGTCGAGGCCGGCGCCGACCCCGACCGGATCCTGACCCTGACCTTCAGCCGCAAGGCCGCCGCGGAGCTGCGCGAGCGGATCGCCGGCCGGCTCGCTCGCAGCGTCGCCACGCAGAGCGCCTGGACCTTCCACGCGTTCGCCTACGCACTCGCGGGCGAGACGCGGGCGCCGGAGGACACCGGCCGCCCGCTGCGGCTGCTGTCGGGTCCTGAGCAGGACGTCGTCGTCCGTGAGCTGCTGGCCGGACAGCTCGCCGAGAGCACGGTCCGCTGGCCCGACGAGCTGCGGGTCGCCCTGCCCACCCGGGGGTTCGCCGACGAGGTCCGCACGCTGGCCGGCCGGGCGCGCGGGCTCGGCCTGGAGCCCGAGCAGCTGCTGCGGCTCGCCGGTGCCGGCCGACCCGACTGGGCGGCCGCCGCCCACTTCCTCGCCGAGTACCTCGACGTGCTCGACGCCCAAGGCCTGCTCGACTACGCGGAGCTGGTGCACCGCGCGGTCGTGCTGGCCGAGTCGGCCGAGGGCCGGGCGTTGCTGCGCTCGCGCTACGACCTCGTCGTGGTCGACGAGTACCAGGACACCGACCCGGCCCAGGAGCGGCTCCTCACGGCGATCGCCGGCGACGGGCGCGACCTGGTCGTGGTCGGCGACCCCGACCAGTCGATCTACGCGTTCCGCGGCGCCGAGGTGCGCGGTCTGCTGGAGTTCCGGGACCGGTTTCGCCGGGCCGACGGGCGGCCGGCCGAGGTCCGCACCCTGCAGGTCAGCCGCCGGGCGGGGCCCGTGCTCCTGGCGGCGTCCCGCGAGGTGGCCCGACGGATGCCGCTGGCCGGGGCTGGCCTCGCCGAGCCGCTGCGCACCCACCGCGGCCTCGTGGCGGCGTCCGCCCAGCCGGACGGCGTCGTCGAGGCGCTGACCTTCGCCAGCCCGGGGCTGCAGCTCGAGGCGGTCGCCGACCTGCTGCGCCGCGAGCACCTCGACGACGGAACCCCGTGGTCGTCGATGGCGGTGCTGGTGCGCTCCGGAGCGCGCTCGGTGCCCTCGGTGCGGCGCGTGCTCGGCGCCGCCGGGGTGCCGGTCGAGGTGGCCGGCGACGAGCTGCCGCTGGCCCGGGAGCCGGCCGTCCAGCCCCTCCTGCTCGCGCTGCGGGTGGTCGGCGATCCCGCGGCGCTGACCGCGGAGGCCGCCCGCGCGCTGCTGCTCTCCCCGCTCGGCGGGGCCGACGCCGCCGCTCTGCGCCGCCTGGGCCGGGCGCTGCGCGAGGACGATCGGGCGGTGGCCGGGGCCGGCGGGGTCCGACCGTCCGACGAGCTGATCCGCGAGACCGTCGCGTCCCCCGAGCTCCTGGTCTCCCTCGACGACCGGGTGGCCGCGCCCGCGCTGCGGCTCGGTCGGCTGCTGGCCGACGCCCGAGCGGCCGTTCGCGACGGCGGGACGGTCCACGACGTGCTGTGGCGGCTCTGGTCCGGCACCGGCTGGCCGCGTCGGCTGGAGCGGGCCTCCGCGTCCGGCGGGTCGGCCGGTCGGGCCGCCGACCGCGACCTGGACGCCGTCGTCGCCCTCTTCGAGACCGCGTCGCGCGACGAGGAGAGGGTGCAGCGCCGGGGGGTGGGCGCGTTCGTCGACCAGCTGCTGGCCCAGCAGATCCCGGCCGACACCCTGGCCGAGCGAGGGCTTCGGGGTGACGCCGTGCGGCTGCTCACCGCGCACCGGAGCAAGGGCCTGGAGTGGGAGGTCGTGGTCGTGGTCGACGTCCAGGAGGAGGTCTGGCCCGACCTCCGGCACCGCGGGTCCCTCCTGGAGGCCGACCGGCTGCACGTCGACGGGCTCGCCGACCCGGTCCCGATGGCCGGCCTGCTGGCCGAGGAGCGTCGGCTGTTCTACGTGGCCATCACGCGCGCTCGGCGCCGCCTCGTGGTCACCGCCGTGGCCTCACCCGAGGACGACGGCGCCCGACCGTCGCGCTTCCTCGACGAGCTGGGCGTGCCGGTGCGCGAGGTGCGCGAGCGCCCGGCCCGGCCGCTGACGCTCTCCGCGCTGGTCGCCGAGCTGCGGTCGGTCGTGGCCGACCCGGCGGCGCTGCCCGCCCTGCGCGGCGCGGCCGCCGTCCGGCTGGCCGAGCTGGCCCGGGCCGAGGAGCACGGCGTGCGGCTGGCCCCGGTGGCCCACCCGGACGCCTGGTGGGGGCTCGACGATCGCACCGACCCGGGCCGCCCGATGTACCCGGACGAGCGGCCGCTGCTGCTGTCCGGCTCGTCGCTCAGCGGCCTGACCGAGTGCCCGCTGAAGTGGTTCCTGACCCACGAGGTGCGCGCGGAGCACGCACGCAGCACCGCGCTGGGGTTCGGGTCGATCGTGCACGGGCTGGCCCACGACGTCGCCCGCGGCGGCACGCCCGCCGACCTCGACGGCCTGATGCGCCTGCTCGACTCCGTGTGGGGGCAGCTGGGCTTCGCGGCCCGGTGGGAGTCCGCCCGCGAGCGCGGGGTCGCCCGCGCGGTCCTCGAGCGGTTCCTCGCCTGGCACGCGGCACCGCGGGGCCGGCGGCTGGTCGGCAGCGAGCAGGCGTTCGCCATCGACCTCACCGTCGACGGACGCACGGTCACCGTGCGCGGGTCGATGGACCGGGTCGAGGTCGACAGCGAGGGCCGGGTCCACGTCGTCGACCTGAAGACCGGCAAGAACGCCCCGACCGCGCCGGCGGTGCTGACGCACGTGCAGCTGGGCACCTACCAGCTGGCGGTGCGCGAGGGCGCGGTGGCCGACGTCGTCCCCGCGGCGACACCCGGCGGGGCGGAGCTCGTGCACCTGCGTCACGACGGCAAGGCCGGCCAGCCGAAGGTGCTGGCCCAGCCGCCGCTGGAGACCGCCGACGACGGGTCGAGCTGGGTCGACGCCGAGGTCGCCTCGGCCGTGAACCGGATGGTGCTCGAGCAGTTCCCACCGCTCACCGGCGCGCAGTGCCGCTACTGCCAGGTCCGGTCCTCGTGCCCGGCGGTCGACGACGGTCGGCAGGTGGTCCGGTGACCCTCCAGCCGGGTGACCTCTCCGCCCTGCTCGGGGTCCCCTTCACCGACGAGCAGCTGGTCGCGGCCACGGCGCCGCTGGAGCCGGCCGTGGTGGTGGCGGGTGCCGGGTCGGGCAAGACGTCGGTGATGGCCGCGCGGGTGGTGTGGCTGGTCGCCTCGGGTCAGGTGCACCCGGAGGAGGTCCTGGGACTGACGTTCACCAACAAGGCGGCGGCCGAGCTCGCCCAACGGATCCGCGCGGCGTTGGCCAAGGCCCTCGGCGGGTCGTCACCGGCGGCGTCGCGCGAGGCGCCGTTCGACGGGGAGCCCACCGTGGCCACCTACCACGCCTACGCCGGGCGGCTGCTGCGCGAGCACGGCCTGCGGATCGGCGTCGAGCCGGCCGCCCGGCTGCTGGCCGACGCCACCCGGTTCCAGCTGGCCGAACGCGTGGTCCGTCGGGCGCCGGGGCCGTTCCCCGACCTCGAGGGCACGGTCAGCCACCTGGTCGGCAAGGTCGTGACCCTCGACGGCGAGCTGAACGAGCACCTCGTCGGCGTCGCGGCCCTCCAGGCCGAGGACGCCCGGATCGTCGCCACCGTGTCCGCCGTCCCCGGGCCCACCGCCGGCCAGCGCGACGTCGTCGCGACGGCCCGTCGGCGTAGCCAGCTGGCCGAGCTCGTCGGGCTGCTGCGGGCCGAGAAGGAGCGCACCGCGGTCCTCGACTTCGGCGACCAGGTCGCGCACGCCGTGCGCCTGGTGCAGCAGCACCCGGTCGTCGGCGCCACGGAGCGCGGGCGCTACCGAGTCGTGCTGCTCGACGAGTACCAGGACACCTCGGTCGCGCAGAAGCTGCTGCTGCTCGGGCTGTTCGGTGGCGGGCACCCGGTCACCGCGGTCGGCGACCCCTTCCAGGCGATCTACGGGTGGCGAGGCGCCTCGGTGGCCAACATCGACCGGTTCCCGGAGGAGTTCCGCACCGCGGACGGTCACCCGGCGCGCCGGTTCGGGCTGGGCCGCAACAACCGCAGCGGCGGGCTGCTGCTCTCCCTGGCGAACCGGCTCGCCGAGCCGTTGCGGGTCCACCACCCCGGGGTGCCCGAGCTGGTGCCCCGGCCGGAGGTCGCGGAGCAGGGCGAGATCGTCTGCGCCCTGCTGCCGACGCATGCCGACGAGGTGGCCTGGGTGGCCGGGGGCATCGCCGCCCGGATCGCGCAGGGGGTCCGACCTCGGGACATCGCCGTGCTGGTCCGCGTACGAAGTGACTTCGCGGCCTACCACGACGCCCTGGTCGAGCGCGGCATCCCGGTCGAGGTGGTCGGTCTCGGCGGGCTGCTGGCGCTGCCCGAGGTGGCCGACCTGGTCGCCACGCTGGAGGTGCTCGACGACCCCACCGCGAACCCGGCCCTGGTGCGGCTGCTCGCCGGCCCCCGCTGGCAGATCGGGCCGCGCGACCTCGCGCTGCTCGGTCGCCGGGCGGCCGAGCTGGTCCGGGTCGATCGGCGGTCGGAGACCCAGGATGCCGAGGAGGTCGACGAGGACGCCGGCCCCCTCGTCCGCTCCGCCGACGTCGCCGACCTGCTCGCCGAGGCGGTCGCCGGTATCGACTCGGCCGAGGTGGTCTCGCTCGCCGAAGCCCTGGAGAGCCCCGGCGGCCTGCCCTACGCCGAGCCGGCCCGCGAGCGGTTCGCCCGGCTGGCCCGCGAGCTGGCCGGGCTGCGGCGGCACCTGGGGGATCCGCTGCTCGACCTGCTGCACCGGGTGATCGCGACCACCGGACTCGACGTCGAGGTGGCGGCCGCGCCGGGAGCCTCGGCGGCCCTGCGCTCCGACGGCCTGGCCGCGTTCCTCGACCAGGCGGCGGCCTTCGCCGATCTCGACGGCGACCCGAGCGTGCGTGCCTTCCTGGCCTTCTTGTCCGCCGCCCAGGAGTACGAGCGAGGCCTGGACACGACGGCGCCGTCGCCGAGCGACAGCGTCAAGCTGATGACCGTGCACAAGGCCAAGGGGCTGGAATGGCCCGTGGTCGTCGTGCCGGACCTCACCCACAAGGTGTTCCCCGCCGACCGCGGCCGACGTCGCTTCACCACCGCACCCGAGATCATCCCCACCGCATTGCGCGGCGACGCCGACGCGTTCCCGGTGATCACCGACTGGTCGACGAGCGGGCTGAGGACCTTCGCCGACCGGATGAAGGACCTCGATCGGCTGGAGGAGCTGCGGCTGGCCTACGTCGCGGTCACCCGGGCGAAGTCGACGCTGGTGGCCTCCGCGCACTGGTGGGGACCCACGCAGCTGAAGCCGCGCGGCCCGTCCGAGTACCTGACCACGCTCCGGGAGGCCTGCGAGTCCGGGCTCGGCACCGTCGTCCAGTGGGCCGCGGAACCGACCCAGGAGGCCAATCCGGTGCGGCTGAAGGGCAGCGAGCACGGCTGGCCCGTCCCGCTGGACCCTGAACGGCTCGCGGCCCGCCGCGACGGCGCCGAACTCGTCCGGCTGGCCCTGTCGGGTGCGCCGTCGCCCCCCGACCCCCCGGCGCTGACCGCGGCCGACCGAGACCGGGTGAGCGAATGGGACCGCGATCTCACGGCCCTGCTCGACGAAGCCCGGCGGGCGCACCGGGTCGACCTCGACGTGCCGTTGCCGGCGTCGCTGTCCGCCACGGCCCTGGTCCGGCTGGCCGCCGATCCCGACGGGCTGGCCCGTGACCTGGCCCGTCCGCTGCCGCGGCCGCCGGCACCCGCGGCCCGACGAGGGACTCGGTTCCACGCCTGGGTCGAGTCGCTGTTCGGGCAGCGTGCGCTGCTCGACCGGGACGACCTCGAGGGGGCCGCCGACGACGACCTCGTCCCCGACGAGTCGCTGGCCGCGCTGCAGACGGCCTTCCTGGCCGGTCCCTACGGCGCCCGCCCCCCGCACCGGGTCGAGGCCCCCTTCCAGCTGGTGCTGGGCGGCCGGATCGTCCGCGGGCGGATCGACGCGGTCTACCGCACCCAGGACGGGGGCTACGAGGTCGTGGACTGGAAGACCGGCGACAGCACGGCCGACCCGCTGCAGCTGGCGGTGTACCGCGCGGCGTGGGCCCGCGTGGTGGGCGTGCCCGAGGCCGACGTCGGTGCCTGCTTCTACTACGTGGCGACCGGCCTGGTCAGCCGACCGGAGGCCCTGCCGACCGCCGAGGACCTGGAGCGCCTGCTCAGCGTCGGCTGACGGCCCGACCGACGAGGGTTGAAAGGTGACCATATAGTCACGTATCCTCGTCGGATGGACCAGGTGTTCAGGGCGCTCGCCGACCCGACCCGGCGCAGCCTGCTGGACGCGCTCTTCCGCGAGGACGGGCAGACGCTCAGCGCGCTCGAGGCGCGCCTGCCCATGACGCGTTTCGGCGTGATGAAGCACCTGAAACAGCTCGAGGACGCCGGCCTCGTCGTCACCAGGCGACAGGGTCGGGAGAAGCTGCACTTCCTGAACCCCGTACCGATCCGGCTCGTCCACGACCGGTGGGTGAGCAAGTACGCCGAGCCGTGGGCGGCCACGCTCAGCGACCTCAAGCGCAGTCTGGAGACGTCCATGGACAAGGTGTTCGAGATCTACATCCGCACCACCCCCGAGCGACTGTGGGAGGCGATCACCGACCCCGAGATCCGGGCCAGGTACAACTTCGGCGCCGGGGTCCGGTCGGACTGGACGCCCGGCGCCCGCCTGGAGATGAGCTCCCCGAAGTCGGACGGGCTGCTCGGCGAGGGGGAGGTCGTCGAGGCCGACCCGCCTCGCCGGCTGGTCCACACGATGCGGGCCCTGTGGGGCGACGACGTGCGCGCCGAGGGCACGACGAGGGTGACCTGGGAGATCGAGCCGATCGCCGACTCCTGCCGGCTGACCCTGACGCACGACCAGCTGCGCGAGGGGGCGAACGAGCAGCTTTACGGAGGCTGGCCGATGATCCTCTCCGGCCTGAAGACCTGGCTGGAGACCGGTCAGCCGCTCACCACGCCCGGCTCGCTCAGGTACGGCTGAGCGGCTACGCCAGTCGCGCGCCGCCGTCCCGATGCCCACCGTTCGCCGGTACACCACCGCCGAGGCGCCCGCCGAGGTGCTGGCGCAGGTCCGTCGGCTGCTGCTGGCCGCCTTCGCCGGGGACTTCTCGGTCGAGGACTGGGCGCACACGCTCGGCGGCACGCACGTGGTCGTCGTCGACGACGACCTGGTCGTGGCCCACGCCGCGGTCGTCCCCAGGGTGCTCGAGGTCGCGGGGCGGCCGTGGCGAACCGGCTACGTCGAGGGGGTCGGCACGCTCCCGGCCAGGCAGCGCGAGGGGCTGGCCACCCTGGCCATGCGGGAGGTCGCCGACCTGCTCGAACGGGACTACCAGCTGGGCGCGCTCTCGACGGGTCGGCCCGACTGGTACTCACGCCTGGGGTGGGAGCGGTGGCGGGGAGCCACCTTCGTCCGACGGGGCGCGCGGCTGGTCCGGACCGAGGACGAGGACGACGGGATCATGGTGCTGCGCCTCGGGCCGAGCGCGGACGTCGACCTGACCGCGAGCCTCAGCTGTGCGGAGCGAAGCGGCGACGACTGGTAGTCCAGGCCCTCAGCCGGCGAGGGTCCCCCCGAAGACCTGCCAGGCGAGCGCGGACTTCGCCACCAGGCTCAGCGTGATGTACGCGCGCTCGCCGACCAGGTAGTCGCGCCACCGGCCGACCTGCTTGTACTGCAGCCACTGGTTGAGCGCGAAGACGTTGAAGAACACGAACAGCGACACGATGATCCCGTACACGAACCCCGGCGGCTCGGCCCCACTGGTCGAGCCGGGCGCGACGACGTAGACGGCCACCGCCAGCCACGGGACGATCCCGGCCACGCAGCCGAAGATGAACGGCAGCCATCCGCCGTCCCCCGGCTGGTGGTACTTCTCCTGCAGCCAGCCGAACAGGATCATCGAGGCGTTCACCCCGAACAGCCCGATGAGGGCGGTCACGTCGGAGATGCCGGTGAGCTGGGCGATCAGCACGATCATCATCGAGCTGGACACCGCGTACTCCACCCAGCGGAAGTAGTTGCGGTTCGCCAGCAGCCCGGTGCGGTACCGGTCGAAGAACCAGGGGGAGGCCACGACGAGGTGGGCCAGGCAGGAGAGCGCGAGGAAGCCGGCGACCGACAGGCCCACGGGAGTGTCGAACAGCCGGACCGTGTCGCCCGGCACCGGCCCGGGCGGGCCCGCGAGGTAGGTGCCGGTCACCGGCAGGGTGAAGCCGTTGGCCAGGGAGACCACCAGGGCCGCCTGTGCCGCGTGGAAGGCCGCGGCGACCAGGTTGTACCGGCGCAGGGAGCCGAACCGTCGTGCGTCGTCGGTCACGACGTCCGTTGGGGCAGCGGCTGACATGGTGCTCCAGTCCTCGAGGTGGTGCTCAGCCTAGGAAGGGAGGCCGCCGGCCGCATCTCGGTGGTGACGTGGGCGGCGGGGGTACCGTCGTGGCTGCGCGTCATGAGACGTCGATGACTCCGAGGGGCCCGATGAGCGACGCCGCGCTCCAGGACTACCTGGCCCGGATCGACCCGATCGCCGTCCCTGGCGCGGTCGCCCTGGACCAAGCCGTCCGGGCGGCTCATCCGGGCTTCGACGTCGCCGTCAAGTACGGGTTGCTCATGTACGCCCTGGCCGGTGACTGGCGGACCTGGGTGTGTGCCATCGGCACCACCAAGAAGGGCGTGTGCCTGCGCTTCCTGTACGGCGTGCTGCTCGACGACCCGCGGGGCGTCCTGCGCGGGGGCAGCTCGGTGCTGATGTCGTGGGAC
>DAIRVJ010000011.1:0-11688 GCA_036802895.1 Candidatus Nanopelagicales bacterium
GGGGCGGGTCGCCGGGTGACCCGGACCCCTCGGGAGATTGGATCCAATCCCCGTGACAGACTGGACCCACCGGGCGCCCCCCGACGCCCCCGACACGAGAGGTCGGCTCCCACGGCCATGAACATCGTCGTCTGTGTGAAGCAGGTTCCCGACTCCTGGGCGGAGAAGAAGCTCCGCCCGAGCGACTCGACCCTCGACAGGGACTCCGCCGACGCCGTGATGAACGAGCTCGACGAGTACGCCGTCGAGGAGGCGTTGAAGCTGCAGGAGACGCACGGCGGGGAGGTCACGATCCTCACGATGGGCCCGGAGAAGGCGGCCGAGACCATCCGCAAGGCGCTGTCCATGGGGGCCGACAAGGGCGTCCACGTCGTCGACGCGTCACTCGCCGGCTCCGACGCCGTGGTCACCTCAGCTGTGCTGGCGAAGGCCCTGGGCACGCTCGAGTGGGATCTGGTGATCCTCGGCAGCGAGTCCACCGACGCCCGGATGTCGGTCGTCCCGGCCATGCTCGCGGAACGGCTCGGGGCGCCCCAGCTGTCGTTCGCCTCGACGGTGACCGTCGACGGATCGACCGTGCGGATCGACCGGCTCACCGACGAGGGTGTGGAGACCGTCGAGGCCGCTCTGCCGGCCGTGGTCGGGGTCGCCGAGAAGATCAACGAGCCGCGCTACCCGTCCTTCAAGGGGATCATGGCGGCCAAGAAGAAGCCGGTGACCGCACTCGGTCTCGCCGACCTCGGGCTGACCGCGGACGAGGTCGGGCTGGGCGGTTCGTGGAGCTCGGTCGTCGAGTCGACGGCGCGCCCGCCCCGCCAGGCCGGGACGGTCGTGAAGGACGAGGGCGACGGCGGGACGAAGATCGCCGACTACCTCGCCAGCCAGAAGTTCATCTGACCCCGGGAGAGCAACCAGCCATGGCCGAGATCCTCGTCCTCGTCGACCACAGCGACGGGACCGTCAAGAAGGTCACCTCCGAGCTGCTCACCCTGGCTCGCCGGCTCGGCGAGCCGTCGGCGGTGTTCATCGGCTCGGGGTTCGACACCGCCAAGGACGCGCTGGCCCGGTACGGCGCGGCCAGGGTCTACGTCGCCGAGGGGGACCAGTACACGGCGGCGCCGGTCGTGCCCAAGGCCGAGGTGCTGGCCCACCTGATCGGCGACGTCTCGCCGGCTGCGGTCCTGGTGGGCAGCACCCCGGAGGGCAAGGAGGTCGCCGCCCGGGCGGCCGTCCGCGCCGGCAGCGGCATCCTCACCGACGCGATCGACGTCGGGCCCGACCTGGTCGCCGAGCAGTCGGTGTTCGGCGGCTCGACCCTGGTGCGGTCCACCGTCTCGCGTGGCACGCCGGTGGTCACGGTGCGGCCGAACAGCATCGCTCCCGAGGAGTCGCTGGGGGCCGCCGAGCGCGTCGACGTCCAGATCGAGCTGTCTGCAGCCGCCACCGCGGCCCGCGTGGTCGGGCGCAAGCCGGCCGAGCGCACCGGACGCCCCGAGCTCGCCGAGGCGTCCGTCGTCGTCTCCGGCGGCCGTGGGGTCGGTGGCCCGGAGGGCTTCGCTCCCGTCGAGCAGCTCGCGGACGCGCTCGGCGCAGCCGTCGGCGCCTCGCGTGCGGCCACCGACGCCGGCTGGTACCCCCACCAGTTCCAGGTCGGGCAGACGGGCAAGACGGTGTCGCCCCAGCTCTACGTCGCGGCCGGGATCTCGGGCGCGATCCAGCACCGGGCGGGCATGCAGACGTCCAAGACCATCGTCGTGGTGAACAAGGACCCTGAGGCGCCGATCTTCGAGATCGCCGACTTCGGCGTGGTGGGCGATCTGCACCAGGTGCTGCCGCAGCTGACCGAGGAGATCACCAAGCGCAAGGGCTGACCCGCCGACCTAGACTCGACGGGCTATGGCCTACCTCGACCACGCGGCGACGACCCCGCTGCTCGGCTCCGCCCGCGCGGCCATGGCCGCGCAGCTCGACGAGCTGGGCAACGCGTCGTCCCTGCACGGCCCGGGTCGCCGGGCCCGCCGGGTGGTCGAGGAGTCCCGTGAGGCGGTGGCCGCCGCCTTCGGCTGCCGACCCGGCGAGGTCGTGTTCACCGCCGGCGGGACCGAGGCCGACAACCTGGCGGTCAAGGGCCTGTACTGGTCGCGTCGCGACGCCGACCCCGCCCGGCGCCGGATCGTGGCGAGCCCGGTCGAGCACCACGCCGTCCTCGACCCGCTGCAGTGGCTGGTCGAGCACGAGGGTGCGGAGGTCACCTGGCTGCCCGTCGACCGGCTGGGCCGGGTCGACGCCGCGGACGTGTCGGCGGCGATCGCCGCCGACCCCGGTTCGGTGGCCTTCGTCACGGTCATGTGGGCCAACAACGAAGTGGGGACGGTCCAGCCGGTGGCCGACCTCGCCGCGGCGGCCCACGCGTTCGGGATTCCCGTGCACACCGACGCCGTCCAGGCCGCCGGCCAGCTACCGGTCGACTTCGTGGCGTCCGGTGTCGACGCGCTCACGGTCACCGGTCACAAGATCGGCGGCCCGCTCGGGGTGGGAGCCCTCGTTCTGCGCAGGGGACTGGAGATCACCCCCGTGCTGCACGGGGGCGGCCAGGAGCGTGACGTGCGCTCCGGCACCCTCGACGTCCCGGCCCTGGCCGGGTTCGCCGCGGCAGCGACCGAGGTCGCCGGTGACCGGCCCCAGCGCTGCGCCCGCATCGCCCGCCTGCGCGACACGCTCGTGGACGGCGTCCGGGCGGCCGTGCCCGACGCCGTGCTCAACGGTGACCCCGACCCCGACGGGCGGCTGCCCGGCAACGCGCACTTCTCCTTCCCCGGCTGCGAGGGCGACTCGCTGCTGCTCCTGCTCGACGCGCGCGGCATCGCCTGCTCGACCGGGTCGGCGTGCAGCGCCGGAGTGGCGCAGCCCTCCCACGTGCTGCTCGCCATGGGGGCCGACGAGTCCACCGCGCGGGCCTCGCTGCGGTTCTCACTCGGCCACACGTCGACAGCGGCGGACGTCGACGAGGTCGTGGCCGCGATCGGCCCAGTAGTCCAGCGGGCGCGACGGGCGGGCCTGGTCGCCACCCGGGACGGCTGATGCGCGTCCTCGCCGCCATGTCGGGGGGCGTCGACTCGGCGGTCGCCGCCGCCCGGGCGCGGGACGCCGGGCACGACGTGACGGGCGTCCACCTGGCACTGTCCCGGCTGCCGCAGGCGATGCGGACGGGGGCCCGTGGGTGCTGCACCTTGGAGGACGCGCGGGACGCCCGTCGGGCGGCCGACGTGCTGGGGTTGCCCTTCTACGTCTGGGACCTCGCCGACCGGTTCGCCCGCGACGTGGTCGACGACTTCGTGGCCGAGTACGCCGACGGGCGTACCCCCAACCCGTGCCTGCGGTGCAACGAGCGGATCAAGTTCTCGGCCGTCCTCGACCGTGCCCTCGCGCTCGGGTTCGACGCCGTCTGCACCGGGCACTACGCCCGGCTGGTCCAGGGCGACTCAGGCCCGGAGCTGCACCGCGCGGTCGACTCGGCGAAGGACCAGTCCTACGTCCTCGGCGTGCTCACCCCGGAGCAGATCGCCCGCTCGGTCTTCCCGCTCGGCGGCTCCCTGAAGCGGGAGGTTCGCGTGGAGGCGGCCGCGCGCGGTCTGACGGTGGCCGACAAGCCCGACAGCCACGACATCTGCTTCGTGCCGGACGGCGACACCGCGGGGTTCCTCCGCCGTCGGCTGGGTGACGCCCCTGGCCCCGTGGTGGACGAGAAAGGCCGCCGCGTGGGCGAGCATGCCGGTGCCTTCGCCTTCACGGTCGGCCAGCGCCGAGGGCTGGGGCTGGGGCGGCCGGCCTCTGACGGGCGGCCGCGCTACGTGCTCGACGTCTCGCCGACCACGCGCACCGTGACGGTCGGCCCGCGGGAGCGGCTGGCCGTGACGCGGGTCGAGGGGATCCGCCCGCGCTGGTGCGGGCCCGTCCCGGCGGAGCCGTTCGACTGCGGCGCCCAGCTGCGGGCGCACGGCGAGGAGGTGGCGGCCACGGCCCGGCTGGTCGGCGACCGGCTCGTCGTGCGGCTCGCCGAGCCGGTGGAGGGCGTCGCGGCCGGCCAGGCGGTCGTGCTCTACCGGGGCACCCGGGTCGTCGGATCGGCCACCATCGACCGCCTCCAGGACCGCGGGTAGACCCGCGCCTGACGTCGGTCCGGTCGCCGGTCGGCCGTAGGCTGCGCAGGTGTCCGCCCTCCCCGCTGTGCCGTGGTCGCCGGGCTCGGCGAGCGGCGTCGGGTCGATGCCCGGCACGGACGTGCGCGAGGCCCTGAGGGTGGTGCGCGGGGAGCTGCCGGACCTGCCGTTCCTGCCCGAGCTGCCCGCTCGGGGCCCGGGCGCCGACCTCACCGGACGGGCGCTCGCGATCCTCCCCTCGACCCCGGCCGAGTGGTCGTCGACGGGCTGGCGGGTCGCGGACCGGCCGGGCCGGGACCTGCGGCGGGCGGCCGGCCTGCTGGCCGGGGATCTGGACGCGGCGGAGGAGCTGCTGGCCGGGCACCCGGGTCCGCTCAAGCTGGCCGTGTGCGGGCCGTGGACGCTGGCCGCGACCCTTGAGCTGCGCAACGGACGCAAGGCGCTGTCCGACGCGGGCGCCGTCCGCGACCTCACCCAGGCGATGGCCGAGGGGCTGGCCGGGCACCTCGCCGAGGTGGCTCGCCGCCTGCCGGGCGTCGGCCTGGTCGTGCAGGTCGACGAGCCCGCGCTCCCGCAGGTGCAGGCCGGGGCGGTGCCCACGCCGAGCGGATGGGCTCGCCTCGCCGCCGTCGACCCGCCCGCCGTCGAGGCCGTGCTCGGCAGCGTGCTGGCCGCCGTCTCCGGCCTCGCCCACCCGGTCGTCCACTGCTGCGCGGCCTCGCCCCCGGTGGCCCTGCTGGTGCGGTCCGGTGCTCGTTCGGTGTCGGTGGACGCCGGCGTCCTCACGCCGTCCGACGACGACGCGCTGGGCGAGGCGCTCGAGGCGGGCTGCGGGCTCTTCCTCGGCCTGCTGCCCAGTCTCGGGCCCTTGCCCAGCGTCGCCGACGCGGCCCAGCCGGCCGCTGCGCTCTGGCGCCGACTGGGCCTGGCCCCTGCGTTGCTCCCCGAGCGGGTGGTGGTGACACCCGGGTGCGGCCTGGCCGGTGCCGACCCGGCCGAGGCCCGTGACACGTTGAGCCGGTGCCGGGAGACGGCCCGGCGGCTGGCGGACGATCCGGAGGGCGGGCGTGGCTGACCTGGTCGACGGCGTGGCGGCCGAGGTGCGCGAGCGAGCGGCCGAGCTCGCGAAGCTGATCGACGAGCACCAGTACCGCTACTACGTGCTGGATGCGCCGACGGTGAGCGATGCCGAGTACGACGCGCTGCTGCACGAGCTCGAGGCGATCGAGGCGGAGCACCCGTCGCTGCGTACCCCCGACTCCCCGACCCAGCGGGTCGGGGGCGCCGCCCCGACGACGTTCGCACCCGTCGAGCACCTCGAACGCATGATGAGCCTGGACAACGTGTTCAGCGACGAGGAGCTCGGCGCCTGGGCCGACCGGGTGCTCCGCGACGCCGGCGGGGCGGTGCACTGGCTCTGCGAGGTGAAGCACGACGGTCTCGCGCTGGACCTCGTCTACGAGAGCGGCCGGCTGGTCCGGGCGGCGACCAGGGGAGACGGCCGCACGGGCGAGGACGTCACCGCCAACGTCCGGACGCTCGGGAACGTGCCGCACCGGCTGAGCGGGGACGGTCCGCCCCCGCCGGCCCTGCTGGAGGTCCGGGGCGAGGTCTACTTCCCGGTGGCCGGCTTCGCCGCGCTGAACGAGGAGCTGGTCAGGGTCGGGAGGGCTCCGTTCGCGAACCCGCGCAACGCGGCCGCCGGCTCGCTGCGCCAGAAGGACCCGACGGTGACCGCCGGCCGCCCGCTGCGGCTGGTGGTCCACGGGCTGGGCGCCCGTGAGGGCTTCGACCCGGCGACCCAGTCCGAGGCCTACCGCGCGATGACCGCCTGGGGCCTGCCGGTGAGCGAGCAGTACCGCGTGGTCGACTCCCTCGCCGACGTCCGCGCGTTCGTCGACTTCCACGGCGAGCACCGGCACGACCTCGACCACGAGATCGACGGGGTGGTGGTGAAGGTCGACGACGTGGCGACCCAGCGACGCCTCGGCTCGACGTCGCGAGCACCTCGGTGGGCCATCGCGTTCAAGTACCCGCCCGAGGAGGTCAACACCACGCTGCTGGACATCCGGGTCAACGTCGGCCGCACCGGGCGGGTCACGCCCTACGGCGTGATGACGCCGGTCCGCGTCTCGGGATCCACGGTCGAGATGGCCACCCTGCACAACGCGCAGGAGATCGCGCGCAAGGGCGTGCTCATCGGCGACACGGTCGTCCTGCGCAAGGCGGGCGACGTGATCCCGGAGATCGTGGGGCCGGTCGTCGCCCTGCGCACCGGGGCGGAGCGGGCCTTCGTCATGCCGGAACGCTGCCCTTCCTGCGACACTCCGCTCGCCCCCGAGAAGGAGGGCGACGTCGACATCCGGTGCCCGAACACCCGCTCCTGTCCGGCCCAGCTGCGCGAGCGGCTGTTCCACCTGGCCGCCCGAGGGGCCCTCGACATCGAGGTGCTCGGCTACGAGGCGGCGGCGGCGCTGCTCGACTGCGGGCTCGTCGTCGACGAGGGGGACGTCTTCTCGCTGACCGAGCAGCAGCTCAAAGGCTGTCCCTTCTTCACCCGCAAGGACGGCGCGCTGTCGACCAACGCCGTCAAGCTGCTGCAGAACCTCGACCAGGCCAAGCGGCGGCCCCTGTGGCGGTACCTGGTCGCGCTGTCGATCCGCCACGTCGGTCCGACGGCCGCGCAGGCGCTGGCCCGTGAGTTCGCCGATCTCAGCCGGATCGCCGACGCCGAGCCGCAGACGCTGGCCGAGGTCGAGGGGGTGGGCCCGGTCATCGCGGAGTCGGTCGTCGAGTGGTTCTCGGTCGACTGGCACCGGTCGATCGTGGATCGCTGGCGCGCGGCCGGCGTCCGGCTGGCGGAGGAGGTGGGCGACGCCGGCCCGAAGCCGCTGGCCGGCGTGACCGTCGTCGTCACCGGCTCCCTGGCCGGATGGAGCCGGGACGGCGCCATCGAGGCGGTGCAGGCCCTGGGCGGCAAGGTGACCGGGTCGGTGTCGCGCAAGACCGACTTCGTCGTGGCGGGGGAGAACCCGGGCTCGAAGCTGGACAAGGCGCTGGCGCTCGGCGTCCCCGTGCTGGGGGAGCCGGGGTTCGCCCTGCTGCTCGCCGAGGGCGCCGAGGCGGCGCGACACGCCGCGCCGCCCGACTGACTGACCCACCCCGGATGAACGGTCGGATCCGATCGAAGGCCACGTCCGGCTGATCGGACGACTGCCCCGGGCGCACCGGTGAGGGTAGGCTCCGCTACGGAACGGAGTAGACCGACTACTGTGTGCGATGACCAGTGGACGTCTCGCATCGTGGGGAGGGGGCAGGGCATGGCCGATCCGCCCGACGCGCCGCCGCCTCCCTCGCTGCGCGCCGTCAACCCGTTCAGCCTCGTCTGGTGGTCGACCGTCGTGCTCGGCTACGGCGTCGTCCTGGTGTCCGCCGTCCTGCTGCTCGGGGAGACCGCGGTCGCCGAGCCCGCCGCGCTGATCGTGCTCACCGCGCTGGTCGTCTTCGGGGAGCTGCGGCCGGTCGTCACCAGCCGGTCGTACGGCGAGGGGGTCACCCCCTCGATCGCGTTCACCTTCGCCATCGCCTTCCTCTGGGGGCCGCTGCCGGCCCTGCTCGCGCAGGCGATCGGCTCGGTCGTCGCCGACGTCGCCGTGCGCAAGGCCTGGTGGAGGGTGGTCTTCAACCCAGCGCAGTACGCCGTCAGCCTGGTGCTGGCCTGGGGGGCCATGGCGCTGGCCGGGTACTCCGCCCAGCCCGGACAGCTGGCCGACCCCGTCGCCGCGGACCTGGCCCCGATGGCCGTCGGCTGGGTGGTGTACTTCCTCGCGAACAACCTCGTCGTCTCCGGCCTGGTCACCTGCTACACCGGCGATCGGTTCCCGACGCTGTTCTTCGAGGACTTCCGGTACCTCATCGCCTCCAACTTCTCGGTGTTCGTGATCTCCCCCCTCGTGGCGCTCGCCGTCCGCACCAGCCTGGTGTGGGTCCTGCTGCTGCTGCCCCCCCTGGTGGCGATCTACCGAACGTCCGCGATGTCGTTGGACAAGGAGCATCAGGCCAACCACGACCCGCTGACCGGGCTGCCCAACCGCAAGTACCTGGTCGATCACCTGAACCGAACGCTGGCCGAGGCGGACGGCCGCCTCGTGGCGCTGTTCCTGCTCGACCTCGACCGGTTCAAGGAGGTCAACGACACCCTCGGGCACCAGACCGGTGACCGGCTGCTGCAGCACGTCGCCGCTCGCATCCACTCCGCGCTGCGGCCGGACGACCTGGTGGCCAGGCTCGGCGGTGACGAGTTCGCGGTGGTCCTCCCGAACGTGCCCGATCCCGACGCCGCCGAGGAGGTCGCCCGACGCATCCTGGCCGCAGTGGCGGAGCCGTTCTCCTTCGAGGGGGTGCTCCTGGAGCCCGAGGCGAGCATCGGCATCGCCTTCGCTCCCGACCACGGGGCCGACGTCCAGGCGCTGCAGCGCTCGGCCGACGTGGCGATGTACCTGGCCAAGGAGGAGCGCTCGGGCGTCGAGATGTACGCCGTGGCTCGCGACCGGCACTCGACCGGTCGACTCGGCCTGCTGGGTGCCCTTCGGCTGGGGATCGACACCGACGAGCTCGAGCTGCACTACCAGCCCAAGCTCGCGCTCTCCTCGGGTGCCGTCGTGGGGGTGGAGGCACTGGTGCGCTGGCGGCACCCGACCCGCGGCCTGATCCTGCCGGACGAGTTCGTCCCGCTGGCCGAGCACTCCGGGCTCATGCACCGGCTCACGGCGTTCGTCATCGACGAGGCGCTGGCCCAGGCCCAGCGCTGGTGGTCGGTCGGGCTGCAGGTCCCGGTCGCCGTCAACGTGTCCGCCCGCGACCTGCACGGCCCGCTGCTGGCGCGCGCCGTCGCCCGGGGGCTGACCCGGCACGAGCTGCCGGCGACCGCCCTTCGCCTGGAGCTCACCGAGCGGGTGCTGATGGCCGAACCCGGTCGGGTCGCGGACTCGCTGTCCACGCTCGAGCGGCTCGGGGTGCGGCTCAGCCTGGACGACTTCGGGACCGGCTACTCGTCGATGGTCCTGCTCAAGCGGCTGCCGGTCAGCGAGATCAAGGTGGACCGCTCGTTCGTCGTGCGCGCCGGCCAGTCCGCGGACGACGCGGCCATCGTCAAGTCCCTCGTCGACCTGGCCCACGCGCTGGGCATCGTCGCGGTCGCGGAGGGGGTGGAGACCGAAGAGGTGTGGGACCTGCTCGGGGAGCTCGGCTGCGACCAGGCCCAGGGCTGGTTCATCAGCCCACCCATGCCAGCCGAGCGCGCGACCGAGTACCTGCTGCGGCACCCCAGCCGTCGTCCCGCCCTCCAGCTGCTGAGGGCCGACACGCCGCCGAGTTTCCGCGTAAGCGAAGGGTGATATTGGAGTCTCTGTCTCAAGACGTACACCCGTTCGGCCGATAACCGGCCAGCGGGTGGTCCAGGCCGGGCGAGGAGGCGACTGATGGCGGGTGCGCACGTGCGTCCCTCACTGTCGCACTGGTCGCTGTTCAACGTCGCGTGGCACTCATCCGTCTGGCTCGGCTGGGGACTGATCGCTGCCGCGGCCTACCTGGCCCAGCCGCAGCTCGCGAAGGTCACCGCATCGTTCTGGGTGATCGCCGCCCTGGTCCTGCTGGGCGAGCTGCGCCCGCTGAAGACCGCTGGTGGCTACCACCCGCAGGGGATCGTCACGTCCACCGCCTTCGTCTTCGCCATGCTCTATCTGTGGGGGCCGTGGGTGGCCCTGCTCCTGCAGGCGGGCGCCACGGTGGTCTCGCAGATGAGCAAGCGCCGACCGCCCTGGGTGATGTTCTTCAACGTGGGCCAGTACAGCCTGTCGCTGGTCGCCGCCTGGTCGGTCATGGAGCTCGCCGGGCTACCCCTCGGGGTGCACGGTGGGAGCGTCGACGTGCAGCTCACCGGCGGTGACCTCTGGTGGATGGTCCCTGCCTGGGTCGTCTGGTTCTTCGTCAACAACGTGCTGGTGTCCGCCGTCTCGGCGGCGGACCTGACCGGAGGGTTCCGCCAGGCGTTCTTCCAGGACTTCTGGTACTACGTCGTGACCAGTGCCGCGGTACTCGCGCTGTCCCCGCTCGTCGCGTTCGCCTCCGAGGTGAGCCCCTGGTACGTCCCGTTGCTGCTCATCCCGCTGTTCGCCGTGCACAAGACCGCCCAGATCTCGCTCGAGGAGCAGCACAAGGCCCTGCACGACTCGCTGACCGGACTCCCCAACCGCAAGTACCTCCTGCGGACCCTCGAGGAGGCACTCGAAGGCCCCGACCCGGAGCCCTTCGGGCTGTGCCTGCTCGACCTCAACCGGTTCAAGGAGGTCAACGACACCCTGGGGCACCATGTAGGGGACCGGCTGCTGGAGATGGTGGCCGTGCGGGTCCGTGGGGTGCTGCGCCCGCACGACACGGTGGCCCGGCTCGGCGGCGACGAGTTCGCCCTCTACCTGCCTGGGGTGCTGACCGGGATCGACGCCGGCGAGATCGCCCAGCGGGTGCTGGCCGCGCTGCAGCAACCGTTCCAGCTCGGTGACATCACGCTGGAGCTGGAGGGCAGCGTGGGCATCGCGCTGGCCCCGCAGAACGGCGTGGACGTCGAGCAGCTGCTGCGTGCCGCTGACGTGGCGATGTACCAGGCGAAGGAGAGCCACACCGAGGTCGAGGTGTACGACCCGTCCCGCGACCGTCACTCGACCGACCGGCTGGGCCTGCTGGCCACGTTGCGCCAGGCCATCGACAACGGCGAGCTGGCCCTGCACTACCAGCCCAAGGTGGCGCTCTTCGACCGCGGCGTCGTCGGGGTGGAGGCGCTG
Source organism: Candidatus Nanopelagicales bacterium (assembly GCA_036802895.1). GTDB lineage: Bacteria > Actinomycetota > Actinomycetes > Prado026 > Prado026 > DAIRVJ01. The sequence goes on from DAIRVJ010000011.1 coordinate 11,000, forward strand.
CTGCGATGGAACCACCCGCACCGGGGCTTCATCCCGCCGGACGAGTTCATCCCCCTGGCGGAGACTTCGGGCCTGATGCACCGGCTGACCGCGTTCGTCATCGACGAGGCGCTGGGCCAGGTGGCGCAGTGGCGCGCCGAGGGCCTGGAGGTTGCGGTCGCGGTCAACGTGTCGGCCCGGGACCTGCACGGCATGGAGCTCACCCGCACGGTGTCGGAGGCGTTGGCCAAGCACCGCGTGCCTGCCTACCTGCTCAAGCTGGAGCTCACCGAGCGGACGCTCACCTCCGAGCACAGCCGGGTCCTGGACACCCTCGAGGCGCTCGAGGCCCTGGACGTCGACATCAGCCTGGACGACTTCGGCACCGGCTACTCGTCGATGTTCATGCTGAAGCGGCTGCCGGTCACCGAGATCAAGGTGGACCGCTCGTTCGTGAGTCGGCTCGCCGACGCCGACGACGACGCCTCCATCGTGCGCTCGATGATCGAGCTGGCCCACGCGCTGGGCCTGCACGCGGTCGCCGAGGGGGTCGAGACCGTCGAGGTGTGGGACCGGCTGCGCCTGCTGGGGTGCGACACCGCGCAGGGCTGGTTCATCGGTCGGGCCATGCCGCCGGCGGCGGCCACGGCCTGGCTGAAGGGGCACGTGGCCGGTGGCCCGGTCGTCCGCCTGGCCGACGAGGTCGGCGC
>DAIRVJ010000011.1:11788-16422 GCA_036802895.1 Candidatus Nanopelagicales bacterium
CCCCCATGCCGTCGATCACCCGTGCCGAGGTCGCCCACCTCGCCAGGCTGGCCCGGCTGGACCTGCCGCCCGAGCACCTCGACCGGCTGGCCGGCGAGCTGGACGTCATCCTGGCCTCCGTCGCCAGGGTCAGCGAGGTCGCCGCGGCCGACGTCCCGCCGACGTCGCACCCGCTTCCGCTGACGAACGTGTTCCGGCCGGACGTCGTCCGCCCGAGCCTGACCGTCGAGCAGGCGTTGTCCGCGGCCCCCGCGGTCGAGGACCAGCGCTTCCGGGTGCCGCGGATCCTGGACGAGGTGTGACGCCGTGACGGACCTGACCCGGCTCACCGCCGCCGGGACGGCGCAGGCGGTCGCCGCCGGTGAGGCGTCGGCCACCGAGGTGGCGCGGGCGCACCTGGACCGGATCGGCGAGGTCGATGCGGCGGTGCACGCGTTCCTGCACGTCGACACCGCGGGCGCACTGGCCGCCGCGGCCGCGGTCGACGCCGATCGTGCCGCCGGCCGTCCGCTCGGCCCGCTCGCCGGGGTGCCGCTGGCGCTGAAGGACGTGCTGACCATGCAGGGCGTGCCCACGACGTGTGGGTCGCGGATCCTCGAGGGCTGGCTGCCGGCCTACGACGCGACGGTCACGCGCCGGCTGCGCGAGGCCGGCGTGGTGATCCTCGGCAAGACGAACATGGACGAGTTCGCCATGGGCTCGTCGACCGAGCACTCCGCCTACGGCCCCACGCACAACCCGTGGGACCTCGCGCGCATCCCGGGCGGTTCGGGTGGCGGCTCGGCGGCTGCCGTGGCCGCGTACGAAGCCCCGCTCGCGATCGGGACCGACACCGGCGGGTCCATCCGCCAGCCGGCCGCGGTCACCGGCACCGTCGGGGTGAAGCCCACCTACGGTGGTGTGTCCCGCTACGGACTGGTCGCGCTGGCCTCGTCGCTCGACCAGGCCGGGCCCTGCGCCCGGACGGTGCTCGACGCCGCCCTGCTGCACGCGGTGATCGCCGGGCACGACCCGCACGACTCGACGTCGATCGACGCCCCGGTCCCCCCGGTCGTCGAGGCCGCCCGGGCCGCCGACGTCCGCGGGATGCGGATCGGGGTCGTCCGCGAGCTCACGGGTGAGGGGTACCAGGCGGGCGTCCAGCAGCGCTTCGACGAAGCGGTCGGCGTGCTGGAGGAGCTCGGCGCGCAGGTGCACGAGGTCTCCTGTCCCCACTTCCCGTACGCGCTGGCTGCCTACTACCTGATCCTGCCGAGCGAGTGCTCGAGCAACCTGGCCCGGTTCGACGGCATGCGCTACGGCCTGCGGGTGGGCGACGACAGCGAGCGGTCGGTCGAGGAGGTCATGTCCCTGACCCGGGCGGCGGGGTTCGGCGACGAGGTGATCCGACGGGTGATCCTCGGCACGTACGCGCTGTCCGCCGGCTACTACGACGCCTACTACGGCTCGGCCCAGAAGGTCCGCACCCTCATCACCCGCGACTTCCAGAGCGCCTTCGAGCAGGTCGACGTGCTGGTGTCGCCGACCGCTCCCACGACCGCCTTCCGGCTGGGCGAGAAGCTCGACGACCCGCTGGCCATGTACCTCAACGACATCGCCACGATCCCGGCCAACCTCGCCGGCACGCCCGGCCTGTCGGTGCCGGTGGGGCTCGCCCCGGAGGACGGCCTGCCGGTCGGTCTTCAGGTGATGGCACCGGTCATGGCCGACGACCGGCTGTACCGGGTCGGCGCGGCGCTGGAGGCCGCGCTGCTCACCCGGTGGGGCCGGCCCCTGCTGGAGGAGGCACCGGCCCTGTGAGCGACCCCTCGGGGCTGATCCCCTACGCCGACGCCGTCGCCGCGTTCGACCCGGTGCTCGGGCTGGAGGTGCACGTCGAGCTGGGGACCGAGACGAAGATGTTCTGCGGATGTCCCACGACGTTCGGTGCGCCACCGAACACGCAGACCTGCCCCACCTGCCTGGGCCTGCCCGGTGCGCTGCCCGTGGTGAACGCCGTGGCCGTCGAGTCCGTCGTGCGGATCGGCCTGGCCCTGCACTGCGAGATCGCCACCTGGTGCCGGTTCGCCCGCAAGAACTACTTCTACCCGGACATGCCGAAGAACTACCAGGTGTCGCAGTACGACGAGCCGATCGCGACGAACGGCTGGCTGGAGGTCGAGGTGCCGACCCCCGACGGCCCGGCCGTCGTCCGGGTCGAGATCGAGCGGGTCCACATGGAGGAGGACACCGGGAAGACCACGCACCAAGGGGGGGTGACCGGACGGATCCATGGCGCCGACTACTCCCTGGTGGACTACAACCGGGCCGGGATCCCGCTGATGGAGATCGTGACCAAGCCGATCGAGGGCAGCGGAGCGCTCGCGCCGGAGGTCGCGCGGGCCTACGTGGCGGAGCTGCGCGCCCTGATGGTCGCCCTCGGCGTCTCCGACGCGCACATGCACCAGGGCTCCCTGCGCTGCGACGTCAACGTCTCCCTGCGGTCGTCACCGTCGGCCCCGCTGGGCACCCGCTCGGAGACCAAGAACGTGAACTCGCTGCGATCGGTCGAACGCGCCGTACGGCACGAGATCCGGCGCCAGGCTGCGCTGCTGACCGCGGGCGGCCGGGTCGTGCAGGAGACGCGGCACTGGCACGAGGACACCGAGCTGACGACTCCTGGCCGCAGCAAGGAGCAGGCCGAGGACTACCGCTACTTCCCCGAGCCCGACCTCGTGCCGATCGCGCCGGCGCGGGAGTGGGTCGAGGAGCTGCGTGCCCGGCTACCGGAGCTGCCGGCCGCGCGTCGTCGCCGGCTGCAGGCGGAGTGGGGCGCCAGCGACCTGGAGATGCAGTCCGTGGCCAATGCCGGCGCGTTCGACGTGATCGAGGCGACCGTCGCCGACGGGGCCGACCCCGCGGCCGCCCGCAAGTGGTGGCTCGGTGAGCTCGCCCGTATCGCCAACGAACGCGACGTCGAGGTCGGGGAGCTGCCCATCTTCCCGGCCGACGTGGCCCGACTGGCGGCGCTGACCGCGGACGGGACGCTGACCGACACCCTGGCCCGGCAGGTCGTCGAGGGCGTCCTGGCCGGGGAGGGATCGCCGGACGAGGTGGTGGCGGCCCGCGGCCTCCGGGTGGTCAGCGACGACTCGGCGCTGCTCGCTGCGATCGACGAGGCGCTGGCGGCCAACCCCGACGTGGCGGAGAAGATCCGCTCCGGCAAGGTCCAGGCGGCTGGGGTGGTCGTGGGGGCGGTGATGAAGGCGACGCGGGGCCAGGCGGACGCCGCGCGCGTCCGCGACCTGCTCATGCAGCGCCTCGGCTGACGACCGGAGCCCCAACGGGGGCCGGCGGGTCAGGGCGTGAGGGTGACGCGGACGATCCGGTCGTCGTCCGGACGCGGGTCGCCGCGGCCGTCCCGGTTCGAGGTGGTCACCCACAGCCCCCCGTCGGGGGCGGGCTCGACGGTCCGCAGCCGCCCGAGCGTCCCGATCAGCCAGGCTTTCGGCGCTCCCGCGCGCTCGCCCCGCACGGGGACCTGCCACAGCCGGCTACCGCGCAGCGACGCGACGTAGACGACATCGTCGACGATCGCGATCCCGCTCGGGGACGCCTCGGGCGTCTTCCAGGTGACCTGCGGGTCGATCCAGCGCCGGTCGCCGCCGGCACCTTCGACCACCGGCCAGCCGTAGTTGCCGCCGCGCTCGATGAGGTTCAGCTCGTCGAAGAACTGGGAGCCGAACTCGCTGGCCCACAGCCGACCCCGTGAGTCGAACGCCAGCCCCTGCACGTTGCGGTGCCCCAGCGACCACACCGGCGACCCGGGGAAGGGATTGTCGCCAGGGATCCCGCCGTCCGGGCGGACGTGCAGGATCTTGCCGGCGAGCGACGAGCGGTCCTGGGCCAACGGGCGGTCGCCGGTCTCACCGGTGCCGATCCAGAGGGTGCCGTCGGGACCGAAGACCAGCCGGCCGCCGTTGTGGATCGTCCCTCGGGGGATACCGCCGATCACCAGGTCGGCCGGCCCCAACCGGCCGCCGTCCAGTCTCATCCGCACCACCCGGTTGTCGCGGTCGGTGGTGAGGTAGGCGTACACCAGCCGATCGCTGACGAAGGTGGGCGAGACGGCGAGGCCGAGCAGCCCGCCTTCGCCGCCGTGCTGCACGCCCGGCACCGTCCCGACCTGCGTCACAGCGCCATCCGGCGCCACCGCGACGACCTGGGCGTTGTCCCGTTGGGCCACGAGAGCCGACCGGTCGGGTAGGAAGGCCATGCCCCACGGCACGGCCAGCCCGGTGGCCACTGTCGCGCCGAGGGCGACACGGGGCACCGGTCTGGCCGTGGGCGACGAGGAGGAGGTCGCTGCAGCGGACGACGCGGGTGCCGAGGCCGACGACGCCGCGGGCGAGGAGACCGGACCGACCAGCGTCGGCCGGTCACCCGCGCAGCCGGTGACCGCCAAGGCGCTGGCGAGCATCCAGGCGGCGCTGCGCTGGGACCGTCGCGTCATGGCTCCATCGTGCCTCAGCCGGTGTTCCGCCGCCCGGCCGCGATGCCGTTGACCGTCCGGAGCAGCGCCCGATGGAGATCCTCTGGCGGCTGCCCGCCGGCCCGGTCCGCCGGCAGCAGGGCGACTTGGAGGGCGTGCAGCG
>DAIRVJ010000011.1:16522-27178 GCA_036802895.1 Candidatus Nanopelagicales bacterium
GGTGGCCCGCACCGCGCGGCCCGGCGACGGCGTGCACGGGCTGGCCGAGCTACCGGGGCTGCTGCCGACCGCTGACGTCGTGGTGCTGGCCGTGCCGCTCGACGACAGCACGCGTGGGCTCGTCGACGCGGCCTTCCTGGCCCGGCTGCCCGACGGGGCGTTGCTCGTCAACGTCGCGAGGGGACCGGTGGTCGACACGGAGGCGCTGCTCGCGGAGCTCCGTTCGGGTCGGCTCACCGCCGCTCTCGACGTCACCGACCCCGAGCCGCTGCCGCCGGACCATCCGCTCTGGCGGCAACCGCGCTGCCTGATCAGCCCGCACGTCGGCGGCGACACGTCGGCGTTCCTCCCGCGGGCCTACCGGCTGCTCGCCGAGCAGCTGCGTCGATTCGCTGCCGGCCAACCGCTGCTGAACGTGGTGGCCGGTGCACCGCGCTGAGCACGAGCGGTGCTCCTGCCGGACGTGCTGAGCGTGCGGGCCGCGATCCTCGCCTGAGCGAGCGGCCGAGCGCTGGCTAGGCTCTCGTCCATGACCGGCCAGCCCGACATCAAGCCCCGCAGCCGCGACGTCACCGACGGCTTGGAACGGGCCGCGGCTCGGGGCATGCTCCGTGCGGTCGGCATGGGCGACGACGACTGGGCCAAGCCGCAGATCGGCGTCGCGTCCAGCTGGAACGAGATCACGCCCTGCAACCTGTCGCTGGCTCGGCTCGCCACCGCCGCCAAGGAAGGGGTGCACGCGGCCGGGGGCTATCCCCTGGAGTTCGGAACGATCTCTGTCTCCGACGGCATCTCGATGGGCCACGAGGGGATGCACTTCTCCCTGGTCTCCCGCGAGGTGATCGCCGACTCGGTGGAGACCGTCTTCGAGGCCGAGCGGCTGGACGGCGGGGTGCTGCTCGCCGGCTGCGACAAGTCCGAGCCCGGGATGCTGATGGCCGCGGCCCGGCTCGACGTGGCCGCCGTGTTCCTCTATGCCGGCTCGATCCTGCCCGGTCGGGTGGGGGACCGCGAGGTCACCATCATCGACGCGTTCGAGGCGGTCGGCGCCTGCGCCCGCGGCCTCATCTCACGCGAGGAGGTCGACGCGATCGAGCGCGCGATCTGCCCGGGGGAGGGCGCCTGCGGGGGGATGTACACGGCCAACACCATGGCCAGCGCGGCCGAGGCGCTGGGCATGTCGCTGCCCGGCTCGGCCGCGCCCCCGGCGGTCGACCGTCGGCGCGACGGGTTCGCCCGCCGTTCCGGGGAGGCGGTCGTCGAGCTGCTGCGGCGGGGCATCACGACCCGCGACATCCTCACTCGGGAGGCCTTCGAGAACGCCATCGCGGTGGTCATGGCGCTCGGCGGCTCCACCAACGCCGTGCTGCACCTGCTCGCCATCGCCCACGAGGCCAACGTCCCCCTGGAGCTCGACGACTTCAACCGGATCGGCGCCCGGGTTCCGCACCTCGCCGACGTCAAGCCGTTCGGACGGTTCGTCATGAGCGACGTCGACCGGGTCGGCGGCGTCCCGGTCGTCATGCGCGCGCTGCTCGACGCGGGGCTGCTGCACGGCGACTGCCTGACCGTGACCGGCCGGACGCTGGCCGAGAACCTGGCCGGCATCGCGCCGCCCGACCCCGACGGCACGATCATCCGAGCCCTCGCCAACCCGATCCACACCACCGGCGGGCTGGAGATCATGCGCGGCTCGCTCGCCCCGGACGGCGCGGTCGTCAAGACCGCCGGGCTGGACCGCGCGGTCTTCGAGGGCACGGCTCGGGTCTTCGACCGGGAGCAGCCGGCCATGCACGCGCTCGAGGAGGGCACCCTCCGGGCGGGAGACGTCGTGGTGATCCGGTACGAGGGCCCCAAGGGTGGCCCGGGGATGCGCGAGATGCTCGCCGTCACCGGGGCGATCAAGGGCGCCGGGCTGGGCAAGGAGGTCCTGCTGCTGACCGACGGACGGTTCTCCGGCGGCACGACCGGCCTGTGCGTCGGACACGTCGCGCCCGAGGCCGCCGACTGCGGACCGATCGCCCTGGTCCACGAGGGTGATCGGATCCGGCTCGACGTCGCCGCGCGCACGCTGGACCTGCTCGTCGACGAGGCCGAGCTGGCCCGGCGTCGGGCCGCGTGGGTTCCGCCGGCCCCGCGCTACACCCGGGGGGTGCTGGCGAAGTACGCGCGACTGGTCGGCTCCGCCGCCTACGGCGCGGTCTGCGACTGAGGCGTCCGGATGCCGAGACGGTCGTCTCGTCCGCTTGACGGACCGCGGGCGGGCTGTCACCGTGAGGCTCGTGAGCACCCGCGTCCTCGTAGTCAGTTCGCGTGCCGGCTGATCCTGCCGAGCGCGCGACCCCTCGTCTGCCCCCTTGGGGCCGGGGGGTTTTCTTATGCCCAGGACCCACCGTCGAGGAAGACGTGAGATGAGCGAGCACATCACCGGAGCCGAGAGCCTCGTCCGCGCGCTGGAGCAGGCCGGGGCCGAGGTCGTCTTCGGCATCCCGGGCGGGGCGATCCTGCCCGCCTACGACCCGCTGTTCGACTCGCGGCTGCGGCACATCCTGGTGCGCCACGAGCAGGGGGCCGGCCACGCCGCCGAGGGATACGCGGCGGCGACCGGACGGGTCGGCGTGTGCATGGCGACGTCCGGCCCCGGTGCGACCAACCTGGTCACCCCGATCGCCGACGCGTACATGGACTCCGTGCCCATCGTCGCCGTGACCGGCCAGGTGCCCAGCGCGGCCATCGGCACCGACGCCTTCCAGGAGGCGGACATCCGCGGCATCACGATGCCGATCACCAAGCACAACTACCTCGTGACCAACGCCGACGACATCCCACGCACGATCGCCGAGGCGTTCCACATCGCGTCGACCGGACGGCCCGGGCCGGTGCTGGTCGACATCTCCAAGGACGCTCTGCAGGCGGCGACCGGGTACGCCTGGCCGGCCACCCTGGACCTGCCCGGCTACCGACCCGTCTCCAAACCGCACGGCAAGCAGGTGCGAGAGGCGGCCCGGCTGATCCTGGAGTCGCGTCGACCGGTCCTGTACGTGGGGGGAGGGGTGATCCGGGCCCGCGCCGCCGACCAGCTGCGCCAGCTGGCCGAGCTCACCGGGATCCCGGTGGTGACGACGCTGATGGCCAGGGGGGCGTTCCCCGACAGCCACCCGCTCCACCTCGGCATGCCCGGGATGCACGGCACGGTGGCTGCGGTGGGGGCGCTGCAGAAGGCCGACCTCCTGGTGACCCTCGGGGCCCGGTTCGACGACCGGGTGACCGGGAAGCTGTCCACCTTCGCCCCCGACGCGAAGGTGATCCACGCCGACATCGACCCGGCCGAGATCTCCAAGAACCGGGCCGCCGACGTGCCGATCGTCGGCGACGTCGGCGAGGTCATCACCGAGCTGGTCGCGACGTTGCGCGACGAGCACCGCGCCGGTCGGGCGGGCGACTACGCCGGCTGGTGGCGGCAGCTGGAGTCGCTGCGCACGACCTACCCGCTCGGGTACGACATCCCGGCCGACGGTGAGCTGGCCCCGCAGTACGTCATCGAGCGGCTCGGCGCCATCGCCGGTCCGGACGCGGTCTACGTGGCAGGGGTGGGCCAGCACCAGATGTGGGCCGCCCAGTTCATCTCCTACGAGCGGCCGAACAGCTGGCTGAACTCGGGCGGGCTCGGCACGATGGGCTACGCCGTGCCCGCCGCGATGGGCGCCAAGGTGGGCCTCCCCGACTCGACCGTGTGGGCGATCGACGGCGACGGCTGCTTCCAGATGACCAACCAGGAGCTCGCCACCTGCGCGATCAACGACATCCCGATCAAGGTGGCCGTCATCAACAACGGCAGCCTCGGCATGGTCCGCCAGTGGCAGACCCTGTTCTACAACCAGCGGTACTCCAACACCGACCTGCACTCACGACGGATTCCCGACTTCGCCAAGCTTGCCGAGGCCTACGGATGCGTGGGGCTGCGCTGCGACTCCGCCGGCGAGGTCGACGCCACGATCGAGAAGGCGATGGCGATCGACGACCAGCCAGTGGTCGTCGACTTCGGCGTCCACCAGGACGCCATGGTGTGGCCGATGGTCGCGGCCGGCACCAGCAACGACGACATCATGGTCGCCCGGGGGATGGCCCCGGTCTGGGATCGCGAGGAGTAGACGTGAGCAGGCACACGCTGTCGGTCCTGGTCGAGGACCAGCCCGGCGTCCTCGCGCGCATCGCCGGGCTGTTCTCCCGTCGGGGCTTCAACATCGAGTCCCTTGCCGTGGGCCCGACCGAGCATCCGGGGGTCTCGCGGATGACGATCGCGGTCACGGTCGAGGACCTGCCGCTCGAGCAGGTCACCAAGCAGCTGAACAAGCTCGTCAACGTGCTCAAGATCGTCGAGCTCGACGCCACCCAGTCCGTTCAGCGCGAGCTGCTGCTGGTGAAGGTCCGGGCCGACGCCGAGACGCGGTCGCAGGTCCTCGAGACCGTCCAGATGTTCCGTGCCAAGGTCGTCGACGTCGCCCCTGACGCGGTGACCATCGAGGCGACCGGCAACGTCGACAAGCTGGAGGCTCTGCTTCGCGTGCTGGAGCCGTTCGGCGTCCGCGAGCTGGTGCAGTCCGGCATGGTGGCGATGGGCCGGGGTGGACGCTCCATCACCGATCGTTCGTTGCGCGCCGAGAAGACCGCCTGACCCCGATCCGACGAAGGAGACCCACCATCGTGGCCGAGATGCTCTACGACGACGACGCCGACCTCTCGATCGTGCAGGGGCGGCATGTCGCCGTCCTCGGCTACGGCAGCCAGGGACACGCGCACTCGCTGTCCCTGCGCGACTCGGGCGTGGACGTCCGGGTCGGCCTGCCGGAAGGCTCGAAGAGCCGCCCCAAGGCCGAGGCGGAGGGGCTGCGCGTCGTCACCCCGGGGGAGGCGTGCGAGGAGGCCGACCTGATCATGGTCCTGGCGCCGGACCCGGCCCAGCGGTCGCTCTACCAGGAGTCGATCGCCCCCAACCTGGTCGAGGGCGACGCCCTGTTCTTCGGCCACGGGTTCAACATCCGCTTCGGGTACGTCCAGCCCCCGGCCGGGGTGGACGTGTGCATGGTGGCGCCGAAGGGCCCGGGGCACCTCGTCCGGCGCGAGTTCGTCGCAGGACGCGGGGTGCCCGTGCTGGTCGCGGTCGAGGCGGACGCCTCGGGGGCGGCCTGGCCGCTGACCCTGTCCTACGCCAAGGCCATCGGAGGGCTGCGGGCCGGCGGGATCAAGACGACGTTCACCGAGGAGTGCGAGACCGACCTCTTCGGCGAGCAGGCGGTGCTCTGCGGCGGGACGTCCCAGCTGGTCCAGTACGGATTCGAGACGCTGGTCGAGGCCGGCTACCAGCCGGAGGTCGCCTACTTCGAGTGCCTGCACGAGCTCAAGCTGATCGTGGACCTGATGTACGAGGGCGGGATCGCCAAGCAGCGCTGGTCGGTGTCCGACACCGCCGAGTACGGCGACTACGTCAGCGGCCCGCGGGTCATCGACGCGCACGTCAAGGACAACATGAAGGCGGTGCTGGCCGACATCCAGGACGGCAGCTTCGCCAAGCGGTTCATCGCCGACCAGGACGCAGGGGCGCCGGAGTTCAAGGCGCTGCGCGCCAAGGGCGAGCAGCACCCCATCGAGGCGACCGGACGCGAGCTGCGCAAGCTGATGGCGTGGGTCGACAGCGGCGACACCGACTACACGGAAGGCACCGCCTCACGCTGACCCGGCGGCGGGCGAGGCCGCCCCGTCGTGGTCAGCTGGCGTTGACCACGCGGACCCGGCGGTTGTTGCGGTCCACCACCCACAGGGTGCCCTGGGCGTCCACCGCGACCGCGGCCGGGCGCTGCCAGGTCGAGTAGATCGGCGGTCCACCGTCGCCGACGTAGCCGAACTGACCCGTCCCGGCCAAGGTCTCGATCAGGCCGTCGTGCACCTTGCGCACGCGGTTGTTGTTGACCTCGCTGATCAGCAGGTCGCCGTTGGGCAGCGCGACGACGTGGGCGGGCTTGTGCAGGCCGGCATCGGTGGCCAGGCCGCCGTCACCGGCCGCGGTGGCGACCCCGGTGCCGGCGACCGTCGAGATGTACCCGAAGGGGTCGACGGCGCGCACCCGCTCGTTGTCGTAGTCGGCGACGTAGAGCGTGCCGTCGGGACCCAGGGCCACCGAGAAGGGCGAGGTGAGGCGGGCGGACGTGGCGCGGATGCCGTCGCCGTTGTACCCGCTGCTCCCCGTGCCGGCGACCGTCGTGATGACCCCGGTGGGGGCGACCTTGCGCACCTTGTTGTTGCCGCGGTCGGCGATGTACAGCGTGCCGTCGCTCGCCACGGTCACGTCGAACGGCGTCCGCAGCTGGGCCGAGGTGGCCTGGCCCCCGTCGCCGCCGGAGCCGGCCGAGCCCGTGCCCGCGACCGTGCTGATCGTGCCCGAGGGGGACACCCTGCGGATCCGGTTGTTGCCCGAGTCCGCGATGTAGAGGGCGCCGGCGGCGTCGAAGGCCACGCGGGCCGGCGAGCTGAGCCGCGCCGCGGTGGCCGGCCCCCCATCGCCGGAGAAGCCGGCGCTCCCGGTACCGGCGACGGTCACCATGGTTCCCGCCGCGGTCAGCTTGCGGACCGCGTGGGCGCCCAGGTCGGCCACGTAGACCTCACCGGCCGGGCTGACGGCGACCCCCCAGGGCTGGTTCAAGCCGGTGGCGGTGGCCGCCGTGCCGTCCCCGGCCCACGTGCTGCCGCCGTTGCCGATCGCGGTCCAGAGCATGTTGCGCCCGCAGCCGGCTGCCGCGTACGCGACTGCGCGGTCGAACAGCACCCCGGCCTGCGCGGTCCAGCTGGTGGCCTGCGCGGCCGACCAGTACACGCGGCACTCCGCGGCCGCGCTCCCGTCGGTCAGCGTGGCGGCAGGACGGTAGGCGAAGAGCACGGGCTGGCCCGGGCCGGCCTCCGCGATCACCGTGGCCGCCGGCGCCGGCCGGCCCCAGTAGAGGAGCTTCGCGCTGTTGTTGACCGTGACCGTTCCGGTCAGCGTCGCCGCCAGTGGGTGCACGGGTGTGCTGACGCCGACCGTGGTGCCGGTCACCTGTCCCTGGTCGGCCGCTGGCGCCATGGCCAGCTCGTCGAGCAGCCGGTTGCGGGTCACCAGCATGGGGGTCGCGACCGTGCGCAGGGCCCCGACCGAGCTCTCGTCGACCGAGCCGCCAAGCACGACGACGGACATGCCCGCGACGAGCTCAGGCGTCACGGCGCCGTCGTCGACCACGTGGACGTCGTACGACGGGTCCAGGCGGGTCTTGAGCTTCGCCTCCGACGGGGTCAGCAGCGCGGGGTCGGCGACCACCAGTGCCACCGGCGTCCCGGCCGGCGGCGGGGCGATCGTGACGGTGGACGAGGCGGACGCGTACTGGGCGCCCTGGGCTGAGGAACCGGTGACCGAGAACGAGATGCTGGGCCGCGCGCCCACGTCGCCGGACACCGGCCGGGTCAGGTGGCACGAGAGCAGCCGGTTGGGCTGCACGGTCACCGGCAGGCCGCAGGCCGACGTCAGGGTGCCGTAGGTCGGGCTGGTCAGGGCGGTCAGCGTGACCGGCTGGGTCAGGGACAGGTTCATCACGGTCAGCCCGAACCCGACGTCGCCCTGCGGGAACGGAACCGTCGAAGGCACGACGGAGCTGCGCATCCGCAGGACCGGAACGCCCGAGAGCAGCGCCACCGTCGAGGTGTCGGTGTCCGACACCTGCTGGGAGCCGTCGGTCGCGGTCGCGGTGAGGGCAGACGCGACCTCGGTGAGCGCCGAGCCTGAGACCGGGTCCGTGACGACGCATGCGTAGGTGCCGTTCGCGGCGATGGTCTGGGGCAACGAGCAGGTGCCCCTCCCGGCGAGCGAGCCGAGTCGCTGGTCGTCCAGCGCGGTGAGGGTGACTGGGCGGTCGGTGAACGTGTTGACCACGCGCACCGTGAACGTGACGGTCGCGCCCGGCGTGGGCACCCACGGGGTGCTGGTCGTCTTGCGCAGGTCGATGCCGGGAGAGGGTGACGCGAACAGGCCGATCCGGCCGTGGGCCACTCCGCCGATCGCGTCGCCGTCGGAGCCCACGAAGACCCCTGCGGGCTCGGACTCCACGACCTTGACGCCGAGGAACCCGCCGGCGTTGGGGTCCCAGTTGAGCGCGGCGCCGGTCGACGGATCGAGGGCGGCCAGCTGGAACCGGCGCTGGGTCCGCGTCTCGGTCTCGATGTACCGGAAGTGACCACCGATGTAGACCGTGTCACCGGTGGCGGCGACGGCCTCGATCGTGTCGCCGATCTTGGTCGACCAGGTCGGCTGGACGTCGCCCCCGGGCACCATCGGGAAGGCGTTCACGGTGTCGCAGGCCGGGTAGTAGAAGTGCCCCGAGCTCACGACGTAAGCGGTCGATCCGTCCGGCGACACGTCGACGTCGCGCATCCAGCCCACCCGGGAGCGCGCGCAGCCCTGGTCGTAGAGCGACGTGCGCCAGTCGGTGACCGTGGCGGTGTGGTCCGACACGTCGATCTGGGCGATGAGCGGTCGCTCGACACCGGCCACCCGGCGGAAGTTGCCGATGACCATGAGCCGGCTCGAGTCGGGGGAGAGGGCGAGCGCCCGGGCGCCGCCCTCGGACACGTCGTTCGTCGGCTCGGTGAGCGGCATCTGGAACCCGGCCAGGATGCCCCCGGTCACCGGGTCGAGTGCCGTGAGCTTCGACGTCGGAACGCCGTTGACCATGGCGAAGTTGCCACCCACGTAGAGGGCGGAGCCGTCGGGGCGCACCGCCATGTCCTTCGCATAGGAGTCGAGCACGGGGGCGAAGACGCGGTCGACCGTGCCGTCCACGACCGACACCTTCGCCAGGTTGTGCCGGGCGACTCCGCCGATCGCGTCGAAGGAGCCCCCCACGAAGACCGCGGTGCCGTCGGCGGACCCCTTGACGCTTGCGACGTTCTCGCCGTCGGGGGCCGGGTCGAAGTCCCGCCGCAGCGCTCCGGTGGCCAGGTCGTAGGCGGCCAGGTGCGACCGAGCCACCACGCCGTAGTCGGAGAAGTCCCCACCGACGAAGAGGTCGCCGCCCGCCCGGGCCACGGTGAGGGCTCGGCTGGCACCCGTGGCGGGCGCGCGGGAGAGGGATCGCGGCGTGGCAGGGTAGGGGACCACGCTGGTCGTGGCGCCGGTCCCGAGGTCCACTCGGGCGAGCACGGCGGGCTTGGTCCGCTCCGGTTGCAGCGTGAACCCGCCGGCGATGGTCAGCGCGCTGGCGCCGTCGAGCGCGATGGCCTCGACGTCGCCGCCGGTCGACCCCGCCAGTGAGAGGGTGCCCACGGTCGCCGTCGTCAGGGTGACCACCGCCAGCTTCGGTCGCGCGAGCCCGCCCACCGTGGCGAACCCGCCGCCGAGGTAGAGCCGGGTGCCGGTGGGATCGGCCACCATGGCCGTCACTCGGCCGTTGACTGGTACGACGAAGCTGTCGAGCGCCCCGGTGAGGCTGTCGACGCGGGCCAGGTGCAGACGGGTCAGCCCGCCGACCTTGGTGAAGTCGCCACCCAGGTAGAGCGCCGATCCCACCGTGACGAGCTGGGTGACGGTCTGGTTGACCGGGCCGGGCACGAAGGTGGGGTCGAGCGCACCGTCGGCGGTGGAGACCGCGGCCAGCCGGCTGCGCAACACGCCGGACACGCGGCTGAAGGTCCCACCCACGAACAGGCGCGAGCCGTCCGCCGACACGGCGAGGGCGCGCGCGCCTCCCACGAGGCCGACCCCCCAGACCAGCGAGCCGGAGTCCAGGTCGACCTTGGCCAGGCCGGCCGCCGGGATGCCGCCCACCGTGCTGAAGTCGCCACCCACGTACAGCGCTCCGGCGGAGACGAGGAGGGAGTGGACCGAACCGTCGACCTGCGGCCCCCATGCCGTCAGCGCCCCTGTGGCGTCCAGCCGGGCCAGACCGGTGCGGGTCACTGCCCCGACCGTGCTGAACGTGCCACCGACGATCCAGCCGCCCGATCCGTCGGCGACCGAGGCCCGCACGACGCCGTCGATGGCGGGGACACCGGCTCGGAACCGAGCCACAGCGACGTCGACCACTCCGGCCGCGCCGGACAGTCCCGGACCGACCTGGGTGAACGTGCCGCCGAGCACGACGGTCGACCCGACCTGGGCGATCGAGTGCACGACACCGTCGACGACGTGGATCCCCCGGTCGACCGGACGCGCGGAGACGGTGCCCCGGTGGACGTCGGCGTCCGCCCGGGCCGCCGGCGACGCGACCAGGACGGTCGTGGTCGACAGGATCGATGCGATGACGGCCAGCGCCGCCCCCCTGGTGCTGATCCGCACGTGCGTCCCCTCCCCCGCGGGACCCGGTGAGGTCCCGGATTCACGGTAGGGGCGGGAACGCGTCCGACCGGCCGTTCGTGACCGAGAGTGACCGGCTGGTGGCGCAGATTGACCGATCGGCCGACGGACAAAACGGGCACGTCACCAGCGGGGCGTGGGCGCGCGTCCCTTGTGAAGCCCTTCACAAGCCGCCGGTAGAGTAAGGCGGTCGTCGACCATCGTCCCGAACCCTGAGAGCGTGGGTTGTCGTGAGCAAGCCGGTCGTCCTGATCGCCGAGGAGCTGTCTCCCGCCACCGTCGAG
>DAIRVJ010000012.1:0-26948 GCA_036802895.1 Candidatus Nanopelagicales bacterium
CGTGAGCAAGCCGGTCGTCCTGATCGCCGAGGAGCTGTCTCCCGCCACCGTCGAGGCGCTCGGACCGGACTTCGAGATCCGCTCCTGCGACGGCGCCGACCGGGCCGAGCTGCTGGCCGCGCTCGTCGACGTCGACGCCGTGCTCGTCCGCAGCGCCACCCGCATGGACGCCGAGGCGATCGGTGTGGCCAAGCGGCTCACCGTCATCGCCCGGGCCGGGGTCGGCCTGGACAACGTCGACGTCCCGGCGGCCACCCAGGCCGGCGTCATGGTGGTCAACGCCCCCCAGTCGAACATCGTCAGCGCCGCCGAGCTGGCGGTGGGCCTGCTGATCGCCTCCGCCCGGCACATCGCGCCCGCCAGCGCGGCCCTTCGTGGCGGGGAGTGGAAGCGGTCGAGGTACACCGGGGTGGAGCTGCAGGACAAGGTCGTCGGCGTGGTGGGGCTGGGCCGGATCGGGGTGCTGGTGGCGCAGCGGCTCTCCGGGTTCGGCATGCGGGTCATCGCCTATGACCCCTACGTGCAACCGGTGCGGGCGGCCCAGATCGGCGTGCGGCTGGTCCCGCTCGACGAGCTGCTGGCCGAGTCCGACTTCATCTCGGTCCACCTGCCCAAGACCCCCGAGACGGTCGGACTCATCGGTGGTGACGCGCTGCGCAAGGTCAAGCCCACGGTCCACATCGTCAACGCCGCCCGGGGCGGCATCGTCGACGAGGCTGCGCTCTACGACGCGCTCGTCGAGGGCCGGGTCGCCGGAGCCGGCCTGGACGTGTTCGCCAGCGAGCCGTGCACGGACAGCCCGCTGTTCGGCCTCGAGTCCGTGGTGGCGACCCCCCACCTGGGCGCCAGCACCGACGAGGCGCAGGAGAAGGCCGGCCTTGCGGTCGCCCGGTCGGTCCGGCTGGCCCTGGCGGGTGAGTTGGTGCCCGACGCGGTCAACGTCCAGGGCGGCGCGATCGCCGAGGACGTCCGGCCCGGCCTGCCGTTGGCCGAACGGCTGGGCCGGATCTTCACCGCCCTCGCCGGCGGGGTGGCCGCCCGGGTCGACGTCGAGGTCCGTGGGGAGATCGCGCAGTACGACGTGTCCGTGCTGGAGCTGGCGGCCGTCAAGGGGGTGTTCCGCGACGTGGTGGAGGAGTCGGTCTCGTTCGTCAACGCCCCGCTGCTCGCCCGCGAGAGGGGCGTCGAGGTCGCCCTGGTGACCGGCGCGGAGAGCCCCGACCACCGCAACCTGCTCACCGTCCGGGGGACGATGCCAGGCGGTGAGGTCGTCTCCGTCTCGGGGACCCTCGTGGGCCCCCGACGCGTCGAGAAGCTGGTCGAGGTCGACGGATTCGACATCGACCTGGTGCCGACCGAGCACATGCTGTTCTTCCGCTACCACGACAAGCCCGGTGTGGTGGGAGCCGTCGGCCGGCTACTCGGCGACGCCCGGGTGAACATCGGCGGCATGCAGGTGAGCCGCGACGAGAAGGGTGGGCACGCCCTCATGGCGCTCACCGTGGACTCGGTCGTGCCTGCTTCCGTGCTCGCCGACATCGTCACCGAGATCGGCGCGCACTCCGGCCGCGCCGTCGACCTGGCCGACTGACGCCGTGAGCCGCACGATCAGGCTGGCCGTCGTGCCCGGCGACGGGATCGGCCCCGAGGTGGTCGCCGAGGGGCTGAAGGTGCTCGACGCTGTCGCGCCCCTGGCGGGCGCCTCCGTCGAGCGCACCGAGTACGACCTCGGCGCCCGGCGCTGGCACGCCACCGGCGAGACCCTGCCCGACTCGGTGCTGGCCGAGCTGCGTGAGCAGGACGCGATCCTGCTGGGCGCCGTCGGGGACCCGACCGTGCCCAGCGGGGTCCTCGAGCGGGGGCTGCTGCTGCGGCTGCGCTTCGCCCTGGACCACCACGTCAACCTGCGCCCCGCCCGGCTCTACCCAGGGGTGGCCGGCCCGCTCGGAGACCGGGCGATCGACTTCGTCGTCGTCCGGGAGGGCACCGAGGGACCGTACGTCGGGAACGGCGGCACCCTGCGCAGGGGTACGCCGCAGGAGATCGCCACCGAGGTGAGCGTGAACACGGCGTTCGGCGTCGAGCGGGTCGTCCGGGACGCGTTCGCCAGGGCGCGACGTCGGGACCGTCGCCGGCTCACCCTCATCCACAAGAACAACGTGCTCGTGTTCGCCGGCGGCCTGTGGACCCGCGTCTTCGAGTCCGTGGCCGAGGAGTTCCCCGACGTCACGACCGACTACCTGCACGTCGACGCGGCGACCATCTTCCTGGTGACCGCGCCGGAGCGGTTCGACGTGGTCGTCACGGACAACCTGTTCGGTGACATCGTCACCGACCTGGCTGCGGCGGTGACCGGGGGGATCGGCCTCGCGGCGAGCGGCAACCTCGACGTCAGCGGCGCGCACCCGAGCATGTTCGAGCCGGTGCACGGGTCGGCACCGGACATCGCCGGCACCGGGACGGCGGACCCGACGGCGACCGTCCTGTCGGTGGCGATGCTGCTCGACCACCTGGGGCTGGCCGAAGCCTCAGCCCGCGTCGAGTCAGCCGTCGCCGCCGACCTGCTCGGGCGCGCCGGTGGCCCACCTCGCACCACGCGCCAGATCGGCGACGCTCTGGCCGCGCTGGCGGCCGGCTGACGGTACCGTTCCGGCATGGCTGTGATCGAGCTGAAGCCGACGAGTCACCCGCTCGCGGCGGCCGAGCGCGAGGCCCGGCTGGCCGACCCCGGCTTCGGGCGCTACTTCACCGACCACATGGTGACGATCCGCTGGACAGCGGGTCGCGGGTGGCACGACGCCGAACTGGTCCCCTACGGCTCGCTCGCGCTCGACCCGGCCGTGATGGTCTTCCACTACGGTCAGGCGATCTTCGAGGGGCTCAAGGCCTACCAGCACCCCGACGGGTCGGTGGCGCTGTTCCGACCGCTGGAGAACGCCCGGCGATTCCAGCGGTCGGCGCGTCGGCTGGCGATGCCCGAGCTGCCCGAGGGGCTGTTCATGGCAGCGATCGAGGCGCTCGTCGCCCAGGACCGGGCCTGGGTGCCGCAGGGCGCCGACCAGAGCCTGTACCTGCGGCCCTTCATGTTCGCGACCGAGGTCGGCCTCGGCGTCCGCCCGGCCGACTCCTACGTCTTCCTGCTCATCGCCTCACCCGCCGGCGCCTACTTCAAGGGCGGCGTCAAGCCGGTCACCGTGTGGCTGTCGGAGGAGTACACGCGGGCGGCCCCCGGGGGCACCGGGGAGGCGAAGTTCGCCGGCAACTACGCGGCCTCGCTGGTGGCCCAGGCGGCCGCGGCGGAGCAGGGCTGCGACCAGGTGGTGTGGCTCGACGCGGTGGAGCACCGCTGGGTCGAGGAGATGGGCGGGATGAACCTGTACTTCGTCCGCGGATCGGGTGACGAGGCGCGCCTGCTCACGCCGGCGCTCTCCGGGACGCTGCTGCCCGGGGTGACCCGGGCCTCGATCCTGGAGCTGGCCGGGGACCTCGGCTTGTCGGCGCAGGAGGGCCGGATCTCCACGGAGGACTGGCTCGACGGCAACCGCTCCGGTGCGATCACCGAGGTGTTCGCCTGCGGCACGGCCGCGGTCGTCACCCCCGTGGGCGCTGTGCGCTCCGCCCGCCACGACTGGACGGTCGGGGACGGGCAGCCGGGCCCGGTCACCCTGCGGATCAGGCAGGCCCTGCTCGACATCCAGACCGGCTCCGCCGCGGACGCCCGCGGCTGGGTGCACACCCTCCTGCCGGCCTGACGCTCGCCCCTGACGGCGCCGCCCCTGACCGTGCCGCCGGTGCAGGTGCCGCTGCCTGGGCTGTGCGACACTGAGCGGGTGCTCGGTCACGTCATTACCCAGTAGCGCGCAGGGTGACCCTCCCGGCGCGCAGGCCTCCCGCACCCGCGGGGGGCCTTTTCCGTTGAGCAGCAAGGACCGCTGATGCCTCCCGTCGACGACGCCTTCCACGTCTACGACACCACCCTGCGTGACGGCGCCCAACAGGAGGGCCTGGCGCTGTCGGTCGCGGACAAGCTGACGATCGCTCGGCATCTCGACGACCTGGGGGTGGGGTTCATCGAAGGCGGGTGGCCGGGAGCCAACCCCAAGGACACCGAGTTCTTCGCCCGGGCGCAGCGCGAGCTCACCCTGCGCACCGCCACGCTGTGCGCGTTCGGGTCCACCCGGCGGCCCGGTGCGGTGGCCGCCGACGACCCCGTGGTCGGCGCGCTGCGCGACTCCGCCGCCTCCGTGGTCACCCTCGTGGCCAAGGCGCACGACCGGCACGTCGAGCTCGCACTGCGCACCACGCTCGACGAGAACCTGGCCATGATCCGGGACACGGTCGCGCATCTGCGGGCCGAGGGCCGACGGGTCTTCCTGGATGCCGAGCACTTCTTCGACGGCTACCGCTCGAACCGCGCGTACGCCCTGGAGGTCCTGCGGGTGTCGGCCGAGGCGGGAGCCGACGTCGTCGTGCTCTGCGACACCAACGGCGGGATGCTCCCGCCACAGCTCGCTGAGGTGGTGGCCGACGTCGTCCGGACGACGGGAGCCCGGGTGGGCATCCACTGCCACGACGACACGGCCTGCGCCGTCGCGAACACCCTTGCGGCCGTGGAGGCCGGGGCCACCCACGTGCAGGGAACCGCGAACGGCTACGGCGAGCGTTCCGGCAACGCCAACCTGTTCAGCGTGGTCGCCAACCTCCAGCTCAAGCTCGGCCGTCCCGTGGTGCCGGAACGGTCGCTGCGCGAGATGACCCGGATCGCGCACGCCGTCTCCGAGGTCACCAACGTGACCCCCAACCAGCACCAGCCCTACGTCGGGCTGTCCGCGTTCGCGCACAAGGCGGGCCTGCACGCCAGTGCCGTCAAGGTCGACCCGGCGCTGTACCAGCACATCGACCCCGCGGCCGTGGGCAACGACATGCGGATGCTCGTGTCAGACATGGCCGGGCGGGCCTCGATCGAGCTGAAGGGCAAGGAGCTGGGCTACGACCTCGCTGGCGACCGGGCGGTACTCGGCCGGGTGGTCGACCGGGTCAAGGACCTCGAGGCGGCGGGCTGGACGTTCGAGGCGGCCGACGCGTCGTTCGAGCTGCTGCTGCGGGACGAGATCCAGGGTGAGCGCCGGCGCCATTTCACCGTGGAGTCGTGGCGGGCCATCGTGGAACAGCGGCCCGACGGCACCGTGCTCAGCGAGGCGACGGTGAAGGTGCACGCGGGCGGCGAGCGGATCGTGGCCACCGGCGAGGGGAACGGGCCGGTCAATGCGCTGGACCAGGCGCTGCGCAAGGCCCTGGGACGCACCTTCCCGGAGCTCGAACGGCTCGAGCTGGTCGACTACAAGGTGCGCATCCTCGAGGGCTCGCAGGGCACCAGCGCGGTCACCCGCGTCCTCGTGGAGACCACCGACGGCAGCACCGAGTGGGACACGGTCGGCGTGCACGAGAACGTCATCGCGGCCTCCTGGATGGCGCTGGAGGACGCGGTGGCGTACGGGCTGCTGAGAGCGGGGCGGGACGCCGTCTGACCGGCCGGTAGCCTGGCCGTCGTGCGCATCGCTCGCTTCTCCGTCGCCGACCAGGTGGCGTTCGGCGTGGTCGAGGGCGAGCTCGGCTCGGCCGATTCGACCGTCACGGCGATCCAGGGCCACCCCTTCGGAGCCTTCGAGCTGAGCACCGCCCGTTTCCCGCTCTCGGAGGTCCGCCTGCTGGCGCCCGTTCTGCCGAGCAAGGTCGTGGGCATCGGCAAGAACTACGCCGAGCACGCCCGCGAGATGGGCGGCGAGGCTCCCGCGGAGCCGGTCGTGTTCCTCAAGCCGTCCACCTCCGTCGTCGGCCCGGGCGACGCCATCGTGCTGCCGGCCCTCTCCGACGAGGTGCACCACGAGGCGGAGCTGGCCGTCGTCATCGGCCGGCTGGTCCGCGAGGTGCCCGTCGAGCGGGCGCGCGAGGCGGTGCTCGGTCTCACCTGCGCCAACGACGTGACCGCCCGCGACCTGCAGCGCAGCGACGGGCAGTGGACCCGGGCCAAGGGCTTCGACAGCTTCTGTCCGCTCGGCCCGTGGATCGTCACCGACCTCTCCGACGCCGACCTGGGCGTCGAGTGCAGGGTCGACGGCGAGCTGCGTCAGCAGGGGCGGACCCGTGACCTGCTGCGTGGCGTCGCCGAGCTGGTGTCCTACGTCTCCGCAGTGATGACCCTGCTCCCGGGCGACGTCCTGCTCACCGGGACGCCGGCCGGCGTGGGTCCGCTGACGGCCGGCGAGGAGGTGTCCGTGACCATCGAGGGGATCGGCACGTTGACGAACCGGGTGGTGGCGGCGTGACCACGAGCGGCGTGCGGGTGCGGTTCTGCCCGTCCCCGACCGGCAACCCCCACGTGGGGATGCTGCGGACGGCCCTGTTCAACTGGGCCTACGCCCGGCACACCGGCGGGACGTTCGTGTTCCGGATCGAGGACACCGACTCCTCGCGAGACTCCGAGGACAGCTACCGGCAGCTGGTCGAGGCACTGCGCTGGACCGGTCTGGAGTGGGACGAGGGCCCCGAGGTCGGGGGGCCGTACGCGCCGTACCGGCAGTCGCAGCGGCTGGAGGTCTACGCCGACGTCGCCGCCCGGCTGGTCTCCGCCGGGTACGCCTACGAGTCCTTCTCGACGCCGGAGGAGGTCGAGGCCCGCCGACGGGCCAGGGGTGAGGACCCCAAGCTGGGCTACGACAACCACGACCGCGACCTCACCGACCAGCAGAAGGCCGAGCTGCGCGCCTCCGGCCGGCGGCCCGTGCTGCGCATGCGGATGCCCGACCGCGACTGGTCCTGGGACGACTCGGTGCGCGGGCCGATCACGTTCGCCCACGAGCACGTGCCCGACTACGTCATCGTCAGGGGCAACGGGGAGCCGCTGTACACGCTGGTCAACCCCGTCGACGACGCGCTGATGGCGATCACCCACGTGCTGCGCGGCGAGGACCTCCTCTCGTCCACCCCTCGCCAGATCTTCATGTACGAGGCGCTGGCGGGCCTCGGGGTGACCGACGGCACCGTGCCTCGCTTCGGGCACCTGCCGTACGTGATGGGTGAGGGCAACCGCAAGCTGTCCAAGCGCGATCCGCAGTCGTCGCTCAACCTGTACCGGGAGCGTGGGTTCCTCCCCGAGGGCCTGATGAACTACCTCGCCCTGCTCGGCTGGTCGATGGGTGAGGACCGAGAGATCTTCTCCCTCGCCGAGATGGCGGCGGCCTTCGATCTCGGTCGGGTCAGCGCCAACCCGGCCCGGTTCGACCTGAAGAAGTGCGAGGCGATCAACGCCGCGCACCTGCGCAGGCTCGCGCCCGACGACCTGGCCCGCCGCCTCGTTGGCCCGCTCGCGGCGGCTGGGCTCGTGCCCGACCCACCGACGGTCGACCAGCAGCGGCTCATCGCGGCGGCGGCCCCGCTCGTCCAGGAACGGATGGTGACGCTCGGCGAGGCCGCGGGGATGCTGGGCTTCCTGTTCGTCGGTGACGCCTTCGCGGTCGAGCCCGAGGCCGCGGCTCGGGCGCTCGGCGAGGCGGCCGCACCGACCCTTCGTGCCGCGGCCGAGTCGGTCGCCGACGTCCCGCACTGGACGGCTACCGAGCTAGAGAGCCGACTGCGCTCGGCCCTGGTCGACGGGCTGGGCCTCAAGCCCAAGTCCGCGTTCACGCCGGTGCGGGTCGCCGTGACGGGTCGGCTCGTCTCGCCGCCGCTGTTCGAGTCCATGGAGCTGCTCGGCCGGGAGGTCACCGTCGGTCGGCTGCGGGCCGCGCTCGCCCTGGCCGGCTGAGCCGATGCTCCCGGCGGCGGTGCTGTTCGACGTCGACGACACCCTGCTCGACACCCGACGGTCGTTCCGGGAGGGGTTGCAGGCGTTCCTCGGCTCACGCGGCCTGCCGGTGTCCACCGCTGTGGTCGATCGGGCGCTCGCCCGCTGGGTGGCCGACGAGGGCGGGCACTTCGCGCGGTACACCCGTGGCGAGATCGACTTCGCCGAGCAGCGCCGCCACCGCTTCGACGACCTGCTCGCCATGCTCGACGAACCCCGCCTCGACGACGCCTCGGCCGAGGTGGCGGAGCTCGCCTACCGCCGTGGGTTCGAGTCGGGCTGGCGGCTGCACGACGACGCCCTGCCGTGCCTGGACGCCCTCGCCGGCCTGCCGCTCGGCGTCGTGACCAACGTCGACACCGCCTACCAGTCGGCCAAGCTCGAGCGGGTCGGCGTGCGCGACCGGTTCCGGGTCGTCGTCGGCGTCGACCAGGTGACGGTGGGCAAGCCCGAGGCGGCCATCTTCCGACTGGCCTGTGCGCGGCTCGGTGTGCCGGTCGGCGACACCGTCTATGTCGGTGACCAGCGGGCCGAGGACGCCGAGGGGGCGCGGAACGCCGGGCTACGGGCCATCTGGCTGGACCGACGCGCCGACCCCACGCCTTCGCCGGACGGCGTCCAGCGGATCGCCGGGCTGGCGGATCTCCCGGCCCTGCTGACCTGACCCGGCACCGGCGCACGCGGGTCTCGAAACCGCCCGGAGCGGGCCCCTGGCGTTTGGAGCGCCTCTGGCGGATCGGCTATCCTCGCCGAGCAGGTCGAGGTCCCTGCATGCCATTGGGGTATGGGGTAATTGGCAGCCCGGCGGATTCTGGCTCCGCTAGTCTAGGTTCGAGTCCTGGTACCCCAGCGCGAGTGGTCCGCTCCGAAGGACCTCCGGTACGATTCCGGCCGCCGGTGGATCTCGCCGGTGACGCACCACCAGGCCCCGTTGTGTAGCGGCCTAGCACGCCGCCCTCTCAAGGCGGTAGCGCGGGTTCGAATCCCGTCGGGGCTACCTGGCTGCGAAGGCCCCTCCTCGCTGGGAGAGGGCCTTCGCAGCGTGAGGGTGCTGCCCAGGTCAGCCGCGGGTGAGGGCGTCGCTGAGCCGCTGCGCGGCGGCCAGAACGGCCGGCGCATGCACCCGGCCAGGCGTGCGCGTCAGCCGCTCGATGGGTCCCGAGACCGAGACCGCGGCCACGACCCGAGCCGAAGCCCCACGCACCGGCGCCGAGACCGACGCCACGCCGGCCTCGCGCTCGGCCACACTCTGCGCCCAGCCCCGTCGGCGCACGGCGGCCAGCGTGGTCGCGGTGAAGCGAGCCCCGGCCAGCCCTCGATGCATCCGGTCCGGGTCCTCCCAGGCCAGCAGGACCTGCGCGGCCGATCCCGCCTGCATCGACAGCACCGTCCCCACCGGCACGCTGTCGCGAAGGCCCTGCAGCCGCTCGGCCGCGGCCACGCAGAGGCGTTGGTCGGCCTGGCGCCGGTAGAGCTGAGCGCTCTCGCCCGTGACGTCGCGCAGCCACGCCAGCACTGGTCCGGACGATGCGAGCAGGCGGTCCTCCCCTGCGGCCGCGGACAGCTCAGCCAGCCGTGGGCCGAGCATGAATCGCCCCTGACCGTCGCGGGCTACCAGACGGTGGTGCTCCAGGGCGGTGGCGAGCCGGTGCGCCGTGGGCCGGGCGAGGCCGGTGGCTTGGACGAGACCGGCGAGCGAGAGAGGGCCCGGCTCGAGGGCGCCCAGGACCGCAGCCGCTTTGTCAAGGACGCCTACTCCGCTAGAGTTGTCCATGGAGCGATACTGGCGTCTCGGATAGTGAGAAGCAAGCCGAGCGCGGCCTGCCGGTGGAGGAGAGGTCATGGGACGCACGCTGGCCGAGAAGGTCTGGGAGTCGCACGTCGTGCGTCAGGCGCAGGGCGAGCCGGATCTGCTCTACGTCGACCTGCACCTGCTGCACGAGGTGACGTCCCCGCAGGCCTTCGACGGTCTGCGTGCGGGGGGTCGCCCCGTCCGCCGGCCGGACCTGACCCTGGCCACCGAGGACCACAACGTGCCGACGCTGGACATCGACCGGCCGATCGCCGATCCGGTGTCCCGGGAGCAGGTCGACACCCTGCGGCGCAACTGCAGCGAGTTCGGCGTCCGGCTGCACAGCCTGGGCGACGTCGAGCAGGGCATCGTCCACGTGGTGGGGCCGCAGCTGGGTCTGACCCAGCCGGGCATGACGGTCGTGTGCGGCGACTCGCACACCAGCACGCACGGCGCGTTCGGCGCCCTCGCCTTCGGGATCGGCACGAGCGAGGTCGAGCACGTCCTGGCCACGCAGACCCTGCCCCTGCGCCCGTTCCGCACCATGGCGGTGACGGTCGAGGGTCGGCTGCCCGCAGACGTGACGGCGAAGGACCTCATCCTCGCCGTCATCGCGAGGATCGGCACCGGCGGCGGTCAGGGTCACGTCATCGAGTACCGCGGGGAGGCCGTCCGGGCGCTGTCGATGGAGGCCCGGATGACGATCTGCAACATGTCGATCGAGGCCGGGGCCCGCGCCGGGATGATCGCCCCTGACGAGACGACCTTCGCCTTCCTCCACGGACGGCCGTACGCGCCCGCCGGCGCGGAGTGGGACGCCGCTGTCGCGTGGTGGCGAACCCTGGCGACGGACGAGGCTGCGGTGTTCGACCGGGAAGTCGTCGTCCAGGCGGCCGACCTCTCGCCCTTCGTCACCTGGGGGACCAATCCCGGGCAAGGATCCCCCTTGTCCGGCGTCGTGCCGGATCCGGCGTCGTTCCCGCAGGAGTCCGACCAGGTGGCCGCGCAGCGCGCCCTCGAGTACATGGGACTGAACCCCGGTACGCCGCTGAGGGACGTTGCCGTCGACACGGTGTTCGTCGGCTCCTGCACCAACGGTCGGATCGAGGACCTGCGGGCGGCCGCCGACGTCATCCGTGGTCGACGGGTCGCCGACGGGGTCCGGATGCTCGTCGTTCCGGGCTCGGTGCGCGTTCGGCTGGCTGCCGAGGCTGAGGGCCTGGACCGCGTCTTCGTCGACGCGGGGGCGGAATGGCGCCATGCCGGGTGCTCGATGTGCCTCGGCATGAACCCCGACCAGCTCGGCCCGGGAGAGCGCAGCGCGTCGACGTCGAACCGCAACTTCGAGGGACGCCAGGGCAAGGGTGGGCGTACCCACCTGGTGTCGCCGCAGGTCGCGGCCGCCACTGCTGTCGTCGGGCGGCTGGCCTCGCCGACCGACCTGGACTGAGAGGGCGAGCATGCAGCCGTTCACCGTGCACCCGGGTCGGGTTCTGCCGTTGCGGCGCAGCAACGTCGACACGGACCAGATCATCCCGGCGGTCTACCTGAAGCGGGTCACTCGCACCGGGTTCGAGGACGGGCTGTTCGCGGCCTGGCGCGCCGACCCGGACTTCGTGCTCAACCGGCACGAGTTCACCGGAGCGACGATCCTCGTGACCGGCCCTGACTTCGGCACCGGCTCGTCGCGCGAACACGCGGTTTGGGCGTTGCAGGACCACGGTTTCCGGGTGGTCATCTCGTCACGGTTCGCGGACATCTTCCGGGGCAACTCGGCCAAGGGTGGGCTCTTGACCGTGGAACTGCCGCAGGACGTGGTGGAGGAGTTGTGGGACGTCGCCGAGGCGGAGCCGGCGACCGAGGTCACCGTCGACCTGGTGCAACGACAGGTGAGCTGGGCCGGGCGTTGCGTCGGCTTCGACCTCGACGACTACACGCGCTGGCGCCTTCTTGAGGGGCTCGACGACATCGGGCTGACCCTGCGACACGAGAGCGACATCACCAGGTTCGAGCAGAGCCGGCCGTCGTTCCTGCCTCGCGTACGCCCGCTCTCCTAGCGGGTAAGGACCGAAAGGTCTTTCGACACAACGGCGCTCGTGACGTCGACATGTTTGTCACAGGGTGTCCCGACGCAATAACGTCTGTAGCGATCCGGGCAACGGCCCGGCACCCGGACTCCCGGAGGGGAAGCAGTGAACAGGACCGAGCTGGTCGACGCTCTGGCTACACGCCTCGGCGTGAACAAGAAGGATGCGCAGGCCGCTGTCGACGGCGTCCTCGACGCCATCCAGCACGCGGTGGCCCGAGGCGAGAAGGTGGCCATCACCGGCTTCGGCATCTTCGAGAAGGTCGAGCGGGCCGCGCGCACCGCGCGCAACCCGCGCACCGGTGCCACCGTGCGGGTGCGCAAGACCTCCGTGCCGAAGTTCCGCGCGGGCGCTGACTTCAAGGCGTTCGTGAGCGGCGCGAAGAAGGTCGCGAAGGCGCCGGCTCGCCCGGCTGCCCCCGCGAAGGCCGTCGCCAAGAAGGCGGCGCCGGTCAAGCGGACCGTCGCGAAGAAGGCGGCGCCGGCCCGCAAGGCCGTCGCGAAGAAGGTCGCTCCGGCGCGCAAGACGGTGGCGAAGAAGGCCGCTCCCGTCCGCAAGGCCGTGGCGACCAAGGCCGCCCCGGCCCGCAAGACGGTGGCGAAGAAGGCCGCGCCCGTCCGCAAGGCGGTCGCGAAGAAGGCTCCGGCCAAGCGGGCTCCGGCCAAGAAGGCTCCGGCTCGCCGGGTGGCCAAGAAGGCCTGACCCAGGACCGTCGACGACGTCCCGGCTCCCTTCGGGGAGCCGGGACGTCGTCACGTCAGCGGCGACTGCCTCGTGAGGCTGCCGGCCACCGCCAGGCTCAGTGGGCCGAGGCCGAGCCGTTGCGCGTCGTGCAGGTCCACCTCCGTGTCGACGTCCCGCCGCACGCTGGGGATGTCGGCCAGGGTCAGCTCGACACAGCCGTTCGCGCGGTGGGCGGCTCGGGAACGGCGCCCGAACCTGGGCTGGAAGTCTGCCGGCTCGCGAGCGAGCAGGACGGTCGTGCCGATCCCCTCGGCGTCGCAGACGAACGAGCACCGGTGACGGTTCGCCTCGGCCAGCACCGACGCCAGCTCGGCCGGTTTGAGCGCAGGCAGATCCGCCGCCAGCGCGCCGACACCGGCCGCAGGCCGGGCGGACCGGGCCGCTGCGGCGCCGTGCAGCAGCGCCGGGTTGAGGCCGGCCGCCGGCGAGTCGTCGATCACGAGCGCGCCGAGCGCCGTCATCTCGTCGCGCACGACCGGCTCGTCGGTGACGACGACCACGCCGACCCGAGGAACCGCAAGGGCTGCGGCGACCGTGTCGCAGGCGAACGCCAGCGCGAGGTCCTCCCGCCGTGCCCCGGCCACGCGACGCAGCCGGGTCTTGGCGACGGCCAGCCGCTTGACCGGGACGACCAGCATCCAACCGACTTCGTCCGAGGCGGTGTCCGGCACGGCTCCCGATCCTGCCAGTCGCCTGTCACACTCGGTCCCTGCGACCGGAACGACGACGTGAAGGGACGAGCGTGGCGCGCAAGCGGGTGGGCTTCTGGTACCGCCTGGCGGTCGTCGTCCTCAAGCCGCTGCTGCTGCTGGTCGCCCGGCGCGACTGGCAGCACCGTGACCGACTGCCACGGACGGGCGGGATCGTCGTGGTGGCCAACCACACCTCACACCTCGACCCGCTGGCCGTGGCGCACTACCTCTGGGACAACGACCGCCCGCCCAGGGCGCTGGCCAAGTCGAGCCTGTTCGGCGTCTTCTTCGTGGGTCGACTGCTGAGGGGTGCCGGTCAGATCCCCGTCTACCGCGAGACGACCGACGCAGGGGCCAGCCTGCGTGATGCCGTCGACGCGGTGCGCCGAGGCGAAGCCGTGCTGGTCTACCCCGAGGGGACGATCACCCGAGACCCGCGGCTGTGGCCGATGCGGGGCAAGACCGGGGCGGCGCGGATCGCCCTCACGACGGACTGCCCGGTCATCCCGGTGGCCCAGTGGGGACCGCAGGCCGTCCTGGCGCCGTACAGCAGGCGGTTCCGGCTCTTCCCGCGCCGGACCTTCCACCTGGTGACAGGGGAGCCCGTCGACCTGGACGACCTGAGGGGCCGACCGTTGACGGCAGAGGTCTTGGACGAGGCCACGGACCGGATCATCGCGGCGCTCACCGAGCTGGTCGCCGGGCTGCGCGGTGAGGTGCCGCCGACCGAGCCATTCGACCAGCGCACGATCGCTGCGCCGCGCTTCGGCGACCCGAAGCTCCCCTACGAGCGGCTGGACGACGAACCGCGTCGACACCGGAGGCAGAGATGACACGTGCAGCCGTCATGGGCAGCGGCTCGTGGGGGACCGCCTTCGCCTCGGTGCTCGCCGACGCCGGCACCGACGTGACGATGTGGGCCAAGGACCCCGTGCTGGCCGAGCAGATCGACAGCGCCCACGAGAACCCGCGCTACCACCCGGGGATCGGCCTGCCGCCGTCGATCCACGCCACGACCGACCCGGCGGCCGCGATGGACGCCGCCGACTTCGTGGTCCTGGCGATCCCGTCGCAGACGCTGCGGGAGAACCTGGCCCGCTGGTTGCCGTTCGTCCCTGAGACGGCCGTCTACGTCAGCCTGATGAAGGGGATCGAGCTGGGCACGGGTGAGCGGATGAGCGAGGTGGTGCGCGAGGTGGCCGACGTCCCGGCGGAGCAGGTCGCCGTGGTGTCCGGGCCGAACCTGGCCCGCGAGATCATGCAGCGCCAACCCGCTGCGACAGTGGTCGCGTGCACGAGCACCGAGCACGCTGCGCGCCTGCAGCAGGCGTGCCTGACCGACTACTTCCGGCCGTACACCAACACCGACGTGATCGGTGCCGAGCTCGGGGGGGCCGTCAAGAACGTGATCGCGCTGGCGAACGGGATCGCGGTCGGCATGGGCTTCGGCGAGAACGCCCAGGCGTCGCTCATCACCCGGGGGCTGGCCGAGATGACCAGGCTCGGCGTGGCGATGGGCGCCGAGCCGCTCACCTTCGCCGGCCTGGCGGGGCTCGGCGATCTCATTGCCACCTGCTCGTCGCCGCTGTCTCGCAACCGAACCGTCGGCGTCGCCCTCGGCCGCGGGCTGACCCTGGAGGAGGCCACCGCCGAGGCGAGGCAGACCTGTGAGGGGGTCAAGTCCGCCCGACCCATCCTCGAGATGTCCCGGGCCAGAGGCGTGGAGATGCCGATCACGGAGCAGGTCGTCCGGGCGATCCACGAGGGATGCCCTCCGGGGGAGATCGTCGCCGCGCTGATGAGCCGCGGCGCGAAGTCGGAGCAAGCCGCGCGCTGACGGGCGCCCGGCGGCTCGTCAGGTGCCGTCCAGGGCCTGGCGCAGGTCCGCCCACAGGTCCTCGAGGTCCTCGATGCCGACGGACAGCCGCAGCAGGCTCGGGTCCACCACCTCGGCCTCGCCCGGCCACCGGCGGCGCCGTTCCAGGCTGGACTCGACCCCGCCCAGGCTGGTGGCATGCACCCAGAGCCGGACCGCCGCGGCCACGGCGTCGGCCGCCGCAGCGCCCCCCTCCAGCTCGACCGCGATCATCGTCCCCGACCCGGGGTCGCGGACGAGCGACACGGCGGGGTGGGTGGCCAGACGTCGGGCGAGCTCCCGCGCGTTGGCTGCGGCCCGATCGACCCGCAGAGCCAGCGTGCGCATCCCGCGCAGCGCCAGCCACGCCTCCATCGGACCGGGAATCGCACCGTGCAGGCGTCGGTGGTTGTCGAGGCGCGCCAGGAGGGCGGGCTCGCGGGCGACGACCGCCCCGAGCAGGACGTCGGAGTGTCCGGCCAGGACCTTCGTCACGCTGTGCACGACGAGGTCCGCGCCGAGGTCCAGGGGGCGCTGGACGAGCGGCGTGGCGAACGTGTTGTCGACGACGAGCAGCGCCCGGGCGGCGCGGGCGGCCGTGGCCGCCGCGGCGATGTCAGCGACGTCCAGCCGCGGGTTCGTGGGCGACTCCAGCCACACCAGGTCGGCGCCCGGCACGGCCCCGGCCACCGCCGAGGGATCGGCGATGTCGACCCGGCGGACCGCCAGCCGGCCCTGCTCGACCCGCTCGGCGAGCAGCGCCCTGGTTCCGGAGTAGGCGTTGTCGGGGGCGACGACGGTCGCCCGCTCCGGCAGCAGGGACAGCGCTGCCGAGACCGCGGCGAGGCCGGAGGCGAAGGCCAGGCAGCGGCCGCCCTCGAGCACGCCGAGCGCCTCCTCGAACGCCGTCCACGTGGGGTTCCCGTAGCGGCCGTACTCGACCTCGCCGCCGGCGTGGTAGGTCGACGCGAACGTGACGGGAGGGCCGAGCGGGGCGTCCGGGTCACGGGGCGGGCGTCCGGCCACCACCGCCTGGGTCGCGGGGGCGTACGACGGTCCGTGCTCGGCGGTGGCGTCCACGGCGCCCAGTATCGCGGCCGGTAGGGTCCCTCGGGTGAGCCAGCCGGTGGGAGACGACCCCGCGTCCCGCCGACCCACGGTGGCGATCGTCTTCGGCGGTCGGAGCAGCGAGCACTCGATCTCCTGCGTCAGCGCCGGCAGCGTGCTGTCGGCGATCGACCGGTCCTGCTACGACGTCGTCCCGGTGGGCATCACCCCGCAGGGCCGCTGGGTGCTCGCGGCAGACGAGCCGCAGCGCCTGGCGATCACGGGCGGCCGGTTGCCGGAGGTCGACGCCGCCTCGTCGACCGTCGTGCTCGCGGGCGACCCGACCTCGCAGGGTCTGGTGGTCAGCGAGCCCGGGCAGGTCCCCCGCGCGCTCGGCGACGTGGACGTGGTGTTCCCCCTCCTGCACGGGCCCTACGGCGAGGACGGCACGATCCAGGGCCTGCTCGAGCTCGCCGGAGTGCCGTACGTCGGATCGGGCGTGCTCGCGTCCGCCTTGGCGATGGACAAGGCCGTGATGAAGGTGGTGCTGGCCGCGGCCGGGCTGCCGGTGGGCCCCCACGTCGCGCTGACCGACCGCGAATGGACGGCGGACGCCACAGCCGCGCTCACCCGGGTCCGCGACCACCTTGCGCTGCCGGTGTTCGTCAAGCCCTCGAGGGCGGGTTCCAGCGTCGGCATCAGCAAGGTCGCCGACTGGGCCGACCTGCGGCTCGCCGTCGAGGCCGCCCGGGTCCACGACCCCAAGGTCGTCGTCGAGCAGGGGATCGCCGGCCGCGAGATCGAGTGCGGGGTGCTGGAGGCGGCCGACGGCCTCGGCACGGAGGCGAGCGTGTGCGGAGAGATCCGGGTCCACGGCGACCACGAGTTCTACGACTTCTCGGCGAAGTACCTCGACGACGTCACCGAGCTGGACGTGCCGGCCGACATCCCGGCGGAGACCGCCGAGCGCGTGCGTTCGCTGGCCCGCGCGGCCTTCGCTGCGCTGGGCTGTGAGGGATTCGCCCGGG
Organism: Candidatus Nanopelagicales bacterium; assembly: GCA_036802895.1. Classification (GTDB taxonomy): domain Bacteria; phylum Actinomycetota; class Actinomycetes; order Prado026; family Prado026; genus DAIRVJ01. The sequence continues at coordinate 17,089 of DAIRVJ010000012.1, forward strand.
TCGACTTCTTCCTGTGCCCGGACGGGTCGGTGGTACTCAACGAGGTCAACACGATCCCCGGCTTCACCCCCGTGTCGATGTTCCCGCGCTTGTGGGCGGCCACCGGTGTCGACTACCCCGCCCTGGTGGACCGGCTGGTCCGGTCGGCCTTGCGCAAGCGACGGGGCGCGCTGCGCTGACGCGGGTCAGTCCTGCGCGGGCACCGCAGCCGTCACGGCCGACGCCAGGTCGACCAGCGGGTTGACCTCCGGCCGGTAGGCGTCGGGGACGCTGACCTCGACGTAGGCCACCCGTCCCGTCGTCGTGAACCGCCACCCCCGAGTCAGCGGCTCGGCCAGCCAGGCGACGTCGTTGACGACGCTGAGGTCCGACGTGCTGGTGAGCGCGCTCGGGCGTGGCACCCCGCAGCGCAGCTCGATCGCTGGGTCCCCCCAGGCCGCGGTCGTGCTCGACGACGGACGCGTCGGGCGGCGCTGGTGGCCGTCCAGCACCTGGGGCAGGCGACCGGCCAGCGCGGCGCAGGCGGCGGCCGCCGGGCCCTGCGGCTGGGCCGGGTCGACGGGGACCGCGGGGGAGCCGCAGCCGGTGACTCCCGGGAGGACGCCCAGCGCAACGACCGTGAGGAGCGCCGGACGCCGGCGGTGGGTCAGAGGTGGACGACCGGGCAGGTGAGCGTCCGGGTGATGCCGGGGACCGCCTGGACCTTGGCCACGACCAGCTTGCCCAGCTCGTCGACGCTGCTCGCCTCGGCCCGCACGATCACGTCGTAGGGCCCGGTCACGTCCTCGGCCATGGTCACCCCGGGAATCTGGGCGATCTCGCCGGCCACGTCTGCCGCCTTGCCGACCTCGGTCTGGATGAGGATGTAGGCCTGGACCACCACGATCGTGCCTCCCGAGGACGTCTGGCTGATGTCACGGAGGCTATCGCGTCAGGGGGTGAGTGGCGATCAGCGGGAGTGGCAGCGGGCAGCCGGCGACGGTCGGACAACTCGGCGAGTTCCCCTTGATCAAGGCGTTGATCGCGCGCCTGCCGACCACCGCGGAGGTGATCCTCGGACCGGGTGACGACGCCGCCGTCGTCCGCGCACCCGACCGGCAGGTGGTGGCGAGCACCGACCTGCTGGTCGACGGCGTGCACTTCCGTCGGGACTGGTCCTCGGCCGAGGACGTCGGGCACAAGGCCGCGGCGCAGAACCTGGCCGACATCGAGGCGATGGGCGCTCGCCCCACCGCGCTGCTCGTCGGGCTGGCCGCACCCCCGGACCTGCCGACCGCCTGGGTGCTCGCCCTGGCCGACGGGCTGGCCGCGGAGGCGAGCCTGGTCGGGGCCGCTGTGGTCGGGGGGGACGTGGTCGCCTCGGAGCGGCTGGTGGTCTCGGTGACCGCCTTGGGGACGACCGAGGGCCGGGCACCCGTGACACGCGGAGGCGCTCAGCCGGGCGACGTCGTCGCCGTCACCGGCCGGCTGGGCTGGTCCGCGGCGGGACTGGCCGTGCTGTCCAGGGGGTTCCGCTCGCCGCGGATCCTGGTCGAGGCGCACCGCCGCCCGCATCCGCCCTACGGCGAGGGGGCGAGAGCCGCAGGGCACGGTGCCAGCGCGATGATCGACGTCTCCGACGGGCTGGTCGCCGACCTGGCGCACGTCGCCGAGGCGTCGGGCGTCCGCGTCGACCTCTCCACGTCGGCGCTCGTCGTGGCCGACCCGCTGCGCGACGCCGCGGCCGCACTCGGCCGGGACCCGCTGGAGTGGGTGCTCACGGGCGGCGAGGACCATGCGCTGGCGGCGACCTTCCCGCCGATGCCGGGGGCGCCGAGCGGCTGGACCGTGGTCGGTCAGGTCCACGAGGGCGAGGGCGTCCGGGTCGACGGGGCAGCGTACGAGGGTCCGGGCGGCTGGCGGCACTTCGACCGCTGACCGGGTCGGTCACAGCCCGAGCTCGGCCCGCCACACCCGGATCGACTCCATGGTGACGGTCATCCCGTCCAGCCGCATCGCGGCCTTGACCGCACGGAAGCGCAGGAGCAGGCCGCCGTACGTCGCGGTGTCGCCGTCTGGGTTCATCAGCCGCCTCCTCCCTGTCGAGAGAGAGGCTGGAGCAAGCTCCGGCGATACAGCGGGTGCCGGCCGAGCCGGTCAGTCAGCGGGTGACTTTGCCGGCCTTCAGGCAGGACGTGCAGACGTTGAGCTTCTTCGGCGTGCGGCCGACCATCGCCCGGACCGTCTGGATGTTGGGGTTCCAGCGGCGGGGGGTGCGCCGGTGGGAGTGGGAGATGCTGTTGCCGAAACCCGGCCCCTTGCCGCACACGTCGCAGTTGGCAGCCACGGTCGACGCTCCCCAGTCCCAGGTGGTTCGGTGCCTCGCTCAGGCGCCGGGCCGGCGCCGAGGGCCCGGGACACCCCGGGCGACCCCCGCAGGCTACCGGAACCCCGCGCTGGTTGGCGAACCGCGCGGGCTCGCCCGGTTACGCTCGCCCGGACAGCGGCGACGGAGGTCACGGTGGCGACGGAGTGGGTGGCGGCTCAGGCGCTGGACGCGGCAGCCGTCCGCGCCTGGTGCGAGGAGTGCCTGGCCCGCCTCGGGGCGGCCCGTGAGGAGATCGACGCCCTCAACGTCTTCCCCGTGCCGGACGGCGACACCGGCACCAACCTCTTCCTCACGATCGAGTCGGCCGTGGAGGAGCTGCGGTCCCGCCCCGCCGACGGCGACCTGCCGCGCACGATCCGGGCGGTGACCCACGGCGTCCTGCTCGGCGCCAGGGGCAACTCGGGGGTGATCCTCAGCCAGATCATCCGTGGAGCCGCCGAGGTCCTGCTCGCCGGCGGCCCGACCGGTCCGTCCGGCCTGCTGCGCGCGAGCCTGCGTCGGGCGAGCGAGGCGGGCTACCAGGCGGTGGCCCATCCGGTCGAGGGCACGATCCTCACCGTCATGCGGGGGGCGGCGGAGGCCGCCGAGGCCGAGGCCTCGGACCGGCTGGACGACGTCGCGCGGGCCGCCGCGCGCGGTGCCCACGAGGCGCTGGAGCGGACCCCCGAGCAGCTGGAGGCGCTGCGGCGGGCGGGGGTCGTCGACGCCGGGGGCCGCGGGCTGACCGTCGTCCTGGACGCCCTGGTGCAGGTGGTCACCGGGGAGCGCGTCGACCCAGGGCCGCTCAAGCCTTCCGGCCAACCACGGGTCGTCGCGACCGAAGTGGTCCGGCCCGGTGGCCCGGCGTTCGAGGTCATGTACCTGCTCGAGGCCGACGACCACGCCCTTCCGGTGCTGCGCGGCGAGCTGGAGCCGTTGGGTGACTCGCTGCTGGTCGTCGGCGGCGACGGGCTGTGGAACGTCCACGTCCATGTCGACGACGTCGGGGCGGCCATCGAGGCGGGCATCCGCTGCGGACGGCCGTATCGGATCCGGGTGAGCCATTTCGGTGAGCAGGTCGCCCACCAACGGGCCGGGCGCGACGGTGGCACGCGCGCCGTCGTGGCGCTCGCCCCCGGTGAGGGCATCGCGCTGCTCGCGGCCGAGGCCGGGGCCACCGTCGTGCGCGGCGGTCCCGGACACCGCCCGTCGACGCGGGAGGTGCTGGAGGCCATCCAGACCGCGCACGCGGGCGAGGTCGTCGTCCTGCCCAACGACCGCGACACGCTGCCGGTGGCCGAGGCTGCGGCCGAGTACGCCCGGGCCGCCGGGCTGCGCGTCGCGGTCGTGCCCAGCCGGGCGTCGGTGCAGGTGCTGGCCGCGCTGGCCGTCCACGACGCCGGCCGCCGGTTCGAGGACGACGTCGTCGCCATGGCGTCGGCGGCCCGGGCGACCCGGCACGGCGAGATCACCCACGCGTCCCGTGAGGCGCTCACCTCCGTCGGAGTCTGCCGGGCCGGCGACGTCCTCGGCCTTCTGGACGACGACGTGGCGTTCATCGGGTCCGACGTCGAGGACGTGGCCCGCAGCCTGCTGGACCGGATGCTCGCCGGCGGCGGCGAGCTGGTGACCGTCGTCCTCGGCATGGACGCGCCACCGGGCCTCGGGCCGGCCCTGGAGGAGCACCTGCGGCGCTCCCACCGGGAGGTCGAGGTCGGGGTCTTCGATGGCGGGCAGGAGCACTACCCGGTGCTCCTCGGGGTCGAGTGAAGCCCGCCCTCATCGACCAGCCGGTGGGCGCGCTCATCGGCGACCGGACCGCTCGCGCCCTGGGCAACGACCTGGCGATCGAGACGGTCGGCGACCTGCTCCGGCACTACCCGCGCCGTTACGCCGAGCGTGGCGAGCTGACCGACCTCGACTCGCTGCAGGTGGACGAGCACGTCACCGTGATGGCCGAGGTGGCCTCGGTGAAGGCTCGGGCGATGAAACAGCGCAAGGGCACCGTGCTGGAGGTCGTCGTGACCGACGGCCGAGGCGAGCTCACGCTCACCTTCTTCAACCAGGCCTGGCGGCAGCGCGACCTGCGGGTCGGCCGCCGAGGGCTGTTCTCGGGCAAGGTCGGCGTCTTCAACCGCAAGCGGCAGCTGGCGCACCCCGACTACGTGCTCGTCGCGGACTCCGCCGACGACGAGGAAGCACCGGACGCCGCGGAGGCGGCGATGACGTTCGCGGGGTCGCTGATCCCGGTCTACCCGGCGTCGGCCGCTCTGCCGTCCTGGCGGGTGGCCAAGTGCGTGCAGGCGGCGCTGGACGTCATCGGGGACGTGCCCGACCCGCTGCCGGACGAGGTCCGCAGGGATCTCGGGCTGGTGGGCCTGGGCGAGGCGTTCCGGCTCGTGCACCGGCCGGCAGCCCGCAGCGATGTGGCCCGGGCCCGCGAGCGGCTGGTGTTCGAGGAGGCCTTCGTCCTGCAGGTCGAGCTGGCCCGTCGGCGCGCCGCGTCCGCGGCGCTGCCGGCCGTTCCTCGGATCGCCGGCGAGGGCGGGCTGCTCGACGCGTTCGACGCCCGCCTGCCGTTCACGCTGACCGACGGCCAGCGAACGATCGGTGAGGTGCTCGCCGCCGAGCTGGCCCGGACCCACCCGATGCACCGGCTGCTGCAGGGCGAGGTCGGGTCGGGCAAGACCGTGGTCGCCGTCCGCGCCATGCTCGCGGTCGTCGACGCCGGCGGTCAGGCCGCGCTGCTCGCGCCCACCGAGGTGCTGGCCCAGCAGCACCACCGCTCGATCACCGAGCTCCTGGGACCGCTGGCGGAGCGCGGACTGCTCGGCGGCTCGGACACCGGCACCCGGGTGGCGCTGCTGACCGGATCCCAGGGGTCCGCAGCCCGCCGTCAGGCGCTGCTGGACGTCACGAGCGGCACGGCCGGCATCGTCGTGGGTACCCATGCGCTCCTGCAGGAGCACGTCGAGTTCTTCGACCTGGGTCTGGTGGTCGTCGACGAGCAGCACCGCTTCGGGGTGGAGCAGCGTGCGGCACTGGCCGCGAAGGGCGCCAAGCCCCCCCACGTTCTGGTGATGACCGCGACCCCGATCCCGCGAACGGTCGCGATGACCGTCTTCGGGGACCTGGAGACCTCGACGTTGCGCGAGCTGCCCGCCGGCCGTTCACCGATCAGTACGCACGTCGTGCCTGCGGGGGAGAAGCCGCACTTCCTCGAACGGGCGTGGCATCGGCTGCGGGAGGAGGTCGCCGCGGGGCACCAGGCGTACGTCGTGTGCCCGCGCATCGGTGACGCTCAGGGCGACGACGGGCTGGAGGCGGTGGCCGCCACGGAGGGCCCAGGCTCGGCCACGCCGGGCCGGCCGCCCCTGGCGGTCCTGGAGGTGGCACCGACGCTGGCCGAGGGCCCCCTGTCCGGACTGCGACTGGCCGTCCTGCACGGCCGGCTGCCGGCGGACCAGAAGGACGACGCGATGCGGCGGTTCGCCGCCGGCGAGGTCGACGTCCTGGTCGCGACGACCGTCGTGGAGGTCGGGGTCGACGTGCCCAACGCGACCGCGATGGTCGTCCTCGACGCCGACCGGTTCGGGGTGTCGCAGCTGCACCAGCTGCGCGGCCGGGTCGGCCGGGGCTCGGCGCCCGGCCTGTGCCTGCTGGTGACCGACGTCCCCGACGACAGCCCGGCCGCCGAGCGCCTGTCCGCGGTGGCCGCCACGCTGGACGGCTTCGAGCTGGCCCGGCTGGACCTGGAGCAGCGACGGGAGGGCGACGTGCTGGGGGCGACCCAGCACGGCCGCCGCTCGTCGTTGCGCCTGCTGTCGGTGTTGCGGGACGAGGAGGTCATCGTCAGGGCCCGCGGGGCTGCCTCGGCCCTGGTCGCCGCGGACCCCGAGCTCAGCGAGCACGACGTGCTGCGCGCGGCGGTCGCGTCGCTGGTCGACGCCGAACGGGCCGAGTACCTGGAGAAGGCGTGACGCGGATCGTCGCTGGCCTGGCCCGAGGCCGACGCCTGGCGGTGCCGCCCGGCTCGGCGACCCGCCCGACGTCCGACCGGGCCCGCGAGGGCCTGTTCTCCACGCTCGAGGCGCTGCTGGGCACGCTGCGGGGGCGGCGGGTGCTCGACCTGTACGCGGGATCGGGCGCGGTCGGCCTGGAGGCGCTCAGCCGAGGGGCCGAGGCCGTGCTGCTCGTCGACTCCGACCAGCGGGCGCTCGCGGCGGTGCGGGCCAACGTCGCCGCCGTTGGACTCCCCGGTGCCGAGGTGTCCGCGGGCCGGGTCGAGCAGCTGCTCGGGCAGGCGTGCCCCGGGCCGCCGTACGACGTGGCGTGCCTGGACCCGCCGTACGGGGTTCCGGCGGACGAGGTGAGCGCCGTGCTGTCCGCCCTGCGCGCCGGTCGCTGGCTCGCCGACGGCGCACTCGTCGTCGTCGAGCGCGCGTCGCGCGACCCCGGGCTCGCCTGGCCCGACGGCTTCACCGCCGACCGGGACCGCCGATACGGCGAGGCGACGCTTTGGTACGGTCGCGCCGCCGACCCCGCCAGCGAGGAGTGAGTGTGCGCAAGGTCGTCTGCCCAGGATCGTTCGACCCGGTGACCAACGGCCACCTGGACATCGTGGGCCGCGCCGCGAAGCTCTTCGACGAGGTGACGGTCGCCGTGCTGGTCAACAAGGGCAAGGAGGGGCTGTTCACCGTCGACGAGCGGATCGAGCTGCTGCAGCAGGTCACCACGCCGTGGCCGAACGTCCGGGTCGACAGCTTCCACGGCCTGCTGGTCGACTTCTGCCGCGACCGGGGCATCCCGGCCATCGTCAAGGGCCTGCGGGCCGTCAGCGACTTCGACTACGAACTGCAGATGGCCCAGATGAACCTGCGTCTCGCCGAGGTGGAGACGTTGTTCGTGCCGACGAACGCCGCCTACAGTTACCTGTCGTCCAGCCTGGTGAAGGAGGTTGCGACTCACGGGGGTGACGTGTCCGGCTTGGTCCCCGAGCTCGTCGCCGAACGGCTGTACCAGCGCCTGGCCGCGCGCTAGCGCCCCGAATCGACCGAGGAGCCCTCAGGTGGACGTGCACGACAAGCTCGAGGAGATCGTCTCCCTGGTGGAGGGCGCCCGGGCGATGCCGATGTCCGCGTCGTGCATGGTCAACCGCGGGGAGCTGCTGGCGCACCTGGACGAGCTGCGCGAGCTGCTGCCCCAGGACCTCGATCTCGCCGACCGGCTGCTGGCCGAGCGTGAGCACGTGGTCGAGGAGGGGCGGGCGGAGGCGGAGCGGATCGTGGGTGTCGCCCAGGCCGAGCGGCTGCGACTGGTCACCGAGACCGAGGTGTACGCCCAGGCCCAGCAGGAGGCGGCCCGACTGATCGCGGAGGCGCAGGACGAGGCCGAGGACATCCGCGCCCAGGTGGACGAGTACGTGGACGGGAAGCTCGCCACGTTCGAGATCTCGCTCAACAAGACGCTGTCCGCCGTGCAGCGCGGCCGCGACAAGATCCGCGAGCGGCACGAGTCGTTCGCCCTCGGCGACGACACCGGGCCCTTCCAGCCGATCGGGGACCGCTGAGCCTGGGCTCGTGGGTTTGGGGGCGCGCAGCGCCTCGGCTACGCTGACGCTCCGGTCTCGTCGGAGGCCGTGGTTCGTCGTGCTCACCGGAGGTCCAGCTGTCCCGGCTCGACCCGCGTGCGCCGTTCGTCGTGGACACCCGCGACCTCGGCCGCCGGGCGGGCGCCATGGTCACGCTGCACCGTACGGTGCCGGCACCGGCGAACCTCGGTACCGACGTGAGCGGAGTCCCCGAGGGGGCCGACATCGACCTGACGATCAGGTGCGAGTCGGTCGTCGAGGGGGTGCTGGTCACGGTGGTGGCCCGGATGCCGGTGCACGGCGAGTGCGTGCGGTGCCTGGACCCGATCGCCGAGGCGCAGCAGGTCGACGTCCTGGAGCTGTACTACTACCCGGACCAGGCTGTCGACGACGAGGAGGCTGCCCGGCTGGAGGGGGACCTGCTCGATCTCGAGCCCGCGCTGCGGGACGCGGTCGTGCTGGCCCTGCCCCTGCAGCCGCGCTGCCGGGAGGACTGCCCGGGGCTGTGCCCCGAGTGCGGGGCTAGGCTCGCCGACGAGCCGGGGCACCAGCACGAGGCGGTCGACCCGCGGTGGGCGGTGCTGCACCAGCTGAGCGGCCGCGCGGACGACGCGGCCGACGAGACCAAGGAAGAGGACTAGTCGTGGCGGTTCCGAAGCGGAAGACCTCGCGCAGCAACACCCGGTCGAGGCGCGCCAACTGGAAGGCCGCGTCGGTCACGCTGGCGAGCTGCGACCGGTGCAAGCAGCCGAAGCTGCCGCACACGGCCTGTCCGACGTGCGGGACGTACAACAAGCGCCAGGTGCTCGCCGTCTGACGGCGGTGACTCCCGTGGCCGACCAGCAGGTGACGCTGCCGACCGCGGCGGCCGTGCTGGCCGAGCGGCTCGGGTTCGAGGTCTCCGCGCCGCTGCTCGCGATGGCGTTGACCCACCGCTCGTACGCGTACGAGAACGGCGGGCTGCCGACGAACGAGCGGCTGGAGTTCCTCGGTGACTCCGTCCTCGGCCTGGTCGTCACCGACACGCTGTTCCGCACCCATCCCGACCTGCCCGAGGGGCACCTCGCCAAGTTGCGCGCGGCCGTCGTCAACGCCCGAGCGCTGGCCGACGTCGGGCGCAGCCTCGGGGTGGGGGAGTTCATCCGGCTCGGCCGGGGCGAGGAGACGACCGGCGGGCGGGACAAGTCGTCGATCCTGGCGGACACCCTCGAGGCGCTGATCGGGGCGGTGTACATCGATCGCGGCCTGGGCGACGCCTCCGCTCTCGTCCACCGGCTGTTCGACCCGTTGATCGAGGAGTCGGCGGGCCTGGGCGCCGGCCTGGACTGGAAGACCAGCCTGCAGGAGCTCACCGCCTCCCTGGGGCTCGGCGTCCCCGAGTACGCCGTCGAGGAGGCCGGGCCCGATCACGCCAAGACGTTCCAGGCCTCGGTGCTGGTCGGCGGGGCTCCGTGCGGCTTCGGGTCCGGTCGCAGCAAGAAGCAGGCCGAGCAGGCGGCTGCGGAGGGCGCCTGGCACCACCTGGGCGGGGTCGAGGCCGGCGCCGACAGCGGCGACGCCGTGGGCTGACGTGCCCGAGCTGCCCGAGGTCGAGGTCGTCCGCCGGGGTCTCGGCCGGTTCGTCGTCCACCGGCGGGTGGCAGCTGTCGACGTGCGGCACCCGCGGGCGGTGCGCCGTCACGCGGCCGGTCCGGTCGACTTCGTGGACCGCCTCACCGGCCGCACCGTGCTGGCCGCCCGGCGGCGCGGCAAGTACCTCTGGCTCCCGCTGGACGACGGCAGTGCCCTCGTCGCGCACCTGGGGATGAGCGGCCAGCTGCTCGTCCAGCCGTCGTCCGCCGGGGACGAGACGCACCTGCGGGTCCGGATGACCTTCGCGGACGGCGGGCGCGAGCTGCGTTTCGTCGACCAGCGGACGTTCGG
>DAIRVJ010000013.1:0-1073 GCA_036802895.1 Candidatus Nanopelagicales bacterium
GACCGTCAGCCGGAGTTCACCCAGCTCGACATCGAGATGTCGTTCGTCGACCAGGACGACGTCATGCAGGTCGGGGAGGCCGTCGTCCGCGGCCTGTGGTCGGGGGTGCTCGGGCACGAGATCGGCGAGATCCCGCGGATGACCTACGCCGAGGCGATGCGCCGGTACGGCACGGACAAGCCCGACCTGCGGTTCGGTCTCGAGCTCGTCGACGTGACCAACTACTTCGCCGCCACCCCGTTCCGGGTGTTCCAAGCGCCGTACGTCGGCGCCGTGGTGATGCCCGGCGGGGCGGACCAGGCCCGCAAGGCGTTCGACGCGTGGCAGGAGTGGGCCCGTCAGCGTGGGGCGAAGGGACTCGCCTACGTGACCTTCCTCGCCGACGGCGAGCTGGGCGGGCCGGTGGCCAAGAACCTGTCCGAGCAGGAGCGGGCCGGGCTGCGCGTGGCGGTGGGCGCCGAGGTCGGCGACTGTGCCTTCTTCGCGGCCGGACGGCCGGCCGAGGCGCAGGCGCTGCTGGGGGCCACCCGGCTCGAGGTGGCCCGACGGGTCGGGCTGGTCGACGAGGCTGCCTGGTCGTTCCTGTGGGTCGTCGACGCGCCCCTGTTCGAGGAGACCGAGGACGGCGGGTGGACGGCGGTCCACCACCCCTTCACGGCGCCGACCGCGGAGTTCGCGGACACCTTCCACCTCGACCCGGGGGGCGCGCTCGCGTACGCCTACGACCTCGTGTGCAACGGCAACGAGATCGGCGGCGGCTCGATCCGTATCCACCGCGGCGAGATGCAGCAGCGGGTGTTCGACGTGCTCGGGCTCAGCCGCGAGGACGCGCACGAGAAGTTCGGTTTCCTGCTCGATGCGTTCCAGTACGGGCCGCCGCCGCACGGCGGCATCGCGTTCGGCTGGGACCGGGTGTGCATGTTGCTCGCCGGGGCTGACTCGCTGCGTGAGGTGATCGCGTTCCCGAAGACGGGCGCCGGCTTCGACCCGCTGACGGGCGCGCCGACGCCGATCACCGACGAGCAGCGCCGGGAGGCCGGCGTCGACGTCCAGCCCCCCGTGGACCGAATCGC
>DAIRVJ010000013.1:1173-9282 GCA_036802895.1 Candidatus Nanopelagicales bacterium
GCGCAGCAGGGGCGGCGCCCACCAGTTGCGCGCGCCGAGCAGGCTCATCGTCGCGGGCACCAGCAGCATCCGGACGAGCGTGGCGTCGACGAACACCGCGAGCGCCAGGGCGACGCCCATCTGCTTGATGCCCAGCATCTGCCCGCTCGCGAAGCCGGCGAAGACGATCACCACGAGCAGGGCCGCTGAGGTGATGATCCGGCCGCTGCGCTGGAGCCCCACCTCGACGGCCTGGTCGTTCGTGCGCCCCGCGTCGTACAGCTCCTTGACCCTGGCGAGCAGGAACACCTCGTAGTCCATCGACAGGCCGAACGCGAACGCGAAGACGATGACCGGCACCCAGGTCTCGAGCGTGCCGGTCGGGGTGAAGTCGAGGAGCCCCGACAGATAGCCGTCCTGGAACACGAGCACCAGGACGCCGAAGGTCACCGACAGCGACAGCACGTTCATGATCAGAGCCTTGGCCGGCACCAGGACCGAACCGGTCATCAGGAACAGCAGCAGGAACGTCGCGCCCACGACGAACAGCAGAGCCCACGGCCCCTTGGTGCGGATCTCGTCGGTGAAGTCCACGAGGATGGCCGGCTCGCCCGTCACCCAGGTCCGGAAGCTCGCCCGTTCCGACCGCAGCGTCCGGACGACGTCGCCGCCGTCAGCCGTGGTCGCCGGGACGACCCGGACGACGGCGTACCCGCCGGCCCGCTCCTCGACCACCGAGACCGATCCCACCCCGGGCCGGCCGGCCAGCCCCGACGCGTAGCGGGTCAGCTCGCCGACCGTCGACTGCGCGACGACGATCACCGGATCCTGGCCCCGGTCGCCGAACCGCGCGTCGATGGCGTCCGCGACCTGGCGGCTCTCGAAGGATCGGGGGAGCAGCTCGGCCCCGCTGTTCCCGAACGTGATCCGCAGGAACGGCGCGCCCAGGACGGCGAACAGCGCGAGCAGCCCGACGACGACCAGCCAGGACCGCCGCTGGACGAGCCGGGCCAGTCGGGCGAACGTGCCGTCCTCGCCCACGGGCTCGGGAGGGGCGCTGAGCCGGTGCCCGAACACCCCGAGCAGCGCCGGCAGCAGGGTGAGCGCGGCGAGCATGGCCACCAGGACGACGCTCACCCCGGCCGCACCGATGGCCCGGTAGATCGTCGAGTCCATCAGGAAGAGCCCGGCGAGGGAGGTGGCGACGGTCAGCCCCGAGAACAGGATGGTCCGGCCCGCCGTCGCCCAGGTCGCCGACACCGCCGCGTCGACGGCCAGCCCGTGGCTGCGCTCCTCGCGGAACCGGCTGACCAGCAGCAGCGCGTAGTCGATGCCCAGGCCGAGGGCCAGCACGGTGGTGACCGGCACCACGTTGGCGTCGATGTCCATGAGGTAGGTGAAGCCCAGCAGGGCGACGAAGGCACCGCCGACGGCGGCCAGCGCGCCCGCGAGCGGCAGGCTGGCCGCGAGCAGCCCTCCGAAGACCACGAGCAGGACGAGCAGCACGATCGGGAGCGCGACCGCCTCGCCGCGCCGGGTGTCCCGCTCGACCTGCTGGGTGACCTCCTCGAAGACGAGCAGCGGACCGCCGAACCGCACGATCGACCCGGGCAGGGCGCTGGACAGCCCGCGGAACGCCTGCTCGACCCCGGCCACGGCCGCGTCGCGGGCCACTCGGTCCAGGTCGCGACGCAGGTCGACCGAGACGAGCTGGGCGCGGCCGTCCTTGGCGACCAGCCCGGCCTGTGGCGGTGCCTCGGCGGCCGTGACCACCTGGCCGACGCCGGCGACGCCGCGCGCGCGTGCGGCCGCCGCCGACACCGCCGCCGCGGTGCCCGGGTCGGTCACGGCGGCACCGTCGACGAGGACGAGCACCGACGGCCCGAACGCAGCGGTGTCGTCGAGCAGCCGGTACCCCTGCAGCGACTCCATCCGGTCCGCCCCGCCGCGCCCGGTGTCCAGGCGGTCGAAGACCAGGCCGCCGGCGGCCACGCCCGAGGCGAGGACGACCGACCAGACCATCAGCACGAACCAGCGGTGCCGGAAGCACCAGGCCCCAAGACCTTGAGTCACGCGATCCCCACGGCCCAAGGGTTGCGCACCGTGACCGGCCGCCCGCACGCGGGGGCGCCGCGTAGGGTGCCGGGGTGCCCGAGGACCTGTTCACCGCCGCTGGTGACGAGGTGGCAGCGGCGTCCGCCCCGCTCGCCGTCCGGATGCGCCCCGCGTCGGTGGACGAGGTGGTCGGCCAGGACCACCTGATCGCCCCGGGCTCGCCGTTGCGCCGGCTGGTCGAGGGCGGCGACGCACCGGCCTCGCTGCTGCTGTGGGGGCCGCCGGGCACGGGGAAGACCACGCTGGCCTATCTGATCGCCCGGGCCACCGGCCGGCGGTTCGTCGAGCTGTCCGCGGTCTCGGCAGGGGTGAAGGAGGTCCGGGCGGTCATCGACCAGGCCCGGCGCGACCTGGGAGTCGGGGGCCGGGAGACCATTCTGTTCGTCGACGAGGTCCACCGGTTCAGCAAGACCCAGCAGGACGCCCTGCTGCCGGCCGTGGAGAACCGCTGGATCACCCTCGTAGCGGCCACCACCGAGAACCCGCACTTCGCCGTGGTGGCCCCGCTGCTGTCCCGCAGCCTGCTGCTCACGCTGCGTCCGCTGGACGAGGCCGCCGTGACCGCCCTGCTCGAGCGCGCCGCCGCCGACCCGCGCGGGCTGGGCGGCCGGCCCCGGGCCGGCCGGGAGGTGCTCGCCCAGCTCAGCCGGCTCGCCGCAGGGGACGCCCGGTGGGGCCTGACCGCCCTGGAGGCCGCCGCCGGCGCGGCCGGGGCGAGGGGTGCGGACGAGATCGAGCTGCCGGACGTCGAGCGAGCCGTCGACCGGGCGACGCTGCGCTACGACCGGGACGGCGACCAGCACTACGACATCACCAGCGCGCTGATCAAGAGCATCCGTGGCAGCGACGTCGACGCCGCCCTGCACTACCTGGCCCGGATGGTGGAGGCCGGCGAGGACCCCCGGTTCGTGGCTCGCCGGCTGGTCATCCTCGCCTCGGAGGACGTCGGCGCGGCCGACCCCACGGCCCTGCCGCTCGCCGTCGCCGCCTACCAGGCCGTCCAGCTCGTCGGGCTGCCCGAGGGGAGGATCCCGCTGGCGCAGGCCGTCATCCACCTGGCCCTCGCCCCCAAGTCCAACGCCGCGTACCTGGCCATCGAGGCGGCGGTGGCCGACGTCCGGCGCGGCCTGGTCGGGCCGGTGCCGGCGCACCTGCGCGACGCGCACTATCGAGGAGCTCAGGGGCTGGGCCACGGCCAGGGCTACCGCTACGCCCACGACCACCCGTCCGGGGTGGTCCAGCAGCAGTACGCGCCCGACGCGGTCCACGGCCGGGACTACTTCGCGCCGTCCGGGCACGGCGCCGAGCGGGAGCTGGCCGAGCGGCTGGCCCGGCTGCGGTCGATCGTGCGTGGGGAGCAGCTCCCGCCCGGGTAGGGTCGGGGCCGGTCCCAGCGACACTTCCAGCGGTACTCCCAGCGGTACCGCCAGCGACAGCCGGAGGACGGTTCACGTCATGAGGTCGGCCGAGATCCGCAGCCGATTCCTGCGCTTCTTCGAGGAGCGCGGGCACGCCGTCGTGCCGTCCGCGTCCCTGATCGCCGCGGACCCGACCCTCCTGCTGGTCAACGCCGGCATGCAGCCGTTCAAGCCCTACTTCCTCGGCGACGCCGCCGCCCCGCACCCTCGGGCCGTCAGCGTGCAGAAGTGCGTGCGCACCCTGGACATCGACGAGGTCGGCAAGACCTCCCGGCACGCGTCCTTCTTCCAGATGTGCGGCAACTTCTCCTTCGGCGACTACTTCAAGGAGCGGGCCATCCCCCTGGCCTGGGAGCTGCTGACCAGCCCGGTCGCCGAGGGCGGCTACGGCTTCGACCCCCAGCGGCTCTGGGTCACCGTGTACCTCGACGACGACGAGGCCTACACGATCTGGCACGACGTCGTCGGGGTCCCCACCGACCGCATCCAGCGCCGCGGCATGGCCGACAACTACTGGTCGATGGGGGTCCCTGGCCCCTGCGGCCCCTGCTCGGAGATCTACTTCGACCGCGGGCCGGAGTACGGCGCCGAAGGCGGGCCGATCGCCGACGAGGAGCGCTACCTGGAGGTGTGGAACCTCGTCTTCATGCAGTTCGTCCGGGGCGAGGGCCAGGGCAAGGACGACTTCCCCATCCTGGGTCCGCTGCCCGCGCCCAGCATCGACACCGGCATGGGCCTGGAGCGGATGGCGGCGGTCCTGCAGGGTGTCGACAGCATCCACGAGATCGACACGGCGAGGCACATCCTCGCAGCGGCCAGCGAGCTCAGTGGGCGGCGCTACGGCGACGACCCCGCCGACGACGTCCGGCTGCGGGTGGTCGCCGACCACGCCCGGACCGCGGTGATGCTGATCAGCGACGGGGTGACCCCCGGGAACGAGGGGCGGGGCTACGTCCTGCGGCGGATCATCCGACGCACGGTGCGGGCGATGCGGCTGCTCGGCGCCCACGACCGGGTCTTCGGGCGGCTGGTCGACGCCTCGATCGAGGCGATGGGTGACCAGTACCCGGAGCTGCCGGCCCACGCCACGCGCATCCACGCCGTCGCCGACGCCGAGGAGGCCGCGTTCGTGCAGACGCTGCGCACCGGCACGACGATCCTGGACGTCGCGGTCGCCGACACCCGGGCGGCGGGGGGCGCCACCCTGTCGGGCGAGACGGCCTTCCGGCTGCACGACACCTACGGGTTCCCGATCGACCTGACGCTGGAGATGGCGGGGGAGCAGGGTCTGCGGGTCGACGAGCAGGAGTTCCGCCGGCTGATGCGCGAGCAGCGCGAGCGCGCGAAGGCTGACGCCCGGGCCAAGAAGACCGGGCACGCGGACGTGTCCCTCTACCGGGCGTTGCTGGACACGGCCGGTCCGACCGAGTTCGTCGGCTACGAGCAGGTGACCGGTGAGGCCACCGTTCGCGGGCTGGCGGCTGCCGGGTCGCTCGTGCCAGCGGCCGGGGCCGGCACCGAGGTCGAGGTGGTCCTCGACCGCACGCCGTTCTACGCCGAAGGGGGCGGGCAGCTGGCCGACGAGGGTCTGGTCCGGCTGGCGGGCGGGGCGGTCGTCGAGGTCCTCGACGTGCAGAGCCCGCTGCCGGGACTCGTCGTGCACCGCGCGCGGGTCGTCGACGGCGAGGTCCGGCTCGGGGAGCAGGCGGAGTCGTTCGTCGACGTGGAGCGTCGGCGGGCGATCTCGCGCGCGCACACGGCGACCCACATGGTCCACCGGGCGTTCCGCGAGGCGCTCGGCGACACCGCCACCCAGATGGGGTCGGAGAACGCGCCGGGTCGGCTGCGGTTCGACTTCCCGAACCCCAGCGCGGTTCCGCCCTCGGTGCTCGCCGACGTCGAGCAGCGGGTCAACGAGGTGCTGCTCGACGACCTGGAGGTCTCGGCGGTCGTGATGTCCCAGGAGGAGGCCCGCGCCCTCGGCGCGATGGCCCTGTTCGGGGAGAAGTACGGCGACCGGGTCCGGGTGGTGAGCGTGGGCGACTGGGCCCGCGAGCTGTGCGGCGGCACGCACATGCGCCGGACCGGGCAGCTCGGCGTGGTCAAGCTGCTCGGGGAGTCGTCCATCGGGGCGGGGGTGCGCCGGGTCGAGGCGCTGGTCGGGGCCGACGCCTTCCGCTTCCTGGCCCGCGAGCACCTGCTCGTCTCGCAGCTCTCCGAGGCGCTGAAGTCACCCCGCGAGGAGCTCCCCGACCGGGTCGAGGCCCTGGTCGGGCGCCTGCGCGACGCCGAGCGTGAGCTCGAGCGGGCTCGCGCCGCCCAGGTCCTGGCGGCGGCGCCCGAGCTGGCCGGCGGCGCCCGCGGGGTCGGACCGGGGCTGCTCGTCGTCCACCGAGCCCCGGACGGCGTCGGCACCGACGACCTCCGGCGACTCGCCCTCGACGTGCGGGGCCGGCTGCCGGGCGACCGTCCGGCCGTCGTCGCCATGGTGTCCACCGTCGACGGCAAGCCCGCCGTCGTGGTCGCCGTGAACGAGGCCGGCCGATCCTCAGGGGCCAAGGCGGGGGCGCTGGTCCGCGTGGCAGCCGGGTTCCTGGGCGGGGGTGGCGGCGGGACGGACGACGTCGCTCAGGGCGGCGGCACCGACCCGGCCCGGATCGAGGACGCGCTGGCGGCGGTGGCGGCCGCGGTGACCTCGGCGTTCGGGGCCTGACGTGGCCGTCCGGCTCGGCGTCGACGTCGGCTCCGTGCGGATCGGCGTGGCCCTGGCCGACCCTGACGGGCTGGTCGCCACGCCCCTGGAAACCGTGGGCCGGGGCAGCGGCGCCCTCGACCGGCTGGCCGGACTGGCGGCCGAGTTCGAGGCGGCCGAAGTCGTCGTCGGCCTGCCCGTCTCGCTCTCCGGGGGGGAGGGCCCGGCTGCGCAGTCGGTGCGGGCGTTCGCCGAGCAGCTCGCCCGGCGGCTGGCTCCGGTCCGGGTCCGGCTGGTCGACGAGCGCTGGACGACCGTGGACGCCACCCGAGCGCTCGGCGCGGCGGGGGTCCGCGGTCGGCGGCGGCGCTCCGTCGTCGACCAGGCGGCGGCTGCCATCATCCTGCAGGGGGTCCTGGACGCCGAGCGGGCGACCGGGGAGCCGCCGGGGACGCTGGTCCCTCTCGACGAGCCGGGACGGACGCGGACATGAGCCAGCTGGGCTTTCGGACCACTCACCCCCACGACGACGGCGACGACCGTCGTCGCGGCCGGCGGGCGGTGCTGCTGGCGATGCTCGCGGTGGTCACCCTGGTGGGTCTCGTGGCCGCGATCGGGCTGCGGTGGCTGGCCGCCACCCCCGACTACGCCGGTCCCGGACAGGGCGAGGTGCTGGTCGAGGTCCGGGCCGGTGACTCGGCGCGCCGGATCGGGCAGACGCTCGAGCAGGCCGACGTGGTGCGCAGTGCCGACGCCTTCGTGGACGCCGCCAAGAAGGACACCCGCTCCCAGCGCATCCAGCCGGGGAGCTACCGCCTGCGCAAGCAGATGAAGGCCGCCGACGCGCTGGCCCTGCTGCTGGACCCGGCCTCGAGAGTGGTGACCCGGGTGACGCTGCCGGAGGGCACCAGACTCTCCACGGCGCTCGACCTCATCGCTCGGGCCGGCCTGGACCGCGCGGCACTCGACGCCGCGGTGGCCGCCCCCGAGTCGCTGGGCCTGCCCGACTACGCCGAAGGCCGGCTCGAGGGGTTCCTGTTCCCGGCCACCTACGAGGTCCAGCCGACTACCGACGCGCCGGAGCTGCTCGCCGCCATGGTCGCCCGGTTCACGCAGGCGGCCGCCGCCGTCGACCTGGAGGCCTCGGCCGCGGCCCTGGGGCGCAGCCCACTGGAGATCGTGACCGTCGCCAGCCTGCTGGAGGCCGAGGGCCGGCCGGAGGACTTCGCCAAGATCGCCCGGGTGGTCTACAACCGCCTCGACGACGGCATGCGGCTGCAGATCGACGCCACCGTCGTCTACGCGCTCGGCAAGAACGGCCTGACGCTGACCACCGAGGACCTCAAGACCGACTCGCCGTACAACACCTACCGGGTCAAGGGGCTGCCCCCCGGCCCGATCAACTCGCCGGGGGAGGACGCCCTGCGGGCGGCGCTCGCCCCGGAGGAGGGCGACTGGCTCTACTACGTGACGGTGAACCCGAGCACGGGGGAGACCAAGTTCACGTCCTCCTACGCGGAGTTCCTGCGGTTCAAGGCGGAGCTCAAGGCCGCGCTCTCGTGAGGGCAGCGGTCGCGGGCCGTCCCGTCGCCCACTCGCTGTCGCCGGTGCTGCACCGGGCGGCCTACGCCGAGCTCGGCCTGGACTGGACCTACGAGGCCATCGAGTGCGACGAGGCGGGGCTGCCCGGCCTCCTCGCCGGCCTCGGCCCTGACTGGGCCGGGCTGTCGCTGACCATGCCGCTCAAGAAGGCCGTGCTGCCGCTGCTCGACGAGGTGGAGCCGTTGGCCACGGACGTGGCCGCCGTGAACACCGTGGTGCTGCTGGACGGCGTCCGTCGCGGCTGGAACACCGACGTGCCCGGGCTGGTGGCCGCCCTGGACGAGGCGGGTGCCCCCCGTCCGA
>DAIRVJ010000013.1:9382-21141 GCA_036802895.1 Candidatus Nanopelagicales bacterium
CGGTCGCCGCGGCCGGGTGGTGGGGGGTCTCGACCTGCTGGTGCACCAGGCGGCCCGGCAGGTGCTGCTCATGACGGGCAGCACCCGGTCGACCGCGCGGCTGGTGTCGGTCATGCGGAGCGCCGGCCGGTCCGCGCTCAGCCGTCCCTAGGTCAGCCTCAAGCGTCGGCCCGGTTGCGCCGAAGGAGTGCAGGAGGCCGCCGGAGACCTGGCGTCCCGCCCGTGCTCCGAAGAGGGTGACCGATGTCCGACCACACCACCACCGGTCGTTCCGCGCAGCTGGACCAGGCCCTCGCCGACCTGCTCGCGCACGCGCCCGAGGTCCAGGCGACCGCGGTCGTCTCGTTCGACGGCCTGCCCATGGCGTCGGCGCTGCCCGTCGGCATGGACGAGGACCGGGTCGCGGCCATGTGCGCGGCGCTGCTCTCCCTGGGTGAGCGGGCCGCCGAGAGCTTCGGCCGTGGCGACCTCACCCAGGTGTACGTCGAGGGCGAGGACGGCACGGTGTGCCTGGTCTCCGCCGACGACGAGGCCGTGCTGGTGGGCGTGACTGCCCGCGGAGCCAAGATCGGGCTGGTGCGGTACGAGCTGCGCCGGGCCGCCGAGGCGGTGGCCGCCGCCCTGCGCACCGAGGTCGTGGAGTCGCCGGTGCCGGTCCTGGCCGCCGTCCCCCCGATCGAACACGCGTCCGCCGGTGGCTGGGACGAGCTGTTGGAGGGCACCGACCCGGCCGGCGTCACCCCGATCGTCCGCAGCAACGGGCACCACGCGGCCGAGCCGGCCGGATGGACCGGCTACCAGGCCGGCGGACCCGCCGACCCGGCCCCCTGGTCCTGACCTTCTCCCTACCCGCCCCGCGACCACGGAAACGGACCTGACGTGAAACTCGAGGGCTCGCTGGACGCCTTCGGCCTCCCCGACGTGTTCCAGCTGCTGAGCTACACCAAGAAGGCCGGCGGCCTGCACCTGCGCAACGCCGGAGCCAGGGGCGTCGTGTACTTCGCCAACGGCGCGGTGACCGGAGCCTCGGCCGAGGAGGCGCGTCAGTCACTGGCTCGTCGGCTCATCGGCAGCGGCGTCGTCGGCGACGCCGCCCTCCGCGACGCGATCGAGCGGGCCGGCGCCGGCCAGGTCGGCGTCGGTCGGGCCCTGCTCGAGTCGGGTGGGGTCGACGAGGAGCTGCTGCGCGAGGCGGCCACCGAACAGGCGATCGACGCCGTGTTCGACCTGCTGCGCTGGGCGCAGGGCGACTTCGCCTTCTCCATGGACGAGGACAACCCCGACGACGTGGGCGTCCAGCTGACGACGGACTGGGTCGTCGAGGAGGCCAACCGGCGGCGCGAGGCCTGGGACCAGGCGTCCACGGTGATTCCCTCGCCGGACGCCGTGCTCACGCTCCCCGTGGTGCTCCCCGGCGACCCCGACGTCACGCGCGACGAGTGGGCGCTGCTCGCCCTGGTCGACGGTCGCCGCCGGGTCCGCGACCTGGTCGACGTCACCGGGTGTGGGCAGTTCGCCGTGGTGTCGACCCTGGCCGGCCTGGTCGGTCGCGGTCTGGTCGCCGTCCGCGACGGCGACGACGACCACGTGACCGGTGTGGCACGACGGATGGCCCTGCTGGCCGGCCTGGAAGGCACCGGCGCCGACGCCGGACCGGTCCGCGCGACCGAGCCACCGGCGGCCCCCAAGCCCTCGGCCACGGCTGCGCCCGAGGCCGGTGACGCCCCCGAGGAACGGCCGGAGGCCCCCGTCGGCCGCTCGGCCGGCCCCCCAGTCACCTCCCGGCCGGAGCCCACGTTCAGCCCGGTGCGCCGTCCCGACCCCCAGCCCGCCTCGACGCTGAGCCCGGTCGGCAGCCTGGTCAGCAGCTCGGTCAGCAGCTCGGTGGGCAGCTCGGTGGGCGAGGTGCACGGCAGCACGGCGGTCGCCCCCGACCCGGAAGCCCGGTCGCTGATCGAGCGTGACCCGAGCGTCAACCGCAGCCTGCTGCTCAGGCTCATCGCCGGCGTCCGGGGGCTGTAGGGATGACGAGGATGCGCAACCGCCGGGGCGGCCAGGCCGTCAAGATCGTGGTGACCGGTCCGTTCGCGGCCGGCAAGACCACCCTGATCCGCACGATCAGCGAGATCACGGTGCTCTCGACCGAGCGCGGCATCACCGACTCGACCCGGTCGCGCAAGGCCGAGACGACGGTGGCCATGGACTTCGGCCGCATCACGATCGACCGCGACCTGATCCTCTACCTGTTCGGCACGCCGGGGCAGGAGCGCTTCGACTTCATGTGGGAGATCCTCGGCGAGGGGATGCTGGGCTACGTGCTGCTCGTGGACGCCGCCCGCGAGGACTCCCTGGCGGAGGCCATCGGCATCCTCGGGGCCTTCCGGTCCATGGCCAAGGTGCCCTACGTCGTGGCGCTCAACCGCAGCGACGGCATCGACCTGGCGGAGGAGGAGCGCATCCGGGACGTGCTGCAGCTGGATCCCGCCGTGGCCCTGCTCCCGTGCGACGCGACCGAGCGGGAGTCCGTCAAGTCCGTCCTGCTCGCCCTGCTCTACGCCGTCCTCGACGAGGTCGAGGCTGAGCGAGCGACGGTCTGACCGTGGGCCTGCTCGGCCGGCTGGTCGGCGAGTTCCTGCTGGGCGAGCCCCGGCGGGCACCGCGACCGACGCCGCGTCCGGGACGCCCGGCCGACCGTCACCGTGCACCCGTGAGCGACGTGGTGGGGCTGGTCTTCACCGACGGCTCCGAGGTGCGGCTGCCCTCCGGTGACCCCCGCATCCGGGCCTTCCATGCCGTGGTCGGGCAGATCGCCCGACGCGACTGACCGGCGACGGGTTCGGCCGGATCGTTCAAGGTGTTCCCCCGATCGGCCGATCCGTGGGGCGGGGACGACCACAGGCGAACGGAGCGATCGTGAAGCAGCTGGGGGACATCCTGCTCGAGGGCGGTCTCGTGACGTCCGTGCAGCTGCAGGAGGCCTACGTCGAGCACCAGCGTGCCGGGCGGGCCCTCGGTCGGGTGCTGGTCGACCAGGGCGTCCTCACCGAGGCGCAGCTCGTCGCCGCCCTGGCCCAGCAGATCGGCATGCCCTTCGTCGAGCTCGGGGACTACCCGGTGGACGTCTCGGCCTGCGCGATCGTGAGCGGCGCGATGGCCCGCCGATACGTCGTGCTGCCGATCGGGTTCGACGACGACGGCCGGCTGCTGCTGGCGATGGCGGACCCGGCCAACTTCCTGGCGATCGAGGACGTCCGGGCGGTGACCCAGCTCGAGGTGAAGCCGTGCGTCGCGACCCGCACCGACGTCCTCGGCGCGATCGACCGGTACTACCGGGCGGACTCGGACCTGGAGGACCTCAGCGCCGCGCTGGACACCGGCGACGACGAGGAGGACCTGTCCAAGGTCCGTGAGGTCGTCGACGACGCCCCGATCGTGCGGTACGTGAACGCGCTCATCACCCAGGCCATCCAGGACCGGGCCTCGGACATCCACCTGGAGCCGGGGGAGCGCGAGCTGAAGGTCCGCTACCGCATCGACGGGGTGCTGCACGAGGTCATGCGCTCCCCGAAGAGCATCCAGTCGGGGGTGATCAGCCGGCTGAAGATCATGGCGGACATCAACATCGCCGAGCGGCGGATTCCCCAGGACGGCCGGCTGTCGGTCAGCGCCAACGGACGCAAGATCGACCTCCGGGTGGCGACGCTGCCCACCGTGTGGGGCGAGAAGGTCGTCATGCGGATCCTGGACAACTCCACCGCGCGCCTGGACCTGTCGGATCTCGGCTTCTCCACGATCAACTACGAGCGGTTCTCCCGCTCGTTCACCAAGCCGTACGGGATGATCCTGGTCACCGGCCCGACCGGATCGGGCAAGTCCACGACCCTGTACGCGACGCTGAACATCCTCAACCGGCCCGAGGTCAACATCATCACGGTCGAGGACCCGGTCGAGTACCGGCTGGCGGGGGTCAACCAGGTCCAGACGAACAACAAGGCCGGGCTGAACTTCGCCTCGGCCCTGCGGTCCATCCTCCGCTCGGACCCCGACATCGTGCTGATCGGTGAGATCCGCGACCACGAGACCGCTCAGATCGCCATCGAGGCGGCGCTCACCGGTCACCTGGTCCTGTCGACGCTGCACACCAACGACGCCCCATCGGCGATCACCCGGCTGACCGAGATGGGGATCGAGCCGTTCCTGGTCGGGTCGGCGGTGGACTGCGTGCTGGCCCAGCGGCTGGCCCGACGGCTCTGCTCGAAGTGCAAGGAGCCGTACCAGCCCAGCGCGGAGGCGCTCGTGACCGCGCGGTTCCCGTGGCAGGAGGGCGAGGACCTGCCGACGCTCTACCGGCCACTCGGCTGCTCCGCCTGCGCCAAGACCGGGTACAAGGGCCGGCTGGCCCTGCACGAGGTGATGCCGCGCAGCGAGCAGATCGAGCGGCTGACCGTCGAGCACGCGCCCGCGTCGCAGATCATGGACGTCGCCCGGGCCGAGGGCATGGTCACCCTGCGCACGGACGGGATGCTCAAGGTCGCCCAGGGCGTCACGTCCATCGACGAGATCCTGCGCGTGGTCGTGTAGGTACACGCCTCAAGCAGACCGGGCGACCCGCCGATGCCATCGAGGACCAGGACCGACCTGACGCGCCGTCCGGCGCGCCCGTGAAGGGGGCACTAGTGGAGACCAACGGCTTCAGCGGAGGGTTCCTTCCGGGACCGTCGCCAGTCGCCGGAGGAGACGACGCCACGGCTGTGTCGCCGCTCGACCCGAGCTGGCAGCCGCCCGCGGCCGTGTCCGAGCCGGCCGAGGCGGCCTTCTCGTTCGTGCCGTTCGAGGCCCCTCCCGCACCCGCCGCTCCGGCGCCGGTGGCCGACTTGGCGGCCGCGCTGGTCGCGGCTCCGGTCGCGCCCGACGGCGTCGCGCCCGCGGTGGCTCCGCAGGCCGCTGCACCTTCGGTCGCGCCCGCCGTGACGGCTCCCGCCCCGTTCGAGGCGCCGGTCAACGAGCCGGTGGCAGAGCCGGTCGCCTCCGAGGCGGTCGCGGCCGCGGTCGCAGCGGTCGGGCTGGCCGAGTCGGAGGCGTTCGAGGGGGCGTACAAGCGGGCCACGACCGAGGAGCCCACCGCAGCCGCAGACCTGGATCTGCTCGGCCTGCTGTCGATGGTCGTCGACCGAGGCGCCTCTGACCTGCACATGACGACCGGGGCGCGCCCGCAGCTGCGTCTGAACGGCCACCTCACCGCGGTGGACGAGTACCCGGTGCTCACCCCGCCGATGATCCAGCGAGCCATGTACGCGGCGATCACCCAGCGGCAGCGCGAGAAGTTCGAGGAGAACCTCGAGCTGGACTTCGCGTACTCGGTCCCCGGGAAGGCCCGGTTCCGGGTCAACATGTACCGCCAGCGCGACTCCGTCGGCGCGGCCTTCCGGCTGATCCCCTACGAGATCAAGAAGCTGGAGGACCTCGGCATCCCGCCGGCCGTCGCCAACTTCGCCATGCTGCCCCGCGGGTTCGTCGTGGTCACCGGCCCGACCGGGTCCGGCAAGTCGACGACGCTCGCGTCGCTGGTGGACCTGGCCAACCGCAACCGGCGCGACCACATCATGACGGTCGAGGACCCGATCGAGTTCCTGCACCGGCACCAGGGCTGCCTGGTGAACCAGCGGGAGGTGGGGGAGGACACCTACTCCTTCACGAACGCGCTCAAGCACGTGCTGCGTCAGGACCCGGACATCATCCTGGTCGGCGAGATGCGCGACCTGGAGACGATCTCCGTGGCGCTGACGGCCGCCGAGACCGGGCACCTGGTCTTCGCCACGCTGCACACGCAGGACGCCGCCCAGACCATCGACCGGATGATCGACGTCTTCCCGCCGCACCAGCAGCAGCAGGTGCGCGTCCAGCTGGCCGGCTCGCTGCAGGGCGTGGTCTGCCAGACGCTGGCGCGCACCGCAGACGGCAGGGGGCGCGCGGTGGCCACCGAGGTGCTGAACGTGACGCCGGCCATCCGCAACCTCATCCGCGAGGGCAAGACCCACCAGATCTACTCCGCCATGCAGGCCGGCTCCCAGCACGGCATGCACACGATGGACCAGCACCTGGCTGACCTCGTGAAGAAGGGCCGGATCACCTACGAGACCGGCCTGGAGAAGTGCCACCACCACGAGGACTTCAACCGGCTCACCGGTCGGGGCTGAGGAGCAGACGATGGCAGCGACGCTGAGCTACCAGTACGCAGTCAGGGACCGGGCCGGGAAGATCGTCACCGGCACGATCGACGCGGAGTCCGCCGGTGCGGTCGCCCAGAAGCTCAAGGGCATGGGCTACGCGCCGGTCAGCATCACCCAGACCGGCGGCGGCCTCAAGACCGAGATCAAGCTGCCCCGGTTCGGCGCGAAGGTGAAGCTGAAGGACCTCGCGGTCATGGCCCGGCAGTTCGCCACGATGATCAACTCGGGCCTCTCCCTCCTGCGGGCGCTGACGATCCTCGAGGAGCAGACCCAGAGCAAGGAGCTGGCCAAGTACATGGGCCAGGTCCGGGCCGACGTCGAGACCGGCCAGTCGCTGTCGACCTCGCTCGCCAAGCACCCCGACGTCTTCCCGCCGCTGATGGTCAACATGATCCGCGCCGGTGAGGTTGGCGGGTTCCTCGACACCGTGCTGCTGCAGATCGCCCAGAACTACGAGGCCGAGGTCAAGCTCCGCGGCAAGGTGAAGTCAGCCATGACCTACCCGGTGGTCGTGTTCGTCATCGCGATCCTGGCCGTGGTCGGCATGCTGCTGTTCATCGTCCCGGTGTTCGCGAACATGTTCTCCACCCTCGGCGGGACGCTCCCGGCCCCGACCCGGGTGCTGGTGGCCATGTCGAAGTTCCTCAAGATCGGCGCGATCCCGCTCGTCATCGGGCTGGTCGTCGGGTTCGTCGTCTGGAGCCGGGTCAAGCACACCGAACGGGTCCGCAACGTGCTCGACCCGATCAAGCTCAAGATCCCGATCTTCGGCACCCTGTTCCAGAAGATCGCGCTCAGCCGGTTCGCCCGCAACCTCGGCACGATGATGAGCTCCGGCGTGCCCATCCTGCAGAGCCTGGACATCGTCGCCGAGACCACCGGCAACGTCGTCCTCGCCCGGGCGATCCGCGACGTGCAGGACAGCGTGCGACAGGGCGAGTCGCTGACGGCCCCGCTCGGTCAGCACAAGGTCTTCCCGCCGATGGTCGTGCAGATGATGTCCGTGGGCGAAGACACCGGTGCTTTGGACACGATGCTGCACAAGATCTCGGAGTTCTACGACCAGGAGGTCGAGTCGACCACCGAGTCGCTGACCTCGCTCATCGAGCCGCTGATGATCGCCGTCCTCGGCGGCGTGATCGGATCGATGATCATCGCCCTGTACATGCCCATCTTCAAGCTGTTCGACCTGATCAAGTAGCCAGACCGTCCGACCGGTGCGACGGCTCCCCAGGGGGGTCGTCGCACCGGCATGTCCGGGGCCCGGTCGTTCGGCCTGCGCCGAACGGGTGAATCGCTTCGTAGACCCATGGATGGGCTCAAGAACCGAGGCACTCAGGACGATCACTCTCTCGTCATCGAGCCGCACAGGCCGGAAAAAGGCACACCCGCCGTGAGGCGGGGCCGCAAAGCCAGGGGACCTGCTCGCAGGTCGGCCCAGCTGCCTCGGTCGGGGGCCCCGCAAGGGGAACCACCCCGGGGGTTCTGCCGGACATGGCTCACCGGAGCACAGTTCCGAAGGGGAACAATCAGATGCTTGCTCGCATCCGCAAGTCCATGGACGAGCGCGACGGTGGCTTCACGCTCATCGAGCTCCTCGTCGTCATCATCATCATCGGCATCCTCGCCGCGATCGCGATCCCGGTCTTCCTGCGCCAGCGGGAGAAGGGCTTCAAGGCTGACATGAAGTCGGCGCTGAAGAACATGGCGACCGCCATCGAGTCCGCCGCCACCGAGACCGGTGGCGACTACACCGGCCAGACCGCCGCGATCCTGACGGCGAACGAGGGCTTCAAGTACTCGGGCACCCTGACCCCGGTCGTCGACTCGGCTGACGCCACGGGCTACTGCCTCGAGGTCACCGACTCCCGCCTGGCCGGCGTCACCTACCGCTACGACAGCAACGTGGGTGCGCCCGAGGAGGCTGCCTGCTGACGCAGGCTCTCGTCCCGGAGGGGCGGTTCCCCCAGGGGAGCCGCCCCTCCGGCCTTCCGAACCTTCGACCACCCACGAGGGGGGTGACATGCATGCGGCGGTACCAACATGAGGACGGCTTCACCCTGATCGAGCTCCTCGTCGTCATCATCATCATCGGCATCCTGGCGGCGATCGCGATCCCGGTCTTCCTCGGTCAGCGGGAGAAGGCCTGGCGTACCCAGGCCATCAACGACATGCGCAACACCGCCAGCTCGGTGGAGTCCTACGCCACCGACCACGGAGGCTCGTATCTGGGCACCAACGGAGCGGACCAGACCTCACCTCTGCTGCTCGACGAGGGGTTCCGCCCCGGGTCGTTGGTCTCGGTGCAGGTCGTGGCTACGCCTTCGACGTACTGCATCCGGGGCTTCCACACCCGCCTGACGGACGAGTTCGTCTTCCGCAGCGGCGACGGGGTCATCAAGAGCGGCTCGCCCGGCTTCCTGCCGTGCTAGCCGGCTGCGGGCGGTCGCTCAAGTGGCGTCCGCCCGCAGCCGATCAAACAGTGGGAAGAAACCAGGTGAGGAGGGGACGATGAGGCGACAGCGGCTGTCCGACGACAGCGGCTTCACGCTGCTCGAGGTCATCGTCACCACCCTGCTGCTGGGCATCATGGCCGGCCTCATGGTCGGCCCCTGGAAGAACTTCGGACAGTCCCAGGCGCACCGCGGGGCCGAGCGCGAACTGGTTGCCGCCCTGCGCAACGCGCAGGTCAGCGCCGTCGCCGAGGTCACCACCTACCGTGTCGACATCGCCGCCAAGCAGGCGACTGTCTACCGGGTCGTCGGTGGCACGCCCACCCAGCGCAACGTCGTGACGATCGACGAGCCCTCGGTCTCGTTCGCGAACTCGTCGTTCACCGACTCCTCGGGGGTGACCTCGACCTCGGTCTACTTCTACCCCAAGGGTTCGGCGAGCGCCGGCTCCGTCGATGTCGTCCGAACGGGCCGCAGTGCCGTCTACACCGTCTCAGTGGAAGGTCTGACCGCCCGTGTCTCCTACTCCGGCTAGCCGGTTCCTCGGGCGGTCCGCCCTTCGACGCGCCCGCGGCGAGGGCGGCTTCTCGATGGTCGAGGTGATCGTCGCGATCGCCCTGCTCGGCATCTTCTCGGCGGCAGCCGCACCTCTGCTGATCTCCGCGCTGAGGGCGTCCGTGGTGGCCAAGCTCGACACGACCGCGAAGAACCTGTCGCAGGAGCGCTTCGAGCTGATGCGCAACCTGCCCTTCCGGATCGCTTACGACGCGACGTCCCCCACCAGCAAGGACCTGCTCGACTCGTACTACCCGAACCTGGTCGCTCCCACCGGCGGTTTCACGACCCCGGGGTACGTGACGACCCAGGCGCGGCGCACGGGTGAGCCGACGGCGGGCCCGTTCTACCGAACGGTGGTCACCCAGACCCTGGCCGACACCCTCTACACGCAGTACATCGCCGTGCAGTTCCTGGTCCCGACCACGCGGGCCCCGATCGCGCCTCCGACCGGATACAACACCTCATCGATCAACGACTCGCCGCCCTCGAACCTGGTGGGGATCACCGTGGTGACCGAGTGGCGGGCCGGCAACCTGTCGAAGCGCTACACCGTGTTCAGCGAGCTCGGCGACGTCCCGCCGATCGTCCCCCTGGTCACCCTCCAGGCGAGGGCCACGGCGCTCAAGGTCACCACCACCCTCGGCGCCGGGCCGACCGTCGACCTCGACCTCGAGGCCGGCGTGGTGAACCTGGACGGCGGGATCGCCAACGGCGTCACGTCGGCCGCGTCCGCGACCGGTGGGTTCGCCTCGCTCACGCCAGGCGGCCGAGTCGACGGTGCCCAGCGGACGGCTCAGGCTCCCCCTGACGTCGCCGCGGGAACCACCAACGACCTCGCCGTCCACGACCTGGACTTCGGGGGCGAGACCGTC
This sequence comes from Candidatus Nanopelagicales bacterium, assembly GCA_036802895.1. Taxonomy (GTDB): domain Bacteria; phylum Actinomycetota; class Actinomycetes; order Prado026; family Prado026; genus DAIRVJ01. The sequence continues at coordinate 19,496 of DAIRVJ010000013.1, forward strand.
GCCCGGGTGCCCCGGTCGGACGCCACGGGCGTGACCGCCAAGACCATCGGCGGCGAGCCGGTCCTCGGCACCTCGGCCAGCCCGATCGGCGCCGGTGTGTACGGCAGCGCCGACCTGTTCTTCAACAGCCGGGCGAACCTGCCCGACAGCGCGTTGGGCCTCGACGAGAACGACCCGATCGCGTGGATCCCCGCCAACGGCGGAACCCTCCAGGCGCGCGCCACCGCGTACGCCGGCTCGGTCGGCGGGGGGAGCCACTCGGGCACGGTCGGGCTGGCGGCGTCCACCGAGGTCGTCAACATCCTGCCGACCGACTTCGCGCCGGCCGGCCTGATCCAGGCGCGGCTGACCGCGTCGACGCTGACCTGCTCCTCGACGGGCACCGTGCTGGCCTCGACGCCGACGTACAGCGCGCAGGTGCGGCTGTGGAAGTACACCCCGTTCTTCGCCGGCCTCCCGCTGCTCGGTGGCACCTCCGGCTACACGGCGTGGACGGCGCTCTCGTCGGCCCAGGTGGTCGACCCGCTGGCCACGGTCAGCCTGACCCCCGGACCGGGCGGCTACCTGGTCGGGGTGAACTCCGGTCGTGCCGTGTACCTCGGCGAGTACCTGAGCTCGATGACCAGCCAGACGGCCTCCTCGCTCGCGGCGGCCAAGGCCACCACGGCTACCGGGCGCGGTCTGGAGACCAAGCTGCCGGCGATGGTCAGCTTCTCGACCGTGCCGTTGCGCGACGGTGAGGACCTGTCCAACGTCAACGTCTCGCTGGGCGTCTTCGGGTGCATCGCCGAGGACAACCGATGAACCGGCTGAGGAGCCTGCTGCGCCGGCGGCTCGACGGGGTCGGCGCAGACGAGGGCGTCACGCTGATCGAGCTGCTCGTCGGCATGGTGCTCAGCTCGATCGTCGCCTCCATCGCCTTCACGACGGTGATGGCGGCCCAGCGGGCTGCCACGTCCAGCCGGCTGGTCAACGACCTGAACGAGGAAGCCCGGGTCGTCATGAACCGCATGTCGCGCGAGCTGCGCGAGGCCAAGCGGGTCACCGCCGTGGTCAACCCGATGGGACCGTCGGGCACGCTCAACGGCACGGGCGACGTCTCGGTGTCGTTCGAGGTCGACTTCAACGGCAACGGGGTCATCGAGCCGGGCGCCGCCGATCCCGAGGTCCTCGAGTACGAGTACGACCGGGCCGGTCAGCGGCTGCTGCTCAAGACCACCAGCGCCAGCCTGCCCGTCCTGGCGGCCAACGTGTCGGACTTCAAGGTCGACTTCACCACCCGGCGGTACCAGTACGACGGGACGCTCTACACCGGCGGCGCCGGCTGCTCGGTGGTCAACCAGCCCAAGGACGGCATCGTCCACTGGTACGAGGTGGACAAGTACCCGGCCGGTGCAGACGGGAACTGCAACGGCTCGCTCGACAAGGAGCTGGCCGTCGTCGACTCCATCCGCATCGAGCTGAAGGTCCTCTACGGACCCAAGCAGCAGGTGTACCTGACAACTGTCGACCTGCGCAACGCCGCAGGCTGATCGAGAGGCCATCATGAAGACGCTGTGGGGCAGGCTCCGTGGGGCGGGTGACCAGGGTGCGGCGATGATGACCGTCATCCTGGTGGGGGCGGTGCTGACCGCAACGACGGTCAC
>DAIRVJ010000013.1:21241-26222 GCA_036802895.1 Candidatus Nanopelagicales bacterium
CTCCAGGCGTTCAGCCCGCCGTCGTACAAGGTCGGCACCTACGTGGTGCACGCCAAGGGCTCGTCCGGTACCGGTCCCGGGACTCGCAAGCTGGACCAGACCGTCACGATCAAGCCGCTCGACTTCCCGATCGGCGTGTACGCCAACTCGATTGCCATGAACGGGACTCCTCAGACCTTCCAGGAGAGCGTCTTCTCCAAGGACTGCATCAGCGGTCGCAACAAGATGACCTTCGGCAACCAGCCCGACGCGTACTTCGGCATCATGCCGGCGGCGCACTCGGCCAAGTGGATCTCCACCGGCAACTCGGCCTGCGCGGCGACGACCGTCTCGAACATCCACCGGACGGCGGCCTGCAACCCGGCCTACCCCTACGACCAGGACGCGCAGGGGGGGCCGGTCAGCGCACCGTGCACGCCGCCCGGTGCGACGTCGAAGTTCACCCTCGCTGACCTGGACTCGTACGGCAAGCCGCTGACGGACAGCCAGCTGGCGGGCCTACGCACGGTCGCCCAGTCGCAGGGCAACTACTGGACCAGCGCGACCGGCTGGACGCCGCCGAACCCCGCGGTCTACCCGCACGCGGTGATCTTCTTCGACGTCGGACCCAACGTGACGCTCGGGCTGCAGAACGAGCTCGACGCCTACTCGTGGAACGGCCAGTGCACGACGCCGGCCAAGACGCTGGTCATCGTGGTGAACAACTCGAGCGTGGGCAGCGGTGGGGTGACGCTCAACAGCAACAACAACCTCGCCGGAGCGTTGTTCGTCCAGCGCGGCCAGCTCAAGTTCAACGGCACCGCAACGTGGACCGGCACGATCGTCGCTGACTCGTTCCAGCAGTGGAACGGCAACGCGACGTCACAGCTGACCAGCTGCTTCCTGCAGAACCTGCCGGGCAGCCTCATGCAGGTCTCGCCGACACGCTTCCGCGAGGTCGACCGCTGATCCCCACCCAGCCGTAGGGTGGCGGCCGTGCTCGTCGCTGCCGCCACCCTCGTCGGCCTGCTCGTGGGATCGTTCCTCAACGTCGTCATCTGGCGGGTGCCGCGCGGGGAGTCCGTCGTGCGGCCGCGCTCGCGCTGCCCAGGGTGCGGCACGGAGATCAGCCCACGGGACAACATCCCGGTCCTGAGCTGGCTGCTCCTCCGCGGCCGCTGCCGCAGCTGCGGCGAGCCGATCTCCGCCCGCTATCCGCTGGTCGAGGCGTCCTGCGGCCTTCTGTTCGGGCTGCTCGCCTGGCGGTTCGGCCCCGAGCCTGTCCTGCCCGCGTTCCTGTACCTGGGCGCGGTCGGCCTGGCGTTGGCACTGATCGACCTCGACCACCGGCGGCTGCCCGACGCTCTCACGCTCCCCTCCTACGTGGCCGGTGGCCTGTTGCTGCTCGTCCCTGCCGTGGCCGACGGCACGTGGGGCGGGTACGCGCGCGCCTGGCTCGGCGCCGTTGCCCTTCTGGGGCTGTACCTGGTGCTGCTGCTGGCCTACCCCGCGGGCATGGGGTTCGGCGACGTCAAGCTGGCCGGCGTCCTCGGGCTCTACCTGGGCTACCTCGGCTGGGGCGTCCTGGTCGTGGGCGGATTCCTGGGCTTCCTGCTCGGCGGGTTGGTGGGCGGCGCACTCATGGTGGCCGGCCGCAAGGGCCGCAAGTCGAAGATCCCCTTCGGCCCGTTCATGCTCGCGGGCACCCTCATCGCGGTCTTCTGGGGCCAGCAGCTGGCCGACTGGTACGTCGGGGCGTTCGTCGGCTGAGGCCGACGACGCGCAATCTGCGTTCCAACGCTCAAGCCCTCGCCGAAAGGCGCCGATCAACCGGCTGTCATCGCCCTCAGGGGTGACCAGCGCGGCACTGGCCGCATCGGGGAAGGGTTGGCGTCGTGGCAGGACGATCCGCCATCGGTCTGGACATCGGGACCTCAGGCGTTCGAGCGGCCGAGCTCATCTTCGGCAAGGGCGGTGTGACGCTGGCGAAGTTCGGCCAGGTCGCGCTTCCCGAGGGCGCCGTCCGTGACGGCGAGGTCACCGACATCGACGCGGTGGCCGAGGCGATCAAGCAGCTCTGGGCGCGCACCAAGTTCAGCAGCAAGAAGGTCGTCATCGGCGTGGCCAACCAGAAGGTCGTCGTCCGCCAGGTCGACATCCCCTGGCTGCCCGAGAGCGAGCTGAAGAAGTCGCTGGCCTTCCAGGTCGCCGACCTCATCCCCATGCCCGTCGAGCACGCGGTGCTCGACTTCCACACCCTCGAGGAGACCACCGGGGACGGCGGTGCCCGCATGCTGCGCGGTCTGCTCGTCGCCGCCGCTCGCGACATGGTCCTCGCGAGCATCGAGGCCGTCCGCAAGGCGGGGCTCACCCCGACCGTCGTCGACCTGTCCTCGTTCGCGGTGCTGCGCTCGCTGGGTAACAACGACCACCTCGGGATGGACGACGGCGTCGAGGCGCTCGTGGACGTCGGCGCCCGCGTCACCAACATCGTCGTCCACCAGGGCGGCGTGCCCCGGTTCATCCGGATCCTGCTGATGGGCGGCCAGGACCTCACCGACGTGGTCGCGGAGCGCCTGGGCGTCCCCCTGGAGCAGGCCGAGGCCATGAAGCAGAACGCCGGCCGCGACGGCTCCGCCGAGTCGCAGACCGCTGCCCGGGTCCTCGAGTCGGCCCTCGCCACGTTCGTCAGCGAGGTTCGGGGGTCACTCGACTACTACACCGCCTCCACCGGTTCGGTGCCGATCGGCCGGGTGCTGCTCACCGGCGGCGGCAGCCGGCTCGCCGGTCTCGGTGACCGCCTCTCCCAGGCGACCCGCCTTCCCGTGTACGCCGGCAGCGCCTTCAGCGGACTCACGCTCGGGCGGACCGGCCTCACTCCCGACCAGATCCAGTTCGTCGAGCCACTCGCCGTCGTTCCCGTCGGCCTCGCCCTGGGGATCGCCTCATGACCACCACCCTGGCCACCCGTACCGTCACGTTCCCACGGGTGAACCTGCTGCCTCCCGAGATCGAGGAGGAAGCCCGCTTCCGCTCCGTCCGCGCCCTGCTCGGCCTGGCCGTCCTCGGTGCCGGACTCGTCGTCGGGGGCCTGTACTGGACCGCCAGCGGCCAGGTGAGCCAGGCCCAGGACGACCTGTCCGCCTCGCGCGCCGAGCAGACCCGCCTCAACGCCGAGGTCACGAAGTACGCGGAGGTCCCGGTGGCCTACGCCCGCGTGGCGGCCGCCGAGGCCAGTCTCAGCCTGGCGATGGACCAGGAGATCCGCTACTCCTACATCCTCAACGACCTCGCCCTGACGATCCCGTCCAGCGTGTGGCTGACCGAGATCACGGTCAACCAGCAGGTGGACGCGGACGCAGCGAGCCCGCTCGTCGGCAGCTGGGGCACCCCGTCGGTGTCCAAGATCAGCTTCCAGGGGCTGTCGGACGGCGAGACCGGGATCGCGGCCTGGCTCGACGCGCTCGCGAAGAACGAGGGATACACCGACCCGTACTTCACCAAGGCTGAGCTCTCCGACGAGTACACGGGGCTTGGCGTCTACACGTTCGACTCCGATGTGTCGCTCACCGACCAGGTGCTGAGCAACCGGTACAGCCAGAAGGCAGGGAAGTGACGATGACCCGGATGCGTAAGTGGAGCCTCGGCACGGCCTTCGCGGTCGTCCTCGTGCTCGCCGCCGGCTGGTTCCTGCTGATCTCTCCCAAGCGCAGCGAGGCCGCTGAGCTGAAGGCGCAGAACGTGCAGCAGCTGGACGCCAACGGCGTCCTGCGGGACAAGATCGCGGCGCTGAAGGAGCAGGCCAAGGACCTGCCGGCCCAGGAGGCTCGACTGGCCGAGATCCGCCAGCACCTGCCCAACAACCCCGGACTCCCGTCCATGGTCCGGGCGCTGGATGGCATCGCGACCAAGACCGGCGTCGAGATCGTGTCGCTGACGCCGGCGGTCCCGGAGCCGCACCCCGGTCTGGCCGCGGCCGCTGCCGGGGGAGCGACCGCGAAGACCGGAGCCGCTGCCACGGCGCCGGCGAGCGGCACGACACCGGCCACCGACGCGACCGCGTCGACGCCGGCCGCCGTGACGGCCGAGCCGCTGCAGATGATCCCGTTCACCATCAAGGTGACCGGTAGCTACTTCGACATCGAGCAGTTCCTCAACCGGATCGAGGACCTGACGCGCTCCACCCTGGTCACCGGCTTCACCATCAAGCTCGGTGACGACGGCTCCTCCGGCGCGGCCGGAACCACCACGACCACCACGACGTCGCCGACCGGCGAGCTCGAGGCCTCGGTGTCCGCCCGGGTGTTCTACATCCCGGCCTCCGCCGCGGCACCCGCTGCCGCCACCCCAGCGAAGTAGGAGACGACCGATGTCCGACCAGCTCTCACCCTTCGGCGGCGCCACCGCGACGGCCGTGACCGAGCCGCCCGCGGAAGCCGACGAGGCGACGACGTCCGGCCGCGGCAAGCTGTTCGCGCTCCTCGGCGTGGCCGGCGCTCTGGCTCTCGGCCTGGCCGCCTACTTCCTGCTGTTCGCCGGGGGCGACCCCGAGGAGACGGCCGCGCCGCGTCCCCGGGCCAGCTCCCCGGCGGGTGCCTCGACCCAGCCCTCGGCCAAGCCGTCGGCTCCCGCGGTGAAGCCCTCGATCCCGCCCACGAGCACGGCGCGGGTGGGTCGGGACCCGTTCGAGGCTGCTGTGGAGGTCCCGCAGCCGGAGTCCAGCACGGGCACGACGAGCGGCTCGACCGACCCGTTCGGCACCGGGACCACCACGACGACCGGCGGCACGAAGGTCGTGGTCTCGCTCCTCGACGTGCTGGATGACAGCAGCTCGCTGACCGTCTCGGTCGACGGGAAGGTGTACAACGGCGTCAAGGTGGGCACCGCGTTCGCCACCTACTTCAAGACCTACGGCATCTTCGACGGTCGCTGCGCCGGCTTCCTGTTCGGTGACCAGACGGTGGCCCTCTGCGAGAAGGACACCGCAACGCTCACCCGGTAG
>DAIRVJ010000014.1:0-2397 GCA_036802895.1 Candidatus Nanopelagicales bacterium
AGCGGGTGCGCGCGCTCGACGGCGCGTACACGATGACGCCGTGAGCCATGCCCTGGTGAGCCCTTCGGTCGGGTCTCCGCTGCTCATCTGAAGCAGGGCCCGAGCCTCACGGGCGCAGGAGGGCGTCGCCGGCCCCGCCGGCGACCAGGCTCGTGCCGCTGATGACCGACGCGGGGCCGGCCGGGCGGTCCAGCCCTTCGAGCAGGTGCTTGCCCAGGAACTCCGGCTCCGGCAGGGCGACCGGGTAGACCCCGTCGAAGCAGGCCCGGCACAGCCGATCCGCGTCCAGGGTGGTGGCCTCGATCATGCCCTCGAGCGACACGTAGGCCAGCGAGTCGGCGCCGATCGAGCTGCGGATCTCGTCGACGCCCAGACCGTTCGCGACCAGCTCCGCCCGGGTCGCGAAGTCGATGCCGTAGAAGCAGGGCCACTTGACCGGGGGCGAGGAGATCCGCACGTGGATCTCGGCCGCCCCGGCCTCGCGCAGCATCCGGACCAGCGCCCGCTGGGTGTTGCCGCGGACGATCGAGTCGTCGACGACCACCAGCCGGCGACCCTGGATGACGTCGCGCAGCGGGTTGAGCTTGAGCCGGATGCCCAGCTGACGGATCGTCTGGGACGGCTGGATGAACGTGCGGCCGACATAGGCGTTCTTCACCAGCCCCTGCCCGTAGGGGATCCCGGACTCCAGCGAGTAGCCGACCGCGGCCGGGGTGCCCGAGTCGGGGACCGGGATGACCAGGTCGGCGTCCGCCGGCGCCTCCCGGGCCAGCCGCCGGCCCAGCTCGACCCGGGTCGCGTGCACGCCGCGACCGGCGATCGCGGTGTCGGGACGGGCCAGGTACACGTACTCGAAGACACAGCCCTTGGGGGTGGGCTCGGCGAACCGCTGGGTCCGCAGGCCGTGCTCGTCGATGGCCACCAGCTCACCCGGCTCGATCTCGCGGACCAGCGCGGCGCCCACGATGTCCAGGGCGGCCGACTCCGACGCGACCACCCAGCCCCGCTCGAGCCGGCCCAGGACGAGCGGGCGGATCCCGTGGGCGTCCCGGGCGGCGTACAGCGTGCCTTCGTCCATGAACACCAGCGAGAACGCGCCGCGCACCATCGGCAGGATCTCCAGCGCCGAGGCCTCCAGCGAGCGGTCGGGGTGGCTGGCCAGCAGGGTCGTCAGCAGGTCGGTGTCGGACGTCGACCGGACGGCCGGCGCCCCCTGCAGGGGAAGCTCCCCCCGCTCGACGCTCAGCTCGTCGACCATCCGGGCGAGGTCGCCGGTGTTCGTGAGGTTGCCGTTGTGGCCGAGCGCGATCGAGCCGGTGGCGGTGGCCCGGAACGTCGGCTGGGCGTTCTCCCACACGCTGGAGCCGGTGGTGGAGTAGCGGCAGTGGCCGATCGCCACGTGCCCGAGCAGGGAGGCGAGGTGGCTCTCCTCGAACACCTGGGCGACCAGGCCCATGTCCTTGTACACCAGGATCTGGTGGCCGTTGCTGACCGCGATGCCGGCCGACTCCTGGCCGCGGTGCTGCAGGGCGTACAGGCCGAAGTAGCACAGCTTGGCGACTTCCTCGCCGGGAGCCCACACCCCGAAGACGCCGCACGCGTCCTGCGGCCCCTTCTCACCGGGGAGCAGGTCGTGGTTCAGCCTGCCGTCGCCGCGTCCCACCCGTCGAGTGTACGGCCGAGCATCCGGCCGGCCGGACCGCGACGCTACGGCCAGGTCGGGTCGTCGGGGCGGAGGTCGAGCGGCCCGCCGTCCCGGCAGTCGGGGGTGCGGTAGTCGTCCGCCATGCGCGGATACACGTCTCGGGCGTAGGCGCTGGCGAGGGCGGTGGCCTGGTCGGGTCGAGCCCCCAGCAGCGTGGCCACCTCCGCGGTGCGCTGGACCGATCGGCACTCGGCCAGCGCCTCGGCATGCTCGCCGGCCAGGTGCTCGGCCTCGTGGGCGAGCACGTGCACGGCCACCACCTGCTCCTGCGGGGCGTCCCCTCGACGGTCGTCCAGCCAGTCGTCGAGGTGACGGCAGGTGTCGTAGGCGAGGTAGACGACGTCGCCCGGGTCGCCCTGCTGGTCGTACTCGACGTGCCCGAGCCAGTTCGACCCGTCGACCCATGAGCCGGTCATGCTCTGGCACTCGACCTGGACGCTCCGCCCGACGAGAGCCGAGACCGCGCGTTCGTAGCGGGCCTCCATCCTGCGGTCGTGCACCTCCCGGCTGCCCAGGACCAGCAGCGGGACGACGACGAGGGTGAGGGCCACCCGATGCTGGCGGCCGGCCGCCTGCCGCACACAGAGCCAGCCCGCGAGCCCGAGCAGGCAGACGACGGTGAGCAGGCGCACGGGGTGTAGATCGGCCGACCGGGCCGCCGGATTGACCGCCTAGAGGCGGCCGCCGCCCGC
>DAIRVJ010000014.1:2497-20224 GCA_036802895.1 Candidatus Nanopelagicales bacterium
GTAGATCGGCCGACCGGGCCGCCGGATTGACCGCCTAGAGGCGGCCGCCGCCCGCAGCGTCCCCGCCGGACAGCCGCTGCGACAGGTAGACGGGCAGCACGGCCAGCACGATGACCACCGCGGCGACGACGTTGACCACCGGCGCCTGGTTCGGCCGGGCGAGGTTGTTGAAGATCCAGATCGGCAGCGTCTGGGTCCCCGGACCGGCGGTGAACGTGGTGACCACGATCTCGTCGAACGACAGCCCGAAGGCCAGCAGCCCGCCCGCCAGGACAGCCGACCGGATCGCCGGGAGGGTCACGTGGCGGAAGGTCTGCACGCCGTTCGCTCCCAGGTCCATGGAGGCCTCCTCGAGGGAGCCTCCGGTCCGACGCAGCCGGGCGACGACGTTGTTGAACACCACGACCAGACAGAAGGTCGCGTGGCCCGCGATGATCGTGAACAGCCCGAAGCTGATGCCGAAGACCGGGTCGAGGACGTCGAGGACGGTGCCCTTGAGTGCGACCCCGGTGACGATGCCCGGCAGCGCGATCGGCAGCACCACGAGCAGCGACACCGTCTCGCGGCCGAACCACTGGTACCGCTGGACGGCGAACGCCAGCAGCGTGCCCAGGACCAGCGCGATCACCGTGGCCCCCGCGCCGGCCTTCAGTGAGGTCAGCAGGGCGGTGCGCGCCCCCTCGTTGTCGATGGCCTTGCCCCACCACTCCAGGGTCAGCCCTTTGGGTGGCCAGCCGAACGTGCGCTCGACGTTGAACGAGTTGACCACGACGACGACCAGTGGCACGTAGAGGAAGGCCAGGCCGAGCCCGACGCACGCCGTGAGCAGCGCCCGGGCCCCTCGGGAGAGGGTCATCGCCGGCCCCCTACAGCTCGCGGAGCGCGCCGGACCGGCGCACGAGGAGGAGGTACACGACGATGATGCCGACGGAGACGAAAGCGAGCGCGGCAGCGAAGGGCAGGTTGTTGGCCGCCCCCACGTTGACGAAGATCGCGTTGCCGAGCATCTGGGTCGTCCCGCCGACCAGGTTGACCGCGATGTAGTCGCCGAGGCTCAAGGAGAAGGTGAAGACCGTCCCGGCGATCACCGACGGCATGATCATGGGCAGCACGACCGAGCGCAGGGTCCGCCCGGCCGGGGCGCCCAGGTCCCCCGACGCGTCGAGCAGCGAGTTCGGCAGCCGCTCGAGCCCGGCGTAGATCGGCAGCACCATGTAGGGCAGCCACAGGTAGGTCAGCACGATGATCGTGGCCGCGACGCCGAACCCAGGCGTGGGCAGGCGCAGCCACTCCAGCACGCCGCCGTTGGCCAGCATCCCCCGCCAGGCGTAGGCCTTGACCAGGTAGCTCGCCCACAACGGCGCCAGCACCGCGATCACCAGCCACCGCTGCGCCCGCGGCGACGCCACCTTCGCCATGAACAGGGCCATCGGCAGGGCGATCAGGACGCACAGCACGGTCACCGCCACCGCGATCCCGAGCGTTCGGACGGTGATGGTGCGGTAGACCGACTCCCTGAGCACCTGCTCGAAGTTGGCCGTGGTGATCTCGTGCCGCACCTTGCCGGTGAAGGTGTCCACGGACCAGAACGCCTGCACCAGGAGCAGGGCCAGCGACCCGAGGTAGACGACGACGAGCCAGGTCAGCGGGGCCGCCAGCAGCCCCGCCAGCCGGACGCGTCGTCCGGAACGACCGGCCGCCGAGAGGGCGCTGGGCGCGCTCTCGGCGGCCGGACCGCTCACGCTCACCGGTCCGTGCTCCTCACCCGGCGATGACGCCTCAGCCCTTGATCTCCGTCCAGGCCGCCGTCCACTCCGCGTAGTCCTTGCACGTGCTGCCCGTGCGGCCGTCGAGGCACTGCTTGATCGGCGTGTTCCAGTAGTACACGTCGGTCCAGTAGGCCTCGTCAGCCGCGTGGAAGGTCGTGCAGTGGTTCTTGTCCGCGGTCTTCTCGCACGACTTGGCGTTCGCCGGCGCCTCGCCGAACCACTCGGCCACGGCCGCGTTCGTCTCGGGCGAGACGATCCAGTCCATCCACTTGTACGCGCAGTTGGGGTTCTTCGCCTTGGCCCCGACCATCCAGGTGTCCGACCAGCCGGTCGCGCCCTCCTTGGGCTTGATCGCCTCGACCGGCGCCTTCTCCCCCTTGGCCAGGTTGACGATCACCTGCCAGGTCGTCCCGACGACCGAGTCGCCGGACTTGAACGCCTGGATCTCCTTCAGGTAGTCGCTCCAGTACTCGCCGACGTTCGCCTTCTGCGCCTTGAGCAGGTCGACCGCGGCCTTGAACTGCTTGTCGTCGAGCGCGTACGGGTCCTTGATCCCGAGGTCGGGCTTGGTCGCCTTGAGGTAGAGGGCGGCGTCGGCGATGTAGATCGGTGAGTCGTAGGCCGTCACCTTGCCGGCATACGTCGAAGCCTGGTCGAACACGGCGCCCCAGCTGTCCGGCGCGGGCTTGACGATGTCGGTGCGGTACATGAGCAGGTTGGCGCCCCGGCCGTGCGGGATCCCGTACGGCACCTTGTTCACCGAGTTCCACGGCTTGAGCTTCAGTCCGTCGAAGACGTCTGCGTAGTTGGGCACCAGGTCGAGGTTGACCGGAGCGACGTCCCCGGCTGCGATCAGGCGCAGCGAGGCGTCGCCGGATGCCGAGACCGTGTCGTACTGGCCGGTGCGGAACAGCTGGACCGCCTCGTCGGAGGTGCCGAACGTCTTGACGTTGACCTGACAGCCGGTCGCCTTCTCGAACGGGGTGACCCAGTCGACCGCCTTGTCGGTCGAGCCGTCCTCGGCGTACCCCGGCCAGGCCAGGATGTTCAGCTGGCCCTCGGTCGCGCCGAGGGCCGCCAGGGCGTCGATCTTCGGCGGGGTGAACGTCCCGGCCCCCGACGACGAGGCCGGTTCGTCGTTCCCGCACGCAGCGGTGAGCAGCGCCACGGCGGCCCCCACCGACGCGACCTTGAGCAGACCCTGACGCGGCATCTGCGTCCTCCATCCTGTGGTGGTCACGTGACGGCTCCCGCCACGTGGAACTCGTGGTCCTTGTTCCAGATCAGCCGGACCCGCGTGCCACGCAGGGCCAGCACGTCCATCGACGACGTCTCTCGGTTCTGCTCGAGGGCGACCAGATGGCCGCCCGCATCCAGGTCGACCAGGAACCGGGTCGCCGAGCCGACGTAGACGACCTCCCGCACCGAGCCCAGCGCCCCGTCCTGGTGCGGCCCGGGTGACTCGTCCGGGCGGGCGATCCGGATCTTCTCCGGCCGGACCGAGAACACGCCCTCCCGCCCCAGCACCGCCAGCGAGGCGGCCCCCTCCAGCAGGTTCGACGTCCCCACGAAGCCGGCCACGAAGGGGGTGGCGGGCCGCTCGTACACCTCGGCCGGCGTCCCGACCTGCTCGATCCGCCCGTCGTGGAACACCGCGATCCGGTCGGACATGGTGAGCGCCTCCTCCTGGTCGTGGGTCACGAAGACGAACGTGATCCCGACCTGGCGCTGGATCTGCTTCAGCTCGACCTGCATCTGCTCGCGCAGCTTGAGGTCGAGCGCGCCGAGCGGCTCGTCGAGCAGCAGCACCCGGGGCTGGTTGACCAGCGCCCGGGCGAGGGCGACCCGCTGCCGCTGCCCGCCGGACAGCTGCGACGGACGGCGGTCGGCGTACCCAGCGAGCCGGACGCTCTCCAGCGCCGTCTCGGCGCGGGCGCGGCGCTGGTCCTTCGGCACCTTCTTCACCAGCAGGCCGTACTCGACGTTGCGCCGCACGCTCATGTGCGGGAACAGGGCGTAGTCCTGGAAGACGGTGTTCACGTCGCGGCGGAACGGCGGCTCGGTCGTGACGTCACGCTCCCCCAGGTGGACCGTGCCCGCCGTGGGCAGCTCGAAGCCCGCGATCATCCGCAGGACCGTGGTCTTGCCCGACCCGGAGGGACCCAACAGGGTCAGGAACTCGCCGTCCATCACCTCGAGGTCGACGCCGTCGACCGCCACCACCCGCTGCCCCCCGGCGCCGAACTCCTTGCGCAGCCCGCGCAGGCCGATGGCGACCGACCGCGTCACAGGCTCGCTCACGTCCAGGGACCTCGCACACGGGGGCAACGGCGACGACGAGCGACCCTACCGCTCGGAGCGCGGACGTGCGGTCGGCTCGGGCCGGAATCCGTGCGGATCGTTACCGAACCGTGCGGATCCCGCGCCGATGCGGGGCTCAGACCGACGAGATCGGCAGCCACTCGGTGAGGTCGGCCCGGACGCCGCTCGCTCGCACCCGCCCGGCGGCCGCCGCCGCGGCGAACGACAGGCGACCGGCCGCCAGCAGCAGCCAGGTCGCCGGGTCGGTCTCCACGACGTTGGGCGGCGTCCCGCGGGTGTGCCGTGGCCCGGCGACGCACTGGACGGCCGCGAAGGGCGGGACGCGCACTTCCAGGCTGCGGCCGGGAGCCGTCGCGGCCAGGGCGCGCAGCGTCCCGCGGACCGCGACGCGCAGTCCCTCCCGATCCGGCTCAGCTCCGGCGGCGAGCGCGGCCAGGCACGACGCCACGGCGGCTCGCACGACCACGTCGTCGTCGACCCGGCGCGGGGTCATCGGCCCGGGTCGAGGGTGACGTCGACCCAGTCCAGGATCGCGTCGAGGACCCGGTCCTGGCCGGCGTCCAGCATCAGGTCGTGGCCCATCCCCGGGAAGAGCACCGGCTGCACGCCGAGGTCGGACGCGGTCCGGTGGACATCGGCGAGGCTCACGTACCGGTCGTCCGGGGTGGCGACGACCAGCATCGGCGCCCGGACCCGTCCGGCGCGGCGGGGCAGCAGGGCCACGTCGTACTGCACCAGGGGGGACTCCGGGCCGAACCGGCTCTCGAGCCGGCGGGCGCTGCCGGGGTCCAGCCCCTCGAACAACGCGTCGGCGGTCATCGGCAGGCTCGCACCGGCGACGGCGCGCAGCGCGTGGCTCGGCCGATCCCGCGCGATCATCGCCAGGGTCCGCAGCCCACTGTGCAGCGGGGCCGGCGCGACGAGCACGCCAGCGGGCGCGGGGTACCGCTCGAGCACCAACCGGACGACGACGGCGCCCATCGAGTGCCCGATCAGCACCGGTGGCCGGGGCAACGAGATCGCGATCTGTAGCACGTCGTGCACGTAGTCGCGGAGCAGGGTGCGCCGCAGCCGAGTGTGGCCACCGGATCCGCCGTGTCCGCGTAGCGACACCGCGTGGGCGGGGTAGCCGCGCCCGGCCGCGGCTGGCAGCCAGTGCTCCGCGTAGCACCAAGCCCCGTGCCCCATCCCGTGCACGAACAGCAACGGGGGGCGCGACGACTCGACCTCGGGGAGGACCGACAGCACCTCCCGGTGTACCGGACGCGGCGGCAGCGCCCAGTCCAACGGGCGCATGGCGCGGACGCGGCTCATCGCTCCCCGGTCATCGGGTGCCGACGGGGGCGCCGACCTCGAGCAGGTTGATGGCGCGCTCCAGCTCGCGCAGGTAGTCCTGGTGGGCCACCTCGAAGTAGTGGCGGGTCGACTCGGCGTACGTCGTCCCGCCGGTGAACCGCTCGTCGGCGTGCGCGGCCACCCGGTCGCGGAACCGACCGGCCAGGTCGGGCCGGTCGCGCCGGGCTCGGGCGTAGGCGGCGATCAGCTGGCCCTGCCAGTGCGCGAGGCACCACTGGCCGCTGTCCGGCTGGATCAGCCCGCTGACGAACAGAGTGTCGTGTCGCGGCGTGAACACGTGCAGGTACAGGTGGGGGTGGGTGTCCCGCCAGTTCAGGTGGGCGTGCGCGTCGAGAAAGTCGAACCGCACGAGGTAGCCGGTGCAGAAGACGACGAGGTCGACGTCCGAGCGGGTGCCGTCGGTGAACACCGCACCCGTCGCGTCGAACCGCTCGACGTCGGGCTTCGGCAGGATGTCGCCCTGCCCGACGTAGTAGACGAGCAGGCTGTTCACGATCGGATGGGTCTCGAAGAACCGGTGGTCGGGCCGGCGCAGGCCCAGGGATGCGTAGTCGCCGACCACCAGCTTCTGGGTGAGTCCGAACAGCGCGCGGCGCACCGGCAGGGGCAGCCGCAGCAGGAGCAGCGTGTCGGCCACCTGGTCCGACGGGCGTCCGTTGACGTACTTCGGGTTGTAGTAGTAGCCGCGCCGGGTCGAGTGGACGGTCGACTCGGCGTTCTGCGCGGCCTCGACGGCGAGGTCGCAGCCGGTGTTCCCGGCACCCACGACGAGCACGCGCCGTCCGCGCAGGATCTCCGGGCCCTTGTAGTCGGCCGAGTGGATGACCTCACCGGCGAAGGTGTCCAGCCCCAGGTACTCGGGGCGCTTCGGATTCCAGTTGTGGCCGTTGGCGACCACGACGCCGGCGAACCGGGTCCTGGTCCGGGCCCCCGACCGGTCACGGACCGTGACGTCCCAGTGGTCGTGCGCGTCGACCGGCTCGCACGCCTCGACCTCCGTCCCGAACGCCACGTGCTCGCGCAGGCCGAAGTGGTCGGCGTAGCGGCGGAAGTAGGCCAGGACCAGGCTGTGGTGCGGGTAGTCCGGGTAGTCGTCCGGCATGGGGAAGTCCGGGTAGGCGGTGAACGGCTTGCTGGAGATCAGGTGCGTGCTGCCGTAGACGCGGCTGCTGCGGCCCTGGGCGTTCCAGTTGCCGCCGACGTCGTCCTCGCGCTCGTACCCCTGGACCGGCAGCCCCTGCTCGAGGAAGGCCTTGACGGCCGGCAGCCCGTGCGCACCGGCGCCGATGACGCACCAGGTGTCGGAGCGGTCGACGAACGGGGTGTCGGGCACGGGCTCGGCCTCCGGGAAGGGGGTCAGGCGTACAGGGACTCGATGAGGTCACCGTAGGCCGCGAGCACGCCTCGCCGCTTGAGCTTCATCGTGGCGGTCAGCTGCTGGGAGTCCGGCAGCCACTCCTCGCCGATGAGGGCCCACTTCTTGATCTGCTCGACCTGGCTGACGTGGCTGTTCGCTTCGGCCACCCCCTGCTCGACGGCGGCGAGCACGGTGGGGTCGAGGGCCAGCTCGGCCAGGGCCGTGGCGGCGATCCCCTGTCCGGCGGCCCAGGCGGGGGCGACCTCGGGGTCCAGCACCAGGAGCGCCACCAGGTACGGCCGCCCGTCGCCGATCACGGCCGCCTGGCCGACCAGCGGCAGGGACTTCAGCCGGGCCTCGAGGTTGGCGGGGGACAGGTTCTTGCCGCCCGCCGTGATGATCAGCTCCTTCTTGCGGTCGACGATGCGCAGGTGGCCGTCGTCGTCGAACACCCCGATGTCGCCGGTGTGCAGCCAGCCGTCGGCGTCGAACGTCTCGGCGGTGCGCACCGGGTCGCCGAGGTAGCCACGCGACACGATGCCGCCGCGGCACAGCACCTCGCCGTCCTCGGCGAGCACGACCTCCGCTCCCGGCCACGGCTTGCCGACCGTCCCCGGTCTGGCCTCGAACGGCGACCAGGTCATGCCGCCGGTGTTCTCGGACATGCCGTAGACCTCGGAGAACGGCACCCCGAGCGCGGTGAAGAACCGGGCGACCTCGACCGGCAGAGGGGCGGCACCGGAGAACGCGTACACGAGCTCGTCGAGCCCGACCCTCGCCCTCAGCGGCGCGAAGGCCACCTGCTCGACGAAGGCGTGGCCTTGAGCCAGCTCGGGCGGCAGCTCGGCACCGGCGGCGCGCAGCTGCGCCACCTGCTCGCCGAGGGCCAGCGCCTGCTGGAAGCCGGCCTCCTTCTCCGGCCCCTGCGCGGCGACCGCGGCGAGGATGCCGGACCGCAGCTTCTCCCAGACCCGCGGTGGCCCGAACAGCGACTGCGGGTGCACCTCAGCCAGGTGCGCACCGAGCTGGGTCATCTCCGGCACGCAGGTGACGGTCGCGCGCAACCACATCCAGCCGTAGTGGGTGACCATCCGCTCGGCGACGTGCGCCATCGGCAAGTAGGAGACGGCCCGCATCCCCGGGTCGTGCGAGCCGATGAGGCGGGTGTACCCGCCGACCTCCCAGGCCAGGTTCGCGTGGTCGAGCACCACCCCCTTCGGGTTGCCGGTCGTCCCTGAGGTGTAGATCACCGTGACCAGGTCGTCCCGGCGGGCCGCCTCGACCGCGGCGTCCAGGTCGACCGGCTGGTCAGCCATCAGGTCGGCCAGCAGGTGGACGTCGGCCGGGCGCCGACCCTCGGGATCGTCGACGACCACCACCGTCTCCAGGCCGGGGAGCTCGCCGCGCACCTTCAGCAGCCGTTCGAGGAACTCGACGTCGTCGACGACGGCCAGCTTCGCCTCGCAGTGCCCGGCCAGGTAGGCGACCTGCTCGGGCGCCGAGCTGTTGTAGATGCTCACCGGGGTGGCCCGGAGCAGCAGGGCGGCCACGTCGGCGACGTGGAACTCCGGCCGGTTGCGCAGGAACAGCAGCACCCGGTCGCCGGGGCCGACCCCACGCGCCGCGAACCCGGCCGCCAGGCGGGCCGCCTGGTCGCCCACCTCCGCCCAGGTGAGCTCGTGCCAGCCGCCACCCTGCTTGATCCGCAGGGCCGGCACGTCGCCGCTGCCGCGGACGGCGTCGCGGAACCAGCGCGTGACGGTCTGGTCGGCCACCCACGCGGCCAGGTCGCTGCTGTCACTCATCGGCGGTGTCCCTTCGGGGGCGGTCGGTCCAGCGCGAACCTAGCGCTCGCGCGGTCAGCCGAACAGGGCCGGGAACGTGGCTTCTGCCGCGTGCCTCAGCTCGGCGACCTCGACGGAGAACAGCCCCTGGACGTCGAGTGCGGTGCCGTCGACCACGCCCACCCGGACGACGGGGACGTGCCGGGCCACGCACATGTCGCTGAAGCGCAGCTCCTCCGACCGCGGGACGACGACGACGACGCGTCCCGCCGACTCCGAGAACAGGGCGACAAACGGGTCGAGGTCCTCGGGCAGCACGATCCGAGCTCCCGCACCACCGCGCACGGCCATCTCGACCAGCGCCTGGGCCAGCCCGCCGTCGGCGACGTCGTGCGCCGCGGACAGCAGCCCGTCGCGCGATCCGGCGACCAGGATCTCGGC
Source organism: Candidatus Nanopelagicales bacterium (assembly GCA_036802895.1). GTDB lineage: Bacteria > Actinomycetota > Actinomycetes > Prado026 > Prado026 > DAIRVJ01. Next base: position 11,527 of record DAIRVJ010000014.1, read on the forward strand.
GAGCTGCCGCTCGCGCTCGAGGTCGACGGTCGGTGGAAGGCCGCCGAGGTGCCCGTGCACGTCGTGCGCCCACTCCGAGCCGCCGAACTCGTCGCGGGTGTCGCCGACCAGCAGGATCGACTCTCCGGGCGTGCCCAGCCCCATCGGCGTCCGGCGGGCCACGTCGTCGATCACCCCCAGCACCCCGACGACGGGCGTCGGCAGGATCGCCACGTCACCGGTCTGGTTGTAGAAGCTGACGTTGCCGCCGGTGACCGGGACGCCCAGCTGCAGGCAGGCGTCGGCCAGCCCGCGGGTCGCCTCCGCGAACTGCCACATGACGCCCGGGTCCTCGGGCGAGCCGAAGTTGAGGCAGTTGGTGACGGCCAGCGGACGGGCCCCGGTGACCGCGACGTTGCGGTAGGCCTCGGCCAGCGCCAGCTGGGCGCCGGCGTAGGGGTCGAGCCTGGTGAACCGGCCGTTGCCGTCGGTCGACACGGCGACCCCGAGCCCGCTCTCCGGGTCGACCCGGATCACGCCGCCGTCGTCCGGCTGGGCGAGCACGGTGTTGCCCTGCACATAGCGGTCGTACTGGGAGGTCACCCAGGTCTTGGCGGCGAGGTTCGGCGACGCCACCAGGCGCAACAGCGTGGTGCGCAGCTCCTCCGGCGAGGACGGGCGGGCGAGCCGTCCCGCGGTCGGGCCGTCGGCCTGAAGGGCGTCCTGGGCAGCCGGTCGGGCGAACGGCCGCTCGTAGACCGGGCCTTCATGGGCGACGGTCCTGGGCGGGACGTCGACGATGACCTCGCCACGCCACTCGATGACCAGCCGGCCCGAGTCGGTCACCTCGCCGATGACCGTCGCCGTCACGTCCCACCGGTCGCAGATCCGCAGGAACGCGTCGATGTGCCGCGGCTCGACGACGGCGCACATCCGCTCCTGCGACTCGCTCATGAGGATCTCCTCGGGCGAGAGGGTCGGGTCGCGCAGCGGGACCCGGTCGAGGACCACGTGCATGCCGCCGCTGCCGGCGCTGGCCAGCTCAGACGTCGCGCAGGACAGCCCCGCCCCGCCCAGGTCCTGGATGCCCCCGACCAGGTCGGCCGCGAAGATCTCCAGGCAGCACTCGATGAGCACCTTCTCGGTGAACGGGTCGCCGACCTGGACGCTCGGCCGCTTGGCCGGGCCGTCGGCGTCGAACGTCTCCGAGGCGAGCACCGAGACGCCGCCGATCCCGTCGCCGCCGGTCTTGGCCCCGAACAGCACGACGAGGTTCCCCACCCCGGACGCCTTGGCGAGCTTGATGTCACCGTGCCGGAGCGTGCCCACGCACAGCGCGTTCACCAGCGGGTTGCCCAGGTAGGTCGGGTCGAACACGACCTCGCCGCCGACCGTGGGCAGGCCGAGGCAGTTGCCGTAGCCGCCGATGCCGGCCACGACGCCGGGCAGCACCCGGCGGGTGTCCGCCGCATCGGCCGGGCCGAACCGCAGCGGGTCGAGGATCGCCACCGGCCGGGCACCCATCGTCAGGATGTCGCGGACGATCCCTCCGACGCCCGTGGCCGCACCCTGGTAGGGCTCGACGTAGCTCGGGTGGTTGTGCGACTCGATCTTGAACGTGACCGCCCAGCCCTGGCCGATGTCGACCACGCCGGCGTTCTCGCCCATGCCCACGAGCAGGGCGTCGCTCGGCGGGGCCTTCTCGCCGAACTGCCGCAGGTGGACCTTCGAGCTCTTGTACGAGCAGTGCTCGCTCCACATGACCGAGTACATGGCCAGCTCGGACGACGATGGGCGCCGGCCGAGGATCTCGCGGATGCGCCGGTACTCGTCCTCCTTCAGGCCGAGCGCGGCCCAGGGCTGGTCGAGGTCCGGCGTAGCGGCGGCGACGGCGACGGTGTCGAGGGTCATGCGTGGACGAGCCGCTCGAGGACAGAGGTGAAGAACCCGAGCCCGTCCGTCGTCGGGCCGGTCAGGGACTCGACCGCATGCTCCGGGTGCGGCATCAGGCCCACCACGTTGCCGGCCGCGTTGGCGATGCCGGCGATCGCGCGGCGCGAGCCGTTGGGGTTCGCCCCCAGGTAGCGGACGACGACCCGACCCTCGGCCTCCAGCTCGTCCAGCGTCCGCTCGTCGGCGACGTAGCCGCCCTCGCCGTTCTTCAGCGGGACGACGACCTCCTGGCCAGGGACGTACGCCGACGTCCACGCCGTGGCCGTGCTCTCGATGCGAAGTGCCTGGTCGCGGCAGACGAAGTGCAGCGAGTCGTTGCGGGTGAGGGCACCCGGGAGGAGGTGCGACTCGCAGAGGATCTGGAACCCGTTGCAGATGCCGAGCACGGGCATCCCCTCACGAGCCGCCCCGACCACCGCCGACATGATCGGCGAGAAGCGGGCGATGGCGCCGCAGCGCAGGTAGTCGCCGTACGAGAAGCCGCCGGGCAGCACGACGGCGTCCACGCCCATCAGGTGGGTGTCCTTGTGCCACAGGGGGACCACCTGGCCGCCTGCCAGCCGGACCGCACGGGCGGCGTCCCGGTCGTCCAGCGAGCCCGGGAACGTGACCACGCCGACCGTCGGCGCCATCAGCCCTCGACCCGCACGGTGAAGTCCTCGATGACCAGGTTGGCCAGCAGGGTCGCCGCCATCTGCTCGGCCCGGGCGGCCAGGTCGGCGTCCGCCGGGCCGTCGACCTCGATCTCGAACCGCTTGCCCTGGCGCACCGCACTCACCCCGTCGAAGCCCAGCCGCCCCAGCGCGTGCAGGACGGCCTGGCCCTGGGGGTCGAGGATCTCCGGCTTGAGCATGACGTCGACGACGACGCGGGCCACGAGCTCTCCTAGCGGGCAGACGGGGTGACTCGTCGGGAGGCGGACCCAGCCTAACCGGCGCGACTGGTGCCGCCGCCGTCGGCCTGCTGACCCCACCGCGCGGCCAGGAACGCCAGCTTCGCTACGGCCTGGAACGCCTCACCGCCCTCGTGCTCGTTGTGCGGCCACACCTCGATCGACTTCTCGCCCGCGTAGTGGTTGTAGGCGGCGAACACCGTGGACGGCGGGCACACGTCGTCCATCAGCCCGACCGAGAAGAGCGCGGGCGCCGTCGCGCGAGCGGCGAAGTTGACCCCGTCGACGTACGAGAGCGTCGCGAACGCGGCCTCCGCCCGGTCGCGATGCCGACGGCAGTACTCGACGATCTCGCGGTACGGGTGGGTGTCGACCAGCTCGGTGGCCCGGCGGAAGTGGCACAGGAACGGGACGTCGGGGAGCACCGCATCGAGGTCGGGGACCAGCCCGGCGACGGCCAGTGCGATGCCCCCGCCCTGGCTGCCGCCGGTCACGGCCACCCGACCCGGGTCGACGGACGGGTGCGCGCGGGCGGCAGCCACCGCGTGCACGGCGTCGGTGAAGACCCTCCGGTAGTAGTAGGTCTGCGGGCTCTCGATCCCCCGGGTCATGAACCCCGGGTACTGCGGCCCGTCGGGGCTACCGCCTTGGTCCGGCGTGTCCCCTCGACGCGATCCGGTGCCCTGGCCCCGGGTGTCCATCACCAGGTGGGCGTATCCCGCGCTGGCCCAGGTCAGCCATTCGATCGGCAGCCCGCGCCCCCCGGTGTAGCCGACGTACTCGACGACGCACGGCAGCGGCCCACGGCGCTCTCGGGGGAGCACCAGCCAGCCCTTGATCGGCTGACCGAGATAGCCGGGGAACGTCACGTCGAGCACCTCGACGAGCGACAGCCCCGACTCGACGGACTCGAAGGCCGGCGACCACGCGTCGACCGACGACTCGGCCAGGGTCTGCTGCCAGAACGCGTCGAAGTCGGCCGGCTCGTCGCGCTCCGGCCGGTACTCCCGCAGCTGGTCGAGCGGAAGGTCGAACAGCGCCACCTGCGGCTCCCCGGAACCCGGTCAGGAACCCGTGACCTGGCGCCAGGCCTGCCAGGCCGAGGCGACCATGTCGTCCAGCGAACGCCGGGTGGCCCAGTCCAGGTCCCTGGCCGCCAGGGCGCCCGAGGCGACGATCCGGGCGGGGTCACCGGGTCGGCGCTCGGTCCGCCGTGGCTCGAACGCCACGCCGGTGATCGCCGCCATGGCCGCCATGATCTCGAGCACGCTGACCCCGGTGCCGCCGCCGAGGTTGTACACCCGCTCCAGCGGGTGGTCCTCGTCGAGGGCGCGGGCCGCCGCGACGTGCGCGTCCGCGACGTCGGACACGTGGACGTAGTCGCGCACGCAGGACCCGTCGGGCGTCGGGTAGTCGGTGCCCCGGACGACGGGCACCTCGCCGCTGGTCAAGGCCTTGAGCACGAGCGGGAACAGGTTGTGGGGGCTCGTGTCGTAGAGGTCGGGTGACCCCGAGCCGACGACGTTGAAGTAGCGCAGCGACGTGTGCCGCAACGGGGACACTCGCGCGACGTCGCGGATCAGCCACTCGGTGACCAGCTTCGACTCCCCGTAGGGGGACTCCGGCGTGGTGGCCGTGTCCTCCGTGACCGTCTCGACCGACGGCGTCCCGTAGACCGCCGCCGAGGACGAAAACACCAGCCGGTCGACGCCGACGTCGGTCATCGCCTCCAGGAGCACCTGGGCCCCGGTCACGTTCTGCCGGTAGGTGTGCAGGGGCCGCTCCACCGAGACGCCGGCGTACTTGAACCCGGCCAGGTGGATGACACCGGTGCACCGGTAGTCGGACAGCGTCTCGTGGACCGCCCCGGGGTCGACGACCGAGCCTTCGACGAAGGCCACGTCGTCGTCGACGAACTCGCGACGTCCGCTCGACAGGTCGTCCAGCACGACGACCGACTGACCGGCCGCCACCATCGCCCTGACGACGTGGGCGCCGATGTACCCGGCTCCGCCGGTGACCAGCCAGACCGGGCTGCGCGTCATCGAAAGGTCCTTCCCGTGAGTCGTTCGTAGGCCTCGACGTAGCGTGCGCGCGTCTGGTCGACGACGCGGTCAGGGAGCGCAGGAGGCGGTTCACCGGACTGGCGCGACCAACCCGACGCGGGCGAGGTGAGCCAGTCCCGGACGTACTGCTTGTCGAACGACGGCTGCGGCCCGCCGGGCGCCCATCGGTCGGCCGGCCAGAAGCGTGACGAGTCGGGCGTGAGGACCTCGTCGGCGAGCACCAGCGGACCCTCGCCGCCGCGTCGGCCGAACTCGAGCTTGGTGTCGGCGACGATCACGCCACGCGAACGGGCCACGGCTTCGGCGCGGTCGTAGACCGCCAGCGTCAGCCGGCGCAGCTCGTCGGCGGTGGCCTCGCCGACGGTGCGGACGACCTGCTCGAAGGTCACGTTCTCGTCGTGCTCGCCTAGCTCGGCCTTGGTGGCCGGAGTGAAGACCGCCTCGGGCAGCCTCGAGCCGTCGACCAGGCCACCCGGGAGAGGCACGCCGCAGACGGCGCCGGAGGCCAGGTACTCGACTAGACCGGACCCGGCGAGGTACCCCCGGGCCACGCACTCGACCGGGAGCATGTCCAGCCGCTCGCACACCATGGCGCGCCCGGCGAACTCGTCGGGCACGTCCAGCGAGACGAGGTGGTTGGGCACCAGGTCGGCGAGCTGCTCGAACCACCACAGCGACAGCTGGGTGAGGATGCGACCCTTGTCGGGGATCTCGGTGGGCAGGACCCAGTCGAAGGCGGAGATGCGGTCGGAGGCGACGACGAGCAGCCGGCCGTCGGGTCGCTGGTAGAGGTCGCGCACCTTCCCGCTGTAGACGTGCTGGGCCGACTCCACGGCCGCCACCCTACCGACGGGATCCGGCCCGGCCGAAGGCGTCAGAGGATCGGGGCCGGGACGTAGCCGGCCGCCTGCGGGTGAGCGGCGGCCACCTGTCGCACCCGGGCCACCACGACCGCCACCTGCTGGCGCGCCGTTCCGGTGAACTCCAGGGGACTGCCGAGCAGCTCGGCGAGCTCCGCCCGGGACAGCCCCAGGCGGACGTCGGCGGCCAGCCGGTCGACCAGGTCGTTGGCGACCGCCCCGTCGCGCAGCCCGAGGGCCACCGCCACCGCGTGCTCCTTGATCACCTCGTGAGCCAGCTCGCGGCCCACGCCCCGGCGCACGGCGGCCATCAGGACCTTGGTGGTCGAGAGGAACGGCAGGTAGCGCGCCAGCTCGCGCTCGACCACGGCCGGGAAGACCCCGAACTCGTCGAGCACGGTCAGGAACGTCTCGAACAGGCCGTCGACGGCGAGGAACGCGCCGGGCAGCGCCACCCGGCGGACGACGCTGCACGACACGTCGCCCTCGTTCCACTGGTCCCCGGCGAGCTCCGCGGTCATCGACAGGAACCCGCGGAGCACGACGGCGAGCCCGTTGACCCGCTCGCAGGACCGGGTGTTCATCTTGTGCGGCATCGCCGACGAGCCGACCTGGCCGGGACGGAACCCCTCCGTCACCAGCTCGTGCCCCGCCATCAGTCGGATCGTGGTGGCCAGGCTCGACGGCGCCGCCGCGACCTGGACCAGGGCGGCGACCGCGTCGAGGTCCAGCGACCGGGGGTACACCTGGCCGACGCTGTCGAGCACCCGGGAGAAGCCCAGGTGGGCGGCCACCCGACGCTCGAGCTCGGCCACCCGCTGGACGTCGCCGTCCAGCAGGTCGAGCAGGTCCTGGGCGGTGCCCACGGGGCCCTTGATCCCGCGCAGCGGGTAACGGTCGAGCAGCTCCTGCACCCGCTCATAGGCGACGAGCAGCTCCTCGGCGGCTGACGCGAAGCGCTTGCCGAGGGTGGTCGCCTGGGCGGCCACGTTGTGCGTGCGTCCGGTCAGCACCAGCGCCTCGTGCTGCACGGCCAGCCGAGCCAGCCGCACCAGCGCCGCCACGGCCGCGTCGCGCACGAGGGCCAGCCCGTCCCGCACCAGCAGCTGCTCGACGTTCTCGGTCACGTCCCGCGAGGTGAGGCCCTTGTGGATCTGCTGGTGACCGGACAGGGCGTTGAACTCCTCGATCCGGGCCTTGACGTCGTGCCGGGTCACCCGCTCCCGCGCGGCGATCGACGTCAGGTCGACCCGGTCGAGCACCCGCTCGTAGTCGGCCAGAGCGGTGTCGGGGACCGGCACGCCGAGGTCGGCCTGGGCGCGGAGCACGGCCAGCCACAGCCGGCGCTCGAGGACCACCCGGTGCTCGGGCGACCACAGGGCGACCATGGCCGGCGAGGCGTACCGGGTCGCCAGGACGTCGGCGATCACGGGACGACGACCTCGCCCCGCTCCGCGGCCCCCGCGATGTCCCGTCGGTAGTGCGCGCCCGGGAACCGGATCCGGCCGACGGCGTCGTAGGCGCGGGACCGCGCCTCCGCCAGGTCGGCGCCCAGGCCGGTCACCGACAGCACCCGCCCGCCGGCGGAGACCACCCGGAAGTCGTCGGTGAGCCGGGTGCCGGCGTGCAGGACGTAGGCACCCTCGACGGCAGCGGCCTCCGCCAGCCCGTCGACGGGATCCCCCATGCGCGGCTGGCCCGGATACCCAGCGGCGGCCACGACGACCGTGACCGCGCACCCGTCGTCCCAGCGCAGCGGCGGCAGCGCGTCCAGGTGCCCCGTGGCGGACGCCATGAGCAGGCCGGCCAGCGGCGTGCGCAGCCGGGCCAGCACGACCTGGGTCTCCGGGTCACCGAACCGGGCGTTGAACTCGATGACCCGCACCCCCTTGGGCGTCAGGGCGAGTCCCGCGTAGAGCAGCCCCGAGAACGGCGTCCCCCGGTGGCGCATCTCGTCGACCACCGGCTGGGCCACCCGGTCCAGGACGACGTCGACGAGTCCGGCCGGAGCCCAGGGCAGCGGCGAGTAGGCCCCCATCCCGCCGGTGTTCGGCCCGACGTCGGAGTCACCTGCCCGCTTGAAGTCCTGGGCGGGGTGCAGGGGCAGGACCGTCTCGCCGTCGGTGACCAGGAACAGGGACACCTCCGGGCCCTCGAGGTACTCCTCGACCACGACCCGGCCGCAGCCGGCGGCGTGCGCGAGGGCGAGCGCGCGGTCGTCGGTGACCACGACGCCCTTCCCACCCGCCAGACCGTCGTCCTTGACGACGTAGGGAGGCCCGAAGGCGTCCAGCGCGGCGGCCACCTCGGCCGGGTTCTCGCAGACGTGAGCCATGGCCGTCGGCACACCAGCGACGGCCATCACCTCCTTGGCGAACGCCTTGCTGCCCTCGAGCCGAGCCGCCGCACGCGACGGCCCGAAGCAGGCGATGCCTCGAGCCCGGATCGCGTCGGCCGCCCCGGCGACCAGTGGACCCTCGGGCCCGACGACGACCAGGTCGGCCGCCCAGGACTCCGCCAGCTCGGCGATCGCCCCGAGATCGCCCAGGTCGACGTCCAGGGTCTCAGCCACCTCGGCGGTGCCGGCGTTGCCTGGGGCGCAGGCCAGCGCGCTCACCGCCCCGTCGGCCGCCAGCGACCGGCACAGCGCGTGCTCACGGGCACCACCGCCGATGACCAGGACCCGCACGGGTGGTCGCCCCTCAGCCGGTGTAGAAGGCGTCGACGGCGCCCAGCACCTCGTCGAGGATCGCCAGGCCCTCCTTGGCCTCGGCCTCGGTCACCGTGCAGGGCGGCACGACGTGCAGCCGGTTGAAGTTCACGAACGGCAGCAGTCCGCGCTTCTTGCACTCGGCGCCCAGCACGCCCATGGCCTCCGACGTCCCGCCGTACGGGGCGAGCATCTCCCGCGTCTGCCGGTCGGCCACCAGCTCGAGGGCCCAGAAGAC
>DAIRVJ010000014.1:20324-22871 GCA_036802895.1 Candidatus Nanopelagicales bacterium
GCCGTCCCGACCACGGTCTCCAGCACCAGGGCCGCGATCGTGGCGGGCCCCTCGAACTGGATGACCTGCTCCAGGTGCTGCAGGGCCCGCTCGCTCTCCTGCTCCGGCGTCGTCGCCCAGAACGACGAGCGGTAGAGGTACGGCCCGAAGAAGTGCACGTGCGCCTCGGCGAACTCGTTCGGCCACCGCCGAGGGTCGCCGGTGGCCGTGATGGCCGCCCCGGTGTTCCCGTGGTAGCTGCGGTAGGCCGACAGCACCTTGCGCCGGCCGGTGTGCAGCCGGGCCATCCGGATCGCGTTCTCGATCGCGTCGGCGCCACCGTTGGTGAAGAAGACCTTGTTCATGCCGTCCGGGGCAAGTCCGGCGATGCGGGCGGCCGCCTCCCCGCGGACGTCGTTGGCGTGCTGCGGGGCGACCGTGGCCAGCCGGGCCGCCTGCTCCTGGATGGCCGCGACGACCTTGGGGTGCTGGTGCCCGATGTTGGTGTTCACCAGCTGGCTGGAGAAGTCCAGGTAGCGGGTGCCGTCGTAGTCCCAGACGTAGCTGCCCTCACCGCCGGCGATGGCCAGCGGGTTGAGCGAGGCCTGCGCCGACCACGAGTGGAAGACGTGGGCCCGGTCGAGCGCGACGACCTCGGCGCCGCGGGCGGGGTCGGGGGACGGTGCGGTCATGGTTGGCTCCAAGGCTGGGTTCCCGGCACAGCGTAGCCCGCGAGCCGACCCTGCAGACCGGCCCGGACGGCTGGCCACTCCTCCGCCAGCACGGAGTAGACGACGGTGTCGCGGATGCTGCCGTCGGCCCGCCGCTGGTAGCGGCGCAGCACCCCTTCGCGTACCGCGCCCAGCCGGGCGATCGCCTCCTGCGACCGGACGTTGCGGGCGTCGGTCTTGAGCATGACCCGGCCGAAGCCCAGGTCGTCGAACGCGTGCCCCATGAGCAGCAGCTTGGTGGCCGGGTTGACGACCCCGGCCCAGTGCGGGCGCCCGTAGGCGGTCCAGCCGATCTCCAGCCGCTCGTCCGGCACGGACACGTCGAGGTAGGAGGACCAGCCGGCCACCTCGCCCGAGCCGGTCAACCGGACAGTCCAGGGGAAGCGGGTGATCACCGCCTGCTCGACCAGCGCCCGCATCTGGCCGGCGTCGCCCGGCCGGCGGGTGGTGAGGTGCTGCCAGACCTCGGCCGAGTCCAGCGCGACGAACAGCTCCTCGGCGTCGGCGGGCTCGGTAGGCGCGAGGACCACGTGCGGGCCTCGCAGCACCGTCGGGTGAGGGGGCTGGACCATCGAGCGAGTCACACCAGGTCGTGCACGACGATGGTCTCGGCCCGCCCCGCCCCGACGCCGACGGCCGACACCCGGGCGCCACTCATCCGCTCGACCGCGGCGACGTAGTCCCTCGCCGCGCGTGGGAGGTCGGCGAGGCTGCGCGCAGCGGTGAGGTCCTCGGTCCAGCCGGGGAGCTGCTCGTAGATCGGGCGGGCGTGGTGGAACTCGGTCTGGGTCATCGGCAGCTCGTGATGCCGCACGCCCTCGATGTCGTAGGCCACGCAGACCGGGATCTGCTCCAGCCCGGTGAGCACGTCGAGCTTGGTCAGCACGATGTCGGTCACCCCGTTGACCCGCGTCGCGTACCGCGCGATGGGGGCGTCGAACCAGCCGCACCGACGCGGCCGTCCGGTGGTCGTCCCGAACTCGCCGCCGACCTCACGCAGCCGCTGGCCGGCCGCGTCGTGCAGCTCGGTGGGGAACGGGCCCTCGCCCACGCGCGTGGTGTAGGCCTTCGTCACCGCGATCACCCGGTCGATCCGGGTCGGGGGGATCCCGGCGCCGGTGCACGCACCGCCTGCGGTCGCGTTGGAGGACGTGACGAACGGGTAGGTCCCGTGGTCGACGTCCAGCAGGGTGGCCTGCCCGCCCTCCAGCAGCACGGTGCGGCCGGCGTCCAGCGCGTCGGTGAGCAGCCGCGAGGTGTCGGCGACCATCGGTCGCAGACGGTCCGCGTAGGCCAGCAGCTCGTCGACCACCGCGTCGACCGAGAGGGCGCGTCGGTTGTAGACCTTGACCAGCAGCTGGTTCTTCAGGTCGAGGGCGCCTTCGACCTTCTGCCTCAGGATCGAGGCATCGAACACGTCCTGGACCCTGATGCCGACCCGGTTCATCTTGTCGGCGTACGCCGGACCGATCCCGCGGCCGGTGGTGCCGATCTTCCGGCTGCCGAGAAAGCGTTCGGCCACCCGGTCCAGGGTGCGGTTGTACGACAGGACCAGGTGGGCGTTGGCGCTGACGACCAGCCGCGAGACGTCGATCCCGCGGGCCGCGAGCTGGGTGAGCTCGTCGAACAGCACCTCGAGGTCGACGACGACCCCGTTGCCGATCACCGGGACGACCCCGGGGGTGAGGATCCCGGACGGCAGCAGGTGCAGGGCGTACCGCTCGCCTTCGATGACGACCGTGTGGCCCGCGTTGTTGCCGCCGTTGAACTTGACGACGAAGTCGACCCGGTCGCCCAGCAGGTCGGTGGCCTTGCCCTTGCCCTCGTCACCCCACTG
>DAIRVJ010000014.1:22971-25843 GCA_036802895.1 Candidatus Nanopelagicales bacterium
CCGCGCCGGCCGGCCTCCAGCCCGGCCTGGAACCGGGTGGTCGCCCCGAGCTCGTCCATCAGCTCGGCGATCCGCCGTCGGGCGGTCCGCAGCGACACCCCGAGGTGGCGGGCGATCGTCTCGTCCTTCGCCCCGAGGGCCAGCAGCTCGACGATGCGAGCCGTGCCGTCGACCGGTTCGCCAGCACCCGCACCGGCGAACGGCCGGGCCCGAGCCCAGACCAGCTCGAGGTACGCGCGGGTGAGGGCGACGACCGGTCGGCTGCGCACCAGGACCCGGCTGCCGTCGATGCCCACCCACTCGGTGCCGAGCACGGCGACCTGGTCGCCGAAGACGGCGGCGAGCGGGAGACGCTGCGCGGTCAGGCGGATCTCCTCGCCCGCGGCGTCCCAGAACCGGACGTAGTCCAGCCGTGCGGGGTCGTCGACCACCTCGGCGGGGTACAGCGCACGCATCCGGCGCCCCTTGCTCAGCTGGTGACGAAGCACGTCGACGTACGGGCCGGAGTCGACGCCCAGGTCGAGCACCGGCTGGCACGCGATGACGTCCCCCGTGGTCGAGCGGACGACGTCCTCGATCGCGGCCGTGGCCTGCCGCCCCGCCTGCAGCACCACGCCGTCCTCGGCCAGCTCCTGCGCATGACCGGCCAGCCGGTCCGCCTCGAAGCCGGCGATGCCGGCGCTGATCGCCTCGAGCCGGGCACGCTCGTCGTCGAGCCGGTGCGCCTCGGCCCGGATCAGCGCGCTGAGGGCTTCGGTCGGCGGGACGACCTGCAGCGTCGGGCCGACCAGGTGCGCCAGCCCGGCCGCATGCAGCTGGACGCAGGACGCCCGAACCTCGGCGACCCCTCGGTCGAGGAGCGTGGCCAGCCCGCGAAGCTTCAGCCGGGGGTTGCGCAGCGCCGCGCGGTAGACGGCCTCGGCGTCGGCGTCCACGCCGAAGGTACCCAGCAGCGTCACCGTGGCAGGTTAGTGCAGATGGCCGTTTGCTGCCATCACCGGCCCGCCGTCGTCCGCCATGCTGATCCCTGCCGGACGGAGGCGCGGCAGGGGACGCCTCCGGACGGTGTTGACCACGCGAGGCAGGTGAACCTGGACCGTAACGGGCGCACGCACCCGTTACGGTCCAGGTTCACCGCTTGCGGTACCCGTCCGCGCCTCCCCCGGACGTCGTTGACATCACCCCGTCCACACGGCCCACCGGGAACGAGGCCATCCACGGATCGGTGACGCCCCCTCACGGAGAGCGCCCGGCGATGGGGAACCTGTCCGCCGTGACGACCTCCTCGGCGCTGCCGCCCTCGCTCGCAGCCGTCGTCGCCGCGCAAGGTGGCGTCTTCCGCTGCCGCCAGGCGCTGGCGTCGGGCTTGTCGGCGGACGAGATCAGCCGGCGCCTTCGTAGCGGCGAGTGGTTGCGCCTACGGCGCGGCATCTACGCCGAGGCCTACGCGGCCAGCCTGATGGACCGTCAGGAACGCTGCCGCCTCGACCTGCGTGCCCTCGCGCTGACGGTGTCGGCCCCCTGGTGCGCCAGTCATGACACGGCGATGACCGTTCTGGGGCTGCCGTCGTTGCCTGGGCGCGCCCCGACGCTGCACATCACTCGGCCGGACCTGCGCGCCACGCGGCTCGAGGCCGGCGTCCACCATCACGCCGCGTCGCTCCCGGGCGACCACGTGGTCACCCTGGACGGGCTTCGGGTGACCTCGCCGGCGCGGACGGCGCTGGACGTCGCGCGGACCGTCGACGACGACGCCGGCATCGTCGCGATGGACGCGGTGCTGCGTCGCGGGATCCCCCGCAGCGAACTGCTCGCGGTCCACACCTACTGCCGGGCCTGGGACGGCGCCCGCCGCGCTGGGCGCCTGCTTCCGCTGGCCGACGGCAGGGCGGAGTCGGCCGGCGAGTCCCTGCTCCGCCTGCGCGTCGTGAGCCGAGGCCTCCCCCCGCCGGACGTCCAGCTGGTGATCGTCCACGGCGCCTTCGTGGCCCGAAGCGACCTCGGGTGGCGCGACCGCCGGACTCTGCTCGAGTTCGACGGCCGGATCAAGTACGGCGTCCCGGACGGCACCCCCGCGGCGGCGGCCGGTGAGATCGTCTGGCAGGAGAAGCGGCGCGAGGACCGACTGCGTGACCTGGGGTGGGAAGTCGTGCGGGCCACGTGGGCGGACCTCTACGACCCGGCGCCGCTCATGGACCGGCTGAGCCGAGCCTTCGAGCGTGGCCGCCGGCGGCTCGCCGGCTGAGGGAACCCGGGCGTTCGGCCCTGCCCTAAAGGGTGAGCACCACCCGTAACAGGCCTGCACACCTGTTGCGGCAGACGCTCACCTGCCTCGCCTGGTCAACTAGCCGAGCTTCGTGCCGGTCGAGCGGAGGTCCTCGCAGGCCTGGACGACGCGGGCGGCCATGCCGGCCTCGGCGACCTTGCCGTACGCGCGCGGGTCGTAGATCTTCTTCTTGCCGACCTCACCGTCGACCTTGAGCACGCCGTCGTAGTGCTTGAACATGTGGTCGGCGATCGGCCGGGTGAACGCGTACTGGGTATCGGTGTCGACGTTCATCTTCACGACCCCGTAGTCGAGCGCCTCGCGGATCTCGCTCAGCAACGAGCCCGAGCCGCCGTGGAACACCAGGTCGAACGGCTTCTCCTTGCCGTACTTGGTCCCCACCGCGTCCTGGATGTCCTTGAGGATCGACGGCTTGAGCACGACGTTGCCTGGCTTGTACACCCCGTGCACGTTGCCGAACGTGGCCGCCACCAGGTAGCGGCCGCGCTCGCCGAGACCCAGGGCCTCGGCGGTCGCCAGACCGTCCTCCGGGGTCGAGTACAGCTTGGCGTCGTGCTTGGCCTCGACGCCGTCCTCCTCGCCGCC
>DAIRVJ010000015.1:0-24771 GCA_036802895.1 Candidatus Nanopelagicales bacterium
GCCGGGAACAGGTCCCGGAGCTTGCGGACGACCGGCGGCTCGACCGTGGACGACGCCGATCGGACGAACTCCCCGAGCTCGTTGAGCTTGGCCATGACGACCTTGCTCTCCAGCCCCAGTTCTTTCGCCAGTTCGTAGACCCGGACCTTGGCCACTGCTCTCCTCACCTGGTCCGGGCCGGGGTGGCGCGGACCGTCAGTACGTGGGCGTGCTCATCGGTTGCTGCTCATCGAGCGCTCATCGGCTTCCCGACCCGCTTTCGTCGACGGTGCCTGAACTCTTGCCTGAACTCTTGCCTGAACTCGTACCCGGACTCTCAGCTGACCGGCTGGCCGCCTGCCCCTCGAGGTACCCCCGCAGCGCAGCGAGGTCGAGCGGCCCCGGCAGGCGGAAGGCCCGCGGGAGCGCCCGGCGCCGCTCGGCGAGGTCGAGGCAACCGAGGTCGGGGTGCAGGTGCGCGCCCCGGCCCGGCTGCCGCCGTCGGGGGTCGGGGGTCACGGACCCGTCGACCACCACCAGGCGCAGCAGATCGGCCCTGGCCGCCCGCTGCCGACACCCCACGCAGGTGCGCTGCGGTGGGCGGACGGCATCGGGTCGACCGGTCACCCGTCAGTCTACCGTGCCCGGACGGCGGTCACGCACGATCGGCCGGGGGGTGACTCTCGTCGCCGCGGATGTCGATCCGCCACCCGGTCAGCCTGGCGGCCAGCCGCGCGTTCTGCCCCTCCTTGCCGATCGCCAGCGACAGCTGGTACTCGGGGACGGTGACCCGGGCCACCTTGCCGACCGGGTCCAGGACCTCGACGTGGCTCACTCGCGCCGGTGAGAGCGCGTGCGCCACGTAGGCGGCGGGGTCGGGGTCGTAGTCGACGATGTCGATCTTCTCGCCGTGCAGCTCGACCATGACCGCCCGCACCCGGGCGCCCATCGGGCCGATGCAGGCGCCTTTGGCGTTGACCTCGGACCGGTTCGACCGGACCGCGATCTTGGTGCGGTGCCCGGACTCCCGGGCGATCCCGGCGATCTCGACGGTCCCGTCGGCGATCTCGGGGACCTCGAGAGCGAAGATCTTGCGGACCAGGTTCGGGTGGGTGCGGGACAACGTGATCTGCGGGCCGCGCGGGCCGCGCCGGACCGACACCACGTAGCACTTCAGCCGCTCGCCGTGCCGATACACCTCTCCCGGCACCTGCTCCTGCGGAGGCAGGATCCCCTCGACCCGGCCGAGGTTGACCAGGACGTCGCGCGGGTTGCTGCCCTGCTGGATCAGCCCGGAGACCACGTCGCCCTCGCGACCGGAGAACTCGCCGAACGTGTGCTCGTCCTCGACCTCCCGCAGCCGCTGCAGGATGACCTGCTTCGCGGTGGTCGCGGCGATCCGGCCGAAACCCTCGGGGGTGTCGTCGAACTCCCGCAGCACCACACCGTCGTCGTCGACCTCCTGCGCGTGCACGACCACGTGACCGGTCTTGCGGTCGACGTGCACCCGGGCCCGCGGCTGGGCCCCTTCGGTGTGGTGGTAGGCCACGAGCAGGGCCGACTCGATGGCCCCGACGAGCAGGTCGAAGGAGATGTCCTTCTCCCGGACCAGTGCCCGCATGGCGGCGACGTCGATGTCCATGTCAGTCCTCACCCTCGGCGTCCTCGTCGGCGGGTCGGCTGAACTCGACCTGCACCTGGGCGCGGCTCACCTCGGGGTAGGCCAGCCGACGGCGACCGCCCGGCAGCTCCACCTCGACGCCCTCGTCATCGGCCTGGAGCACGCGCGCGACGATCTCGCCCCCGGCGACCAGCGTGGCGCGGACCAGCCGCCCGGTGGCCCTCCGCCAGTGCCTGGGGGCGGTCAGCAACCGGTCGACCCCGGGGGTGCTGACCTCCAGCACGTAGGGCGCGGCACCCATCAGGTCGTCGGCGTCCAACGCGTCGGAGACGACCCGGCTGGTCTCGGCCACGTCGTCCAGCGTGAGACCGCCGTCGCGGTCGACGACCACCCGAACCATCCGGCGACGCCCGGCCGGGGTCACGGTGACCTCCTCGAGGTCGAGCCCGACCGCACGGACCACCGGTTCGATGGCCGCGCGCAGACGGACCGGTGCCGGGGAGCTCACGCCGCCTCCGTCTCTCTGCAGGTGTCCGCACGCCGCGCCGGGGCGCGGTCGACCCAGGGTATCCGGCCGTGATCGCCTCGGGGACCCCGTGCGATCCTGCCCGTCATGCCCGACCTCGTGAGCGATCCCCGGCGACCCACGGCCGGCCCGCCGAGTCGTCGGGTCGTCCTGGCCGGCGGCCTGCGGGCGGGCCTTCTGCTCGGGACGGCCGGGGCGGCGTCCCTGATGGCCGGGTGCTCGAACGACGAGGAGCCCATGCCCCGGCCGCCGGATCCCGACGTGGTCGCGCGCACCCGGGCCGCCGACCTGGAGGATCGACTCGCGCTGCTGGCCGAGGCCACGGCTCGGCGGCATCCGACGCTCGCCTCCGTCGGCGCCGCAGCGCGGGGGCACCGGGCGCACGCCGGCGCGTTGAGGGACGGCCTACCGGCGCCCACCGGGTCGCCCACCGGGTCGCCCACCGGGTCGCCCACCGGGTCGCCCACCGGGTCGCCCAGCGAGCCCACCGTCTCGGCCAGCGCCGCCCAGGCCGCCGTGGCCCTCGCCCGGCAGCAGGACGCCGCGGTGGCCACGCACCTGGCCGCCCTGGCCCCCCTGTCCGGCCGGGTCGCCCGGCTGCTCGCGTCGGTGGCTGCCTCCGACGCCGCTCACGCGGCCGTCGTCCGGCAGGCCCGCCGATGACCCTCCCCCTGGCCACGGCCGGACCCGCGCTGACGGCGGCGCTCACGGCAGCGCTGGCCGGTGAGCACGCCGCCGTGTACGGGTACGGCGTCGTCGGCGCCCGACTGGAGGGCCGGCAAGACCAGGTCAGCGCCCGGCAGGCGTTCGACGGGCACCGGGCGCGACGGGCCGCTCTGGAGGACCTGCTGCGCGCCGCGGGCACCGAGCCGGTGGCCGCCGAGGCGGCCTACGACCTCGGCGGCCCGATCACGACGGCCGCCGCGGCGAGGGCCCTGGCCGCTCGGCTGGAGCGTGGAGTCGCCGCGACCTACGCCGACCTGGTCGCCGCCGGCGAGCCCGGCCTACGGGCGACGGCCGCCCGCTGGCTGGTCGACGCGGCGGTCCGCGGGTCGGTGTGGTCGGGGGTGGCCGAGGACTTCCCGGGGCTGACCGAGCGGCGCTCGTGACGCCGGACGACGCCGGGACACCTGGGCGGCGCCGGCGTCACGGTCACGGCCGGCAGAGCGCCACCAGGTGGTCGACGGCTGCGTCCAGCGCGACCTCGACCCGGTCGCCGGTCGCCCGGTCCTTGACCTCGACCACGCCGGAGGCGAGGCCACGGCCCACGACGACGATGGTCGGGACCCCGATCAGCTCGGAGTCGTTGAACTTCACGCCCGGGGAGACCCCGCGCCGGTCGTCGACCAGCACCCTCAGCCCGCGCTGCTCGAGCTGCTCGGTCAGCCGTTCGGCGGCGTCGAACACCGCGTCGTCTTTGCCGGTGGCCACCACGTGGACGTCGGCCGGGGCGACCGAGCGCGGCCAGACCAGCCCCTTGTCGTCGTGGCACTGCTCGGCCACCACCGCCATCGCCCGGGACACCCCGATGCCGTAGGAGCCCATGGTCACCCGGATCGGCTTGGCGTCCGGGCCCAGGGCGTCCAGCTCGAACGCGTCGGCGTACTTGCGGCCCAGCTGGAAGATGTGGCCGACCTCGATCCCCCGGTCGATCGAGAGCGCGGCCCCGCACACCGGGCAGGGGTCGCCGCCGCGGACGTCGGCCGCCTGCACGTACCCGTCGACCTCGAAGTCGCGGCCGGCGACCACGTGGGCGGCGTGCCGCCCCGGCTCGTTGGCCCCGGTCACCCAGGAGGTGCCCACGGCGACCCGAGGGTCGGCCAGGTAGCGGATGCCCAGCCCGCGCAGCACCTGCGGGCCGAGGTAGCCGCGGACCAGGCCCGGTCGCTGGGCGAAGTCGTCGGCGTCGAAGACCTCGACCTCGGCGGGGGCCAGCGCGGCCACGAGGCGGCGCAGGTCGACCTCGCGATCGCCGGGGACGCCGACCACGAGGGGGGTCCAGGACGCCTCGCCCGGAAGGCGGGTCTTGACGACCACGTTCTTCAGGGTCTGCGCGGCCGTGACCGAACGGCCTCGTTCCACCAGCAGCGCCACGAGCGTCTCGATCGTGGGCGTGTCCGGGGTGTCCAGCACCTCCATCGGGGGGTGGGCGCCCGGTTCGGTCGCCGCCGGGGCTCGCACCTGGACCGCCTCGGTGTTGGCCGCGTAGCCGCACGCGTGGCAGGCCACGAAGGTGTCCTCACCGGACGGCGACGGCGCGATGAACTCCTCGGAGTGCGAGCCGCCCATCGCGCCCGCCATGGCCGAGACGATCACGTAGCGCAGGCCCAGCCGGTCGAACGTCCGGATGTACGCCGCCCGGTGCTTGTCGTAGGAGACCTGCAACCCCGCGTCATCGAGATCGAACGAGTAGGAGTCCTTCATGACGAACTCCCGGCCGCGAAGGATCCCCGCTCGCGGCCGCGGCTCGTCGCGGTACTTCGTCTGGATCTGGTACAGGATCACCGGGAAGTCCTTGTACGAGCTGTACTCACCCTTGACCAGCAGGGTGAAGACCTCCTCGTGCGTCGGCCCGAGCATGTAGTCGGCGCCCTTGCGGTCCTGCAGCCGGAACACGTCGGCGCCGTACTCGGTCCAGCGGTTCGTGGCCTCGTAGTACTCGCGCGGGAGCAGGGCGGGGAAGTGCACCTGCTGGCCGCCCATCCGGTCCATCTCCTGCTTGACGATCGCCTCGATCCGGTCGTAGACGATCTGGCCGAGCGGCAACCAGGCGTACCCTCCGGGCGCGAAGCGGCGGACGTAGCCGGCCCGCACCAGCAGCCGGTGGCTCGGGACCTCGGCGTCGGCCGGGTCCTCGCGCAGGGTGCGCAGGAACAGCGTCGACAGGCGCAGCGCCACAGATGGCCTCTCTCGGGGACGGGTGCGCCGAGGATATCCGTCGGGTCGCGGACGATCGATCAGGTTTCCGCCGCGACGCCGCCCCCCGCCCCCACGGCGCGCAGCGACGAGAACTGAACCGCCACCGCACCGGCGACCAGCACCGCCGCCGTGGTCAGCACGCCGGCGCGCGCCGTGCTCCGCTCCGCCACCGCGCCCGCGACGAGCGCGCCGATCGGCCAGCCCCCGCCGTAGGAAAGCATCCGGGCCGTGGTGTTGACCCGGCTCTGGAGCGGCTCGGGGGTCACCTCCTGCCGGTAGTTGATGGTGCCCAGGATCACCACGGTGACCACCACGCCCCAGGCGGCGAGGGCCGCGACGACGGTGGCGAACGTGGGCGCCAGGCCCGCCGCGACGGCCATCGCCGCGCTCAGCGGCAACCCGAGGAGGACGGTGCGCGCGGCGCCCAGCCGTCGGGCGAGCCACGGGGTGACCGCCGATCCCGCCACCCCGCCGGCGCCCCACACCGCCCAGGCCACGCCCAGGCGCACGTCTCCCTCGCGCACCCCGAGCTGCTGGTCGAGCAGCACGACGAGCTGCCCGACCAGCCCGCCGATCGCCACCGCCTGGGTGGCGGCGACCAGCGTCATGACCAGCACCGGCCGGTGCGCGCGGATGAACGCCACGCCCTCCCCGATCTGGGCGCCCAGACCCAGCACGGGGATGCGCTGCCGGTCGGACATCGGCCGGGCGATCGCCCGGATGAGCAGCGCCGAGCCGACAAAGGTGGCCGCGTCGAAGGCCAGCACGCTGCTGGGCTCCAGGACGACGAGCAGGGCGCCCACGGCGGCCGGCACGACCACGTCGAGGGCGTTCGCAGTGCCGTACACGAGTGCGTTCGCCTCGGCGATGTGCTCCCGTCCCACCAGGGTGGGCAGGGCGCCGAAGTTGGCCGCGTCGAACAGCACGAACATGGCGTTGCCGAGAAACGCCACGGCCAACAGGTGGGCGACCGTCAGCCGGTCCAGTGCCGCCGCTACGGGGACCGACACCAGCAGCACCGCACTGGTCAGGTCCGCCCCGACCATGATCGTCTTCCGGTCCAGGCGGTCCGCGAGGGCGCCGGCCGGCAGGCCGAGCAGCAGGTAGGGCAAGGCGTCCAGCGACACGGTGAGACCGGTGAGCAGGGCCGACCCGGTCAGCCGGTAGACGAGCACGGGCAGCGCGACGAACGTCGCCGCCGTCCCCGCGTAGGAGACCAGGCGCGAGACGTAGTAGCGCCGGAAGTCGGCGTCCCCGCGCAGCGCGGTCAGAACAGCACCGTGGCGAACCGGCCGACCGTGGCGAACCCGACTCGACGGTAGGCCGCCAGAGCCGCCACGTTGTAGGCGTTGACGTACAGCGAGACCACAGGGGCGATGTCCCGGCGACAGGCCTCCGCCACCGCCGCCATGGCCGGAGCGGAGAGCCCCTCGCCGCGCCGATCCGGTGCCACCCACACGCCCTGCACCTGGCAGGCGTGCTCGGTCGCCGCACCGACCTCCGCCTTGAACACGACCCGGCCGTCCTCGATGCGGACGAACGAGCGGCCCCCCACCACGAGCTCGCGCACCCGGGCCCGGTACGGGACTCCGCCGTCGTTGGCCAGGGGGGAGACCCCGACCTCCTCGGTGAACATCGCGACGCAGGCGGGCAGCACGAGGTCCAGCTCGTCCGGCCGGGCCCGGCGCACCAGCGGGTCGAGGGCCACGGACGGCGGTTCGTCGAGCGTCATCAGCGGCTGGTCGGGCCGCACGTCGCGGGCAGGACCCCACAGGGGCTCCAGGAGCTCCCACAGGGGCAGCACCTCGTGCGCCGGTCCGACGATCGAGGAGCACCGCCGGCCCTGCCGGCGGGCCCGGTCGGCGAAGGCGCGCACCGCATCGGGTCCAGCCTCGACCGTGACCAGGTTGGCCCCGACGTAGGCCATCGCCTCGAGCCGGCCGTCGACCACGTGTCCCCAGAGCTCGCCACCGAGCCGCCACGGGTCGAAGCCCGCCTGCTGGATGCGCGAGGCGACGAACACGTGGGCCACCGGGTCGCGGGCCAGCAGCTCCGCGACCTCGGTCCGGTCCCGCGCGTCGAGGACGCGCAGTGCGCTCGTGCGCAGCATGGGGCCATCGTGCCCTGTCCGGGCGGGCCACGACGGCCTACTCGCGAGACTCCGCCGCGCTGGGCTGACCCGACGGGGTCAGCGACAGCAGCTCACGCCCAGCTGACGACCGGCTCCCCCGGCTCGACGCCGTCCCGCTCCATCTGCTCGGCGAGCCGCAGGGCCTCGTCCACCAGCGTCTCGACGATCTGCGCCTCAGGAACGGTCTTGATGACCTTGCCCTTGACGAAGATCTGACCCTTGCCGTTGCCGGAGGCCACGCCGAGGTCGGCCTCACGGGCCTCCCCCGGTCCGTTGACGACGCAGCCCATGACGGCGACCCGCAGCGGGACGGTCAGGCCCTCCAGGCCGGCCGTCACCTGGTTGGCCAGGGTGTAGACGTCGACCTGGGCCCGGCCGCAGGACGGGCAGGAGACGATCTCGAGTCGGCGCTGCCGCAGGCCCAGCGACTCCAGGATCGCCATGCCGACCTTGACCTCCTCGACCGGCGGCGCCGACAGGGACACCCGGATGGTGTCGCCGATCCCCTCCGCGAGCAGCGCGCCGAAGGCCACCGCCGACTTGACGGTGCCCTGGAACGCCGGACCGGCCTCGGTCACCCCCAGGTGCAGGGGGTAGTCGCACTGAGCGGCGAGCAGGCGGTAGGCGTTGATCATGATGACCGGATCGTGGTGCTTGACCGAGATCTTGATGTCCCGGAAACCGTGCTCCTCGAACAGCGAGCACTCCCACAGCGCCGACTCGACCAGCGCCTCCGGCGTCGCACGGCCGTGCTTGGCCAGCAGCCGCGGGTCGAGCGACCCGGCGTTGACCCCGATCCGGATCGGCACCCCGGCGTCGGCGGCCGCCTTCGCGATCTCACCGACCCGGTCGTCGAACTGCTTGATGTTGCCCGGGTTGACCCGGACGCCCGCACAGCCGGCGTCGATGGCCGCGAACACGTACTTGGGCTGGAAGTGGATGTCGGCGATCACCGGGATGTCCGACTTGCTGGCGATCTGCGGGAGGGCGTCGGCGTCGTCCTGGCTGGGGACGGCCACCCGGACGATCTGGCAGCCGGACGCGGTCAGCTCGGCGATCTGCTGGAGCGTCGCGTTCACGTCGGCGGTCAGCGTCGTCGTCATCGACTGCACGGACACCGCAGCGTCGCCCCCGACCGCGACGGGGTGCGTGGGGTGGCGCAGCAGGACCTGCCGGCTGCGCCGCCGGGTGGCCAGCGGACGCGGCGGTGCGCTGGGGATCCCCAGGTTGACGGTCATCGGCGGGCGGTCCTCCTCATCCGAGCTGAACCGGCTTGGCGATGTCGGCAGCGACCACGAGCGCGGTCAGCCCCACGAAGAGCACGAAGACCGCGTAGGCGAAAGGCAGCAGCCGGTTGGTGTCGACGCGACCGGGGTCCGGGCGTCCGCGCAGCCGGGCCCACCGGCTGCGCAGCGCCTCGAACCACAGCACCGCCAGGTGGCCGCCGTCCAACGGCAGCAGCGGCAGCATGTTGAAGACTCCGACGAACACGTTGAACGCGGCGACCACAATGAGGACGTCGCCGACCCGGGCCGCCACCGGGGCGTCGGTGCTGGCCAGCTGACCGCTGATGTCCGCCGCGCCCACGATGCCCACGAGGCCGTTGGGGTCGCGCTCGCCGCCGAGGAAGAGCACCTTGGCCAGCTCGACCGTCTTCTGCGGCAGCGTCCACAGCGCCTGGGCGGTGCCCTTGAGGACGCCGCCGATCCCGGTCACCGTCTCCTTGACGGCGTCCACCGGCCCGGACCGCTGCATGACCGTGCTCGGCGTCACGCCGAGGAATCCGACCCGGGTGGTGGCCCCGGTGTCGGGGTCCGGCCGGTCGACGGCGGCGGGCGTGACGGTGACCTCCTGGCGCGCGCCGGCCCGCTCGAAGGTCAGCCGCAGGTCAGCGCCCGCGGCAGCCCGGATGCGCGCGGAGATCTGGGCCCACGCGTCGACCGGGGTGCCGTCGACGGCCACGATCCGGTCGCCGGCCCGCAGCCCGGCGGCGGCGGCGGGGCTGACCGGGTCGGTCGAGGTGCAGCCGGCGGACGCCTTCGCCGGCACGCAGGTCGACACCTCGGTCAGGGTGGTGCTCGGCGTCGGGGAGCCCAGCGCCATGAAGACGAACAGCAGCAGGGCCGCCCCGATGACGAAGTGCATGAACGACCCGGCGGCCAGCACCACGCTGCGCTGACCGGCGGGTGCCCGGAAGAAGGCCCGCGGCTCGTCCTCGGCCTCGACCTGGTCGAGCTCGGTCATGCCGACGATCCGCACGTAGCCACCGGCGGGGATCGCCTTGACGCCGTACTCGGTCTCGCCCCGACGGACCGACCACAGCTTGGGGCCGAAGCCGACGAAGAACTCGGTGACCTTCATCCCGAACCGGCGCGCGGCCGCGAAGTGCCCCCACTCGTGGACCATGACCGAGATCAGCAGCAGCAGGACGAAGCCCACGATGCCCAGCAGGTTGCTCATCCGACGGGACTCCCGGTCAGCTCGTGCGCGCGGACCCGGGCCCACGCGTCGGCGGCCAGGACGTCGTCCAGCGATCCGGCGCGGTCGTCCTGGTGCTCCCTGAGAGTGTCGGCCACGGTGTCCACGATCCTGAGGAACGGCAGGCGTCCGGCGAGGAACTCCCCGACCGCGACCTCGTTGGCCGCGTTGTAGACCGCGGGTGCCGTCCCGCCCCGGCGAGCCGCCTCGCGTGCGAGTGCGACCGCCGGGAACGCCGCATCGTCGAGGGGCGCGAACTCCCAGGCGTGGGCAGTGCTCCAGTCACAGGCCGCCGACGCGTCCGGGACGCGGTCGGGCCAGGCGAGGGCGAGCGCGATCGGCAAGCGCATGTCCGGGGGGCTGGCCTGCGCGAGCGTCGAGCCGTCGACGAACTCGACCATCGAGTGGACCACCGACTGCGGGTGCACCACGACGGCGATCCGGTCCAGGGGCAGGTCGAACAGCAGATGCGCCTCGATCAGCTCCAGCCCCTTGTTCACCAGGGTGGCGCTGTTCACGGTGACCAGCGGTCCCATCGCCCAGGTCGGGTGGGCCAACGCCTGCTCGGGAGTCACCTCCGCCAGCTCGTCGCGGCTGCGCCCGCGAAACGGCCCGCCGGACGCCGTCAGCACCAGGCGGCGCACCTCCTCGGACCGACCACCGCGCAGGCACTGGGCGAGCGCCGAGTGCTCGGAGTCGACCGGGACGATCTGCCCGGGTCGGGCTCGCTCCTTGACCAGCGGGCCGCCCACGATCAGCGACTCCTTGTTGGCCAGCGCGAGGGTGCGGCCGGCGTCCAGCGCCGCCAGCGTGGCGGTCAGCCCGGCCGCCCCCGGCAGCCCGTTGAGCACCACGTCGCACGGCCAGGCCGCCACCTCCGCGGTGGCGTCGGGGCCGGCCAGGATCTTCGGCAGCGCCGCGCGGCCGTGCTCCCAGCCGTGCGCCGTGGCGGCGGCGTACAGCGCGTCCTGCAGGTCGCGGGCGGCGGTAGCCCGGGAGACGGCGACGACCTGCACGCCCAGCTCGAGGGCCTGGGCGGCGAGCCGGTCGACGCTGTCGGCGGAGCCGCCGCCGGCCGCCAGGCCGACCACGCGGAAGCGCTCCGGGTTGCGGCGCACGACGTCGACCGCCTGGGTACCGATCGAGCCGGTCGACCCGAGGAGGACGACGTCGCGCGGGGAGGTCACCCGTTCATTGTCGCGTATGCGGGATCCGGCCGCCCTCCTGCGACGGCGCGCCGGCCGTCGCGGGGCTCCGGCTGAGCCTCGTCGATCCCCACGCGCGCGTGCAGCCGGGCGAGCGGGGCGGGCGCCCACCAGTTCCACCGGCCGAGCAGGCGCATGGTGGCCGGCACCAGCAGGGCCCGGACGACGGTGGCGTCGACGACGATGGCGATGGCCACCCCGACCCCGATCATCTTGATGAAGGTCACCCCCGACGTGGCGAACGCCCCGATGACCACCACGAGCAGCAGCGCGGCGCTGGTGATGATCCGGCCGGTGCGCTGCAGCCCGACGGCGACCGCCTGGGCGTTGTCGCCGGTGCGCAGCCACTCCTCGCGGATCCGGCTGAGCAGGAAGACCTCGTAGTCCATCGCCAGCCCGAACGCGATGGCGAACATCAGCACCGGCTGGCTCGCCTCGACCGAGCCGACCGAGGTGAAGCCCAGCAGGCCCGACCCGTAGCCGTCCTGGAAGATCCAGACCACGGCGCCGAACGCGGCACCCAGGCTGAGCACGTTCATCAGCACCGCCTTGATCGGCAGCACGACCGAGCCGAAGGCCAGGAACAGCAGCAGGAGCATGCCCCCGACCACCCAGAGCAGGGCCCACGGCAGCGTCCGGCCGATGGCGGCCAGGGTGTCCGCGTTCGCCGCGGTGAGCCCGCCGACCGCCACGTCCGAGCCCGCCGGCCCGGGCACCGCGCGCACCGTGTCGACCAGGGCCCTGGCCCGCTCCGACACCGGGTCCGGCGCGTAGGTCAGCGACAGCCGAGCGGTGTCACCGGCGAGGCCGGCGGCCGCGACCGACGTGACCCCGGGCACGGCGGCCAGCCGGTCGGCGTACCCCTGCAGCTCGGGGCCGGCCTCGGCGGCAGGCCCCGCCAGCCGCACGACGACGTCGATCGGCCGGGTGGCCGAGCCCGGGAAGGACCGCTCGAGGACCTCGGCGGCGACTCGCTCCTCGGTGCCGACCGGCAGCACGCGGGCGTCCGGGCTGCCGAACGCGACCCTGAGGAACGGCGTGCCCATCGCGACGAGCACGACGGTCAGTCCCGCCACCACCAGGACCGGACGGCGCATCACGGCGCTCGCGATCGCGTGCCACGCGCCCCGGTCCGGGGCCTGGACCTCCGACTGCCGCCGCCGCGCCGCGCCCGGCAGCGGCACCCGCAGCGCGTTCACCCGCTCACCGAGGACGGCGAGGATGGCCGGCAGCACGGTGAGCGAGCCCACCATCGCGACCAGGACGGCGGCCACCCCACCGAACCCCATGGACCGCAGGAACCCGAGCGGGAAGAGCAGCATGGCTGAGAGGGCGAGGGCGACGGTGAGTCCGGAGAACAGGACCGTGCGTCCCGCGGTCACCATCGTGCGGACCACCGCCCGCTCCGTGTCGTGACCGGCCGCCAGCTCCTCGCGGAAGCGGCTGACCACGAACAGGGCGTAGTCGATCGCCAGGCCGAGGCCCAGCATCGTCACGATGTTCACCGCGAAGACGGACACGTCGGTGGCGAGGGAGATGACCCGCAGGGCGGTGAACGCCCCGAGGACGGCGAGCCCGCCGATGGCGAGCGGGAGGCTGGCCGCGGCCAGTCCGCCGAAGACGACCACGAGCAGCACGAGCAGGACCGGGATGGACAGCGACTCGGCCCGGGCGATGTCCGCGGAGACCTGGTCGTTCACCGCGAGGCTGGTGGGGACCGGCCCGCCGCGCAGCGTCTCCAGACCGCTCGCCGCCGGCGCCACCAGGTCGTCGGCGATCCGCTCGTACGCGGCCTCACGCCCGGCGTCGTCCGCACCGGCCAGCCGCAGGGCGACGTAGGTGGTCCGCCCGTCGTCGGCCACCAAGGCGGGTGCGCCGCCGGTCGACCAGTACGACGTCGCGGCGACGACGGCGTCGTCCGGCAGGCGGTCCAGCAGACCCACGACCGTGTCGCGGTAGGCCGGCTGGTCCACGGTCGGTCCCCCGACTGCGGCCCGGTAGACGACGACGGCGTCCACGGCGTCGCGGCCCAGAGCCTGCTCGGCCAAAGCGGCGGCGCGGGTGCTCTCGCTGCCCGGGTCCTCGAAACCGCCGCCGGTCAGCCGGCCGAAGACGCCGGTCCCCCAGGCCAGCGCGACCAGGACGAAGACGGCGGCGGCGGACAGCACGGCGCGGCGACGGCGCACGGTGACGTGGCCGAGTCGTTCCAACATGGCGGTCTCCCAGCGGTCTAGAGTGGTATCGGTCAGTCACTCCGGTGACTAGTGTTTACTTGTTGCACCTGTATACTAAGTGATAGATGTTCACTCTTGTCAAGGGGGTTCGCCGATGAGTCCGTCCGGCACCGCGCTCGCCGCTCGCACCGGCACCCGGCGGGACCGGCTGCGCGCCCAGACCCTCGATGAGATCAAGGTCACCGCCCGGCGGCTGCTGGTGGCCGAGGGTCCTGCGGCCGTCACCCTGCGGGCGATCGCCCGCGAGATGGGGGTGACCGCGCCGGCGCTGTACCGCTACGTCGACAGCCATGACGCGCTGGTCGGCACCCTCGTCGGGGACCTCTACGGCGAGCTCGCCGACGCCCTGGAGGTCGCCCGCGACGCCGAGCCGCCCGGGCAGACCGGAGCGCGGCTGATGGCCGCCTCGCGGGCCTTCCGGACCTGGTCGGTGGCCCATCCGGCCGAGTTCGCCCTGCTGTTCGGCACGCCGGTCCCCGGCGTCGCCCTCCCGGACGCCGAGTCCAGCAGCGCCGCCACGGAAGGTCGGCGCTTCGGGCAGGTCTTCGCCTCGCTGTTCGCCGAGCTGTGGGCGACCCGTCCGTTCCCCGTGCCGGACGATGCCGACTTGCCGGCCTCGCTGGTCGACCAGCTCGTCGCCTACCGCGACCGCCTGGGCGTGGACCTCCCCGTCGGCGTGCTCGCGGTGTTCGTGTCGTGCTGGGTCCGGCTCTACGGCACGGTGACCATGGAGGTGTTCGGCCACCTGTCGTTCTGCCTCGACGACGCCGGCTCGCTGTTCGACCTCCAGCTGGGCGACATCGCCCAGCTGCTCGGCCTCGACCCGGCCTAGCGCTGCGGCCTAGAGGTCGATGTTGGCGAGCACGAGCACCCGCTCGTAGGTGAAGTCGTCCATGGCGTAGCGCAGGCCCTCACGGCCCACGCCAGACTCCTTGACGCCGCCGTAGGGCATCTGGTCCGCCCGGAACGACGGCACGTCGCCGACCACGACGCCACCGACCTCCAGGTCGCGATGCGCCCGGAAGGCCGTCTGCAGGTCGCGGGTGAACACCCCGGTCTGCAGCCCGAACCGGCTCGCGTTGACCCGCTCCACCGCGTCGTCGAACCCGTCGAACGCGGTGATGGTCATGACCGGTCCGAACACCTCCTCGGTCGAGCACTTCGCGTCGGCGGGGACGTCGACCAGCACGGTGGGCGCGTAGGCGGCACCGTGCCGGGTCCCTCCGGCGAGCACCTTGGCGCCGCCGGCCACCGCCTCGTCGACCCAGGCCTCGACCCGCCGGGCGGCCGGCTCGTCGACGAGCGGGCCCACCTCGGTCGCCTCGTCCCACGGGTCGCCGACGGCCAGCCCCTCGACCCTGGCCACGATGCGGTCGACCACCCGGTCGTACACCGCTCGGTCGACCAGCACCCGCTGGACGGACACGCACGACTGCCCCGCCTGGTAGTTGGCGAACGTGGCGATCCGGGAGGCCGCCCACTCGACGTCCGACTCGGCCGAGTAGTCGGCGCAGACGATCGCCGCGGCGTTGCCGCCCAGCTCGAGGGTCACGTGCTTGCGCGGCGCGGCCTCCATGATCGAGTATCCGACCGGTCCCGAGCCGGTGAACGACACCACGGGCAGCCGGGGATCCCGCACGAGGGCGGGCATCCGGTCGTTCGGCACCGGTAGCACCGACCACATCGCCGGCGGCAGCTCGGTCTCGGCGAGCAGCTCCCCGAGCAGCAGCGACGACAGCGGGGTCGCGGGGGCCGGCTTGACCAGGATCG
Organism: Candidatus Nanopelagicales bacterium; assembly: GCA_036802895.1. GTDB lineage: Bacteria > Actinomycetota > Actinomycetes > Prado026 > Prado026 > DAIRVJ01. The sequence goes on from DAIRVJ010000015.1 coordinate 14,864, forward strand.
GGGCGCCGACGGCGAGCGCGGGGGCCACCTTGTGCGCCACCAGGTTCAGCGGGAAGTTGAACGGCGCGATGCCCAGGATCGGCCCCTTCGGGAAACGACGGACGATCGCGGCGCGGCCGGCCAGCGCCGGCTCGGTGTCCAGCCGCATGAGCTCCCCGCCGCCGCGCTGGCGCAGCTCCTCAGCCGCCCAGCGAAACGTCGACGACGCCCGAGTCGCCTCGGCCCGGGCCCAGCGCAGCGGCTTGCCGTTCTCGGCCGTGATCAGCCGGGCGACCTCCTCGGCCCGCTCGGCCAGCCGACGTGAGACGTGCATGAGGGCCTCGGCCCGCACGCCGACCGAGAGCTGGGCCGCCGCGCGCCGGACGCCGTCCAGCGCGGCCACGGCGGCGTCCACCTGGGCCGGGTCCGGCACCGACACGGTGGCCACGAGCGAGCCGTCATAGGGGTGGTGCACGTCCAGCGTGGCGTCGCCGAAGGCGGGGCGGCCGGCCAGCCAGAACGGTCGGACCGCGGTGGGGGTGGTCATCCGGCCAGGGTAGGCGGGCCCGGACGGCCGGGACGTGGACCTCACGGACAAGACCTGGTGCTGACTAGGACGTCGTGTCCATCGTCCTCAGCCGGATCGCCAGCCAGGCCTCCGCGCGCAGGTCCGGGTCGTCGAGCGGGCGGCCGAGCAGCTCCTCGACCCGGCGCATCCGGTCGCGCAGGGTGTGCCGGTGCACCCCGAGCTCCGCCGCCGCGGCGTCCCACGACCCGTGGTGCCGCAGCCAGGCGGCCAGCGACCCGACCAGGTCCCCGCGTCGGCCCTCCAGCGGCGCGAGCAGCGACTCGGCGAAGGCCTGCCCCGCCTGCGGGTCGACCGCGGCGAGCAGCCCGTCCCCGACCAGCCGGTCGAACCAGCGCACCGGCCCCCCCGCCGTGCCGCCGCCGCCCCGGGCCCCAGCGGCCGCCCGGGCACCACCCGACGCGCGCCGAGCCTGCTGGCGGGCCGTCCGCAGGTCGGCCAGCCGGGCCGGGCCGCTGCCCCCGGCGGTGAGACCGACCAGGCAGCTCGTCGCGGTCGCGAGCGGGCCGGGCTCGTCCCTGACCAGGACGGTCAGCTCGTCCGGCCCGACCACGACCACGCGGTCGGCGGCCCCCGGCGCGGCCCGCAGTGCCTCGACGGCCGCCGTGCGCTGCGCAGCGGGTCCCGACACGACGACCACCCGAAGCGCCGAGTCGACGAGCCACGCCCAGCCGAGCCCGTCCAGCGGCAGGGCGCCCGGGTCGGCCCCCGCGGTCAGCAGGTCGAGCGCGGCCCGCTGGACGCCCGCCCGGACGGCGTCGGCCGGATCGTCCCGCTCGACGTCCAGGGACAGCAGCGACACCGCGACGGAGACCAAGGACTGCTCGGTCCGGTCCAGCGGGGCCGCCGTCCCCACGACGAGGAAGCCCCTGACCCGGCCGCGAGCCCCGAGCGGGCGAAGCCCCACCTGCTCGTCCGAACCGCCCAGCGCGGTCGCGGCGAGCAGCCCGCGCGCCCGCAGCGCCGCCACCTCCGCCGCCAGCTCCGGCGCCCGGTCGCCGGCCCCCCGCGGCGACGCGTGCACGACGGCGCCGTCCGGGTCCAGCTCGAGCACCCAGCCGTCCAGGGCTCGGGCCAGCCGGGCCACCACGGCTCCGGCGCCGTCGGGCCGCAGCGCCGCCCGGGTGAGCTCCCGCTGGGTCTCGAAGCCGCGGGCCATCGCGTCGTACTCCTCGGCCGCGAGCAGCGCGGACACCGCCTTGCTCACCGCGATGAACGGCGTGGGTGCCGGCACCTCCAGCAGCGGCAGCCCTCGACGATCGGCCGCCTCCACCAGGGCCGTCGGCGCCGCGGCGTGGGACAGGCCGACGCCCAGCCCGAAGGCGGCGACCTCGGCCTCGACCAGGCGCTGGACGAAGCCGTCGAGCGCGACCGGGTCGTCGGCGGGCAGGCGCATCCCGGTGGACAGCAGCAGCTCCCCGCCCTCCAGGAACGGCCGCGGGTCGTCCAGCTCGGAGACCGCCACCCAGCGGACCGGACGATCACGGCCGTCCGGCCCGGCGAGCCGACGCAGCCCGAGACCCGGCAGGTCGGTCACCGCTCGCACGCTCGGCGGCACGACGGGCTCCCACGAGAGAACTGGACAGGGTGGACAAGACTACGACGACTCTTGGCCACGACGACAGGCCGCTGCTGGACGGCCGAGTGCCTATCGTGGGACCCCACCCGACGACTGGGAGCCCCCGATGCCCGAGACCACGACCCCCACCGGTGGGCCCGCCCTCCCCCAGGAGCGGCGGCTGGTGACCGAGATCCCCGGCCCGCGCTCCCGCGAGCTGTTCGAGCGGCGCGGCCAGGCCTGCGCGCGCGGGCTCGGCACGACGCTGCCGGTGTTCATCGAGCGGGCCGGTGGCGGGGTGCTGGTCGACGTCGACGGCAACTCCCTCATCGACCTCGGTGCGGGCATCGCCGTCGTGAACGTGGGCAACGCCGCCGACCACGTCGTCCGGGGCGTCAGCGAGCAGGTGGCGGCGTTCACCCACACCTGCTTCATGGTGACGCCGTACGAGAGCTACGTCGCGGTGTGCGAGGCGCTCAACCGGCTGACCCCCGGCGACCACCCGAAGCGCTCGGCGTTGTTCAACTCCGGCGCGGAGGCGGTCGAGAACGCGGTCAAGATCGCCCGCTCCTACACCAAGCGCGACGCGGTGGTGGTGTTCGAGCACGGCTACCACGGCCGGACCAACCTGACCATGGCGATGACCGCCAAGAACATGCCGTACAAGAACGGGTTCGGTCCGTTCGCCGGCGAGGTGTACCGGATGCCGCTGGCCTACCCGTTCCGCTGGCCGACCGGCCCCGGGAACGCCGGGCCCGAGGCGCTCGCCCAGGTGATCTCCCGGATCGACAAGGAGATCGGCGCCGACAACGTCGCCGCGGTCGTCATCGAGCCGATCGCCGGTGAAGGCGGGTTCATCGTGCCGGCCGAGGGTTTCCTCCCCGGCCTCGCCGAGTACTGCCGGGCCAACGGCATCGTGTTCGTCGCCGACGAGGTGCAGACCGGGTTCGCGCGCACCGGGGCGATGTTCGCCTGCGAGCACGAGGGCGTCGTGCCCGACCTGATCGCCACGGCCAAGGGCATCGCGGGCGGCCTCCCGCTGGCCGGGGTCACCGGCCGCGCGGAGATCATGGACGCCCCGCACGTCGGCGGGCTCGGGGGCACCTACGGCGGCAACCCGGTCGCCTGCGCCGCCGCGCTCGGTGCGATCCGGACGATCGAGGAGCTCGACCTGGTCGGGCGGGCGCGGGCCATCGGCGAGCGGATGCTCCCAGCCCTGCGCGACATGCAGTCGCGCTACCCGGTGATCGGTGACGTCCGCGGCAGGGGCGCGATGGTCGCAGTCGAGCTGGTCCGCCCGGGCACCCAGGAGCCGGACCCCGCGTCGACGTCCGCGGTCGCCGCCGCCTGTCACCGGGAGGGCGTGCTCGTGCTGACCGCCGGCACCTACGGGAACGTGCTGCGCTTCCTGCCGCCGCTGGTCATGCCCGACCACCTGCTCGACGACGCCCTCGCGGTCCTCGACAAGGCGTTCGCCTCGCTCAGCGGCTGACTGGGCGGCTGACTGGGCGGCTGACTGGGCGGCGGACGGGTCAGCTGCCCCATCCCGCGAGCAGGGCCACGCCGCCCGCGGCGGCCACCATAAGCACGCCACGTCTGGCCAGCTCGTGCGCCGTCCGCCGGGCGATGAGGGAGCCGAGCAGCAGCCCGCCGATCGTGGCGGCGAGCAGCGGCCACGGTGGGGTCGCCCAGCCGACGGCGGCCACGGTCACCGCGTTCTGGGGGACGAAGACCACCTGGAGCGTCGACCTCGTCTGCGGGACGCTCCATCCCGCGTTGTCGGCGAACAGCGCGATCGGCGGCCCGCCCACCCCGCCGACGACGTTGAGCACCGAGCTGGTCACCCCGGCGCCGACGGCGCCGGCCGCCCCGTCCCCGCGCGCCCAGCGCAGGCCGCGGGCGAGCAGCGCGACCGCGAGCAGCGTGCCGGCGCCGGCCACGGCCGCGAGGAGGCGGGTGGAGGCGCCGCCCAGCCACCAGGCCACCAGGGGCGTCGCGACGACGACCGGCAGCAGCAGGCGTGCCGCATCCCGCCACCGGGTGGCTCGCCACTCCCGCACCAGTGGCGGCACGGACGCCACCGTCGCCAGCACGCAGACGACCACCACCCCGTCGCGCGGACCGAGCAGCGCGATGAGCACCGGCCCGCTGACCAGGGCGAACCCGAGTCCGGTGATGGCTTGGGCGCAGGCACCGCCGGCGACGCCGGCCAGGGCGAGGTACTCCAGGCCGGTCACGGTCGGGGACCCTACCCGGGGGTCAGGCGTCGACCGGCTCCGCCTGACGCAGGGCGGGCCGACGTCCGGCCCGGGTCACGCGTGAGCGGCAGATGCGGTGCGCCCCCCAGGCGAGCCCGCCGACGACGAGGAGGTCGCCGACGCTGAAGACGTTCGCGAGCGGAAGGGGTGCCGGCCAGGCGAAGACGTCGCCCAGCCAGGGCAGCACCGGGTCGGTCATGACACCGGAGTTGGTGAACTCGCCCGCGTCGTGGACGACGCCCGCGGCCTCGAGGGCGCCCGCCCGAGCGGGCAGCGTGCCGCCGTTCAGCGCGATGGTGACCCCGTTGCTGATCGCCCCTGCAGCGACGACGAGCAGGCCGGGGACGGCCCGGTTGACCCACAGGAAGGCGCCGGCTGCGACGTAGGTGAGCAGGTGCACGACCGAGAGCAGGGTGGGGTTGGCCCTGGGGAAGACCTCGATGATCAGGACCTGGGCGAGCAGGGCGACCAGCGGCAGCCAGGCCATCCGCAGGCGCAAGCCGGCCAGCCGACGCAGGCTCCCGCCGAACAGCACCGGCGAGAGCACGCCCAGGACGGCGCAGACGAGGATCAGCACGGCTCCCCCGCGGCGGTCTTGACCAGGCGCAGGCGCTGGTCGTGGCCCGGGCGCTGCGCGTCCGCGAGCCGGGCCAGCTGCTGCACGGCCTCGGCCGCCATCGGCCGGCCGGTGTGGTAGCCCTGCGCGGTGTCGCAGCCCATCTCGCGCAGCCAGGCGAGCGCGGCGGCGCTCTCGACCCCCTCGGCGACGACCCGCAGGCCGAGGTTGTGCGCCAGCTCGACGGTCGACCGCACGATGAGCGCGTCGTTGGTCCGCTCGTTGCTCCCGTAGTCCATGATGAACGACTTGTCGATCTTGAGCTCGTCGATGTCCAGCCGGCTCAGGTAGGTCAGGGAGGCCTGCCCGGTGCCGTAGTCGTCGATGGCGACGGCGACTCCGGTGCGGCGCAGCTCGCGCAGCACGACGGCCGCCCGACGAGGATCCGTCATGAGGCTGCTCTCGGTGATCTCCAGGGTCAGCCGTGAGGGCTGCACACCCGAGTGGGTCAGCGCGGCGGCCACCCGGTCGGGCAGGTTCAGGTCGGTGAGGTGGCGTACCGAGAGGTTGACCGCCACGCCCAGCTCGAAGCCGGCCTCGCTCCACGCGCGCACCTGGGCCAGCGCCTGGTCGATGACGAACCAGGTGATCGGAGCGATCAGGCCGGTGTTCTCGGCCAGCGGGATGAACTCGTCGGGCCGGACCAGGCCACGGGTCGGATGGTTCCACCGGACCAGGGCCTCCGCTCCGGTGACCCGGCCGTCGCGAAGGTCGATCTTCGGCTGGTACTCGACGAACAGGGCCTCGTCGTCGACCGCGGACACCAGGTCCGCCAGCAGGGCCAGCTTGGCGGGGGTGTGGGTGTCCGACTCCGGCCGGTAGACGGTGTAGCGCGCCCGGTCGCGCTTGGCCTCGTAGAGCGCAATGTCCGAGCGCTTCATCAGCGTGTAGACGTCGTCGCCGTGCTGCGGCGCCACCGAGATCCCGATGCTGGCCTGCACGACCAACCGGACGCCGGCCGCCAGGTAGGGCTGGCTGAGCACGTTGAGCACCCGGGCGGCGACCTCCTCGGCACCGGTGTGGCCCGCAGCGGCCGGCAGCAGCAGCGCGAACTCGTCCCCGCCGAGGCGGGCCACCGTCGCGCTCTCCGGTCGGCAGGCGTCGAGGCGGCGGGCCACCTCACGGATCAGGTCGTCGCCGATGTGGTGCCCGAGCGTGTCGTTGATCTCCTTGAAGTGGTCCAGGTCGATCATCATGATCGCCAGCGGCTGGCCGGTGCGCTGCGACTCGGCCAGCGCCCGCTCGGACTTCTCACGGAACAGCTGTCGGTTCGCCAGGCCGGTCAGCGGGTCGTGCTGGGCCTCCTTCTCCCGGGCCAACGCGGTGCGCGCGCTGCTGTGCACCGCGAGTACAGGTGCCGCGAGCAGGGGCAGCATCGCCGGGGAGAGCTCGACGGCCGACGCAGCCAGGGGCCCGAGCGAGACGAGCACGCCGGAGGTGGTGGTCTGGAACCGCAGGTCGTCGCGCAGGATCACGTGCACCGGCTGCCCGCTCCAGAGCGCCACCACGGTGGAGATCAGCAGGTGGTTGACGATGAAGAAGGTGAGGCCGCCGGCGAGGGCGGCCAGCATGTGCTCGGCAGGAAGGAACTCCCGATAAGGGCCGACCACCGACAGGCCGGCGAAGCCGGCGTAGACCGCGCGCGCCGCAACCAGGGTGAGGACGTACTGGCCTACGTTGAAGAAGATCTTGACCGGGTCACGGCGTGACCTCAGGTCGTCGATCAGCACGGCCAGGATCTGGAAGCCGATCGCGATGCTGAGCGGTCCGACCAGGACCAGCGCCACCGCGAAGACGGTCGAGATCGTGATGAGGTCGGTCGTGTCGTCGCCCCTGGAGATGGGGATGGGTCGCAGCTCGCCCAGGACGAGGCCGACGCCGAGCAGACCCAGGACCATCGGGTGCGCGGCGAGGTCCTCGAGGCCGGGATGGAGCGCGACGGTGAGCACCGCCAGCCCCAGGCCGACGCAGCCGACGAAGCTGATGTACAGACCCGACCGGGTCACCGGACGGCGCAAGGGAGCCGCCGGGTGTCCGGCGGCTCCCTGGGTGCGTCGCTTCAGCCCCACTTCCGGCCTGCGAGCTGCATGGCGATCAGATCGCCTCGCGTGATGGCGTCCATCAGGCTCACCACCACTTCGTTCCGGCGCCGACGACGGCGACCAGAGCGACGAGGCCGGACGCCGCGGTGACACCGCGGACAACCAGCTCCTTGCCCTTCTTCATGACCCCTCCTCGTGTCGCGCGACACATCTGTGGGGGCGTGTCCCTCGACCAGGCTGGTCGCGGTCACGGTGCCCCCCCGTTTGGTACTCGGCTTGCGCGTTGGTCCACTCGATCCCCCGAGCGGACCGTTCCTTCTCCCCCGTTCGGGGGATCCCCCCGGCGTCGCTGTCAGAGCCCCGTCGTGAGACGGACGCACAGCACGGCTATGACGGCTCTGTCAGTACCACTTGACGCCGAAGAACATGACCGGGCCGAACGCGGCGACGGCGGCGATCACCATCGCGCCGCGGACGACGATCTCCCGGGCTGCCTTCTTCATCGGTCCCTCCTGACCAGGGCCGGGGGGTCGACCTGCGGCCGACCCTCCGCGTCCCTGATCACCACATCGGCGGCCGTTCGCGGGGTTCCGTTGGGCCGTCCGGGTGATCGATCAGGCGGGGGTGCGCTCCTCCAGCCCCCAGGGCGAGCCGTACTCGACCAGCTTGTCGAGGAAGGGCCGTGGGGGCAGTGCCTCCGGCCCGAGCACCCCGCTGCCTGACCAGGCGCCCTCGGCGAGCAGCTCGAGCGCGATCACCGGGTTGACCGCCGTCTGCCAGACCACGGCCTGGGCGCCGTACTCGCGCATCGACCACTCGTTGTCGACGACGTGGTAGAGGTACACCTCCCGGCGCCCGCCGTCCGGGCCGCGGCCGGTCACCCAGGTCCCCGCACACGTCTTCCCCCGCATGCGCTCGCCCAGGCCGGCCGGGTCCGGCAGGCACGCGGCCACGACGTCGCGCGGACTCACCTCGACGCCGCCCACCCGGACGGGGGTGGTCCGGTCCAGGCCGACCTTGTGCAGGACCTGCAGCACGTTGATGAACTCGTCGCCCAGCCCGTACTTGAACGTGACTCGCTTGGCGTCGATCCACCGAGGCATGAGGAGAACCTCCTCGTGCTCCACGTTGACGCACTCCACCGGACCGATGCCCTCGGGGAACTCGAAGACCTCCGGCTCGGAGAACGGCGGCGTGGTGAACCAGCCGCGGCCCTTCTCGTAGACGACGGGGGGGTTGAGGCACTCCTCGATCGTCGTCCAGATGGAGAAGGACGGGGCGAAGGTGTAGCCGTCGACTTCGAGGTTGGCGCCGTCGCGCACGCCCAGCTCGTCGATCTCCGAGAACAGTTCGTCGGCGGCGTACCTGGCGAAGACGTCCGACAGCCCCGGCTCGACGCCGATCCCGACCAGCGCGAGCCGACCGAGCCGCTCCCACTCCGACGCGGCCGCGAACTGCTCGTCGCCCAGCTTGACCCCGGTGAGCGCGTAGGGCCGCGACGGGTGGGGCGACGACAGGGACATCGCCATGTCGAGGTAGTCGGCGCCGGCCGTCAGGGCGCCGTTGAACACCGGGAGGACGAACCGGGGGTCGACGGCGTTCAGGACGTGGGTGACCCGGTGCTCACGGGCCAGCCGGGCGACCGCGGCGGCGTCGGACGCGTCGACCTGGGCGGCGACGAACCTCGGATCAGCCACCTGCTCGACGACCCGGACCGCTCGCTGCTCGTCGTGGTCGGCGACCACGAGGTGCTCGAAGAACGGCCGACGCGCGGCGATCCGCGCGGCGGCCGAACCGACGCCGCCGGCGCCGACCACGAGGATGCGCAGCGGGGTCGGGCTCTCAGGCATCGGGGTGACCTCTCGACTCGACGATCGGGGGACCTAACCTACCTCGGACCCCAGGCGGGTTAGCCCACGAGACCGACCCAGAGGCTGTTCGAACCCGCCCGGGCCCAGTAGTTTCCCCTCCACTGCCCCGGCACCGGAGCACGCCCGCCCGAGGAGGGTCACCATGGCGACCGACACCGACGCGCTCATCGGCTTCCCCGAGCAGGCGGGTGGCAAGGGGCTCAAGACCGGAGCCCTGGGCCTGCTCTCCAGCGTCGTCGTCGGCATGGCGTCGACCGCCCCGGCGTACAGCCTGGCGGCCAGCCTGGGCTTCGTCGTGGCCACGGCCAACGGCGACGACATCGTCGGTGTCAAGGCCCCGGCAATCATGCTGCTCGCGTTCGTCCCGATGTTCCTCATCGCGGTCGCCTACCAGGAGCTGAACAAGGCCGAACCGGACTGCGGCACCACGTTCACCTGGGCTGCCCGCGCGTTCGGTCCCCGGGTCGGCTGGATGGGCGGGTGGGGGATCATCGCCGCCGACGTCATCGTCATGGCCAACCTGGCCGCGATCGCCGGCTCGTACTCGTACCGGCTGGTCGGTGCCGACGGGCTCGCCGACAGCACGTTCTGGTCCATGGTGGCCGGGGTCGTCTGGATCGTCATCATGACCTACATCTGCTACGTGGGCATCGAGGTCTCGGCGTACCTGCAGTACTTCCTGCTGAGTGTGGAGCTCATCGTCCTCGTCGCGTTCTCCGCCTACGCCCTGGTCAAGGTGTACGCGGGCGACGCCCCCGAGGGATCCGCCAAGCCCAGCCTGGGCTGGTTGGTCCCGACCGACCTGTCCCTGAGCGCGCTGTCCACCGCCACGCTCATCGCGGTCTTCATCTACTGGGGCTGGGACACCGCGGTCGCCATCAACGAGGAGACCGCCAACCCCGAGACGACCCCGGGCCGGGCGGCGATCATCTCGACGCTGCTGCTGCTGGCCACGTACGCGATCGTCAGCATCGCCACGGTGGCCTTCGCCGGCGTCG
>DAIRVJ010000016.1:0-6390 GCA_036802895.1 Candidatus Nanopelagicales bacterium
AGGTCGTGCCGATGGAGACGCTGAACCTGCATCTCACCGGCGACTTCCACGCCGTGACCGCCGCGCACAACCTGCTGGCGGCGATGGTCGACAACCACCTGCACCAGGGCAACCGGCTCGGCCTGGACCCGCGCAACGTCTCGTGGCGTCGGGTGATGGACGTGAACGACCGGGCGCTGCGCAACACCGTCGTCGGGCTGGGCGCGCGCATCGACGGCGTCCCACGGCAGTCTGGCTTCGACATCACCGCGGCGTCCGAGGTGATGGTGATCCTCGCCCTCGCGACCTCTCTCGGCGACCTGCGCCAGCGGCTGGGTCGCATCGTCGTGGGCTATGCCTACGACGGCGCGCCCGTCACCGCCGAGGATCTCAAGGCGGCCGGCGCGATGGCCGTGATCATGCGTGACGCCATCAAGCCGAACCTGCTGCAGACCCTCGAAGGCACCCCGGCGCTGGTGCACGCGGGCCCGTTCGGCAACATCGCGACCGGCAACTCCTCCGTCGTCGCGGACCTGCTCGGGATCCGGATGGGCGACTACCTGATCACCGAGGCCGGCTTCGGCGCGGACATGGGGGCCGAGCGGTTCTTCAACGTCAAGTGCCGCATCTCCGGCCTGGTACCGGACGCGGCGGTGCTCGTGGTGACCGTGCGCGCGCTGAAGGCGCACAGCGGCCAGCACGTCATCAAGCCGGGCAAGCCGCTGCCGGAGGCGCTGCTGGCCGAGAACCCGGCCGAGGTGCTGGCCGGCGGGGCGAACCTGCGCAAGCAGATCGAGAACGTGCGCAGGTTCGGGGTCTCCCCCGTCGTCGCGATCAACGCCTTCCCGACCGACCACCCGTCCGAGCACCAGGCGATCCGCCACCTGGCCGAGCAGGCGGGCGCGCGGGTCGCGGTCAGCCGGCACGTCGCGGAGGGCGGGGCGGGGGCGGTCACGCTTGCCCAGGTGGTCGAGGAGGCGGTCAACGACCGGCACGACTTCCGCTACCTGTACCCGCTGGACGCCACGCTGGTGCACAAGATCGAGACCGTGGCCCGCGAGATCTACGGGGCGGACGGCGTCGACCTGACACCGGAGGCCGCCGAGGCCCTGAAACGGTACGAGGTACTGGGGTACGGCGCGTTCCCGGTCGTGATCGCCAAGACCCACCTGTCGCTGTCGTCGGACCCCAAGCTGCTGGGGGCGCCGACCGGGTGGCGGATGCCGGTGCGCGAGGTCCGGGCTGCAGCCGGCGCCGGCTACGTCTACGCGATCAGCGGGGAGATGCGCACCATGCCGGGCCTGTCGGCGCACCCCGCGGCGGAGCGGATCGACATCGACGCCGACGGCGAGATCGTCGGCCTGTCCTGATCTCCCGCTGATCGCCCCGGCGGGCTGCCATGATGCCGCGCGTGAGCGATCACCCCGGGACGACGTGGGCCGAGCAGCTGCCCGAAGACGTGCTGCGCCGGGAGCGCCGGGGCTGGTACTTCTACGACTGGGCGGCATCGACCTTCTCGACCACGGTCGTGACCGTCTTCCTCGGGCCGTACCTGACCGACGTCACCGAGAGGGCGGCCGGGGCGGACGGCTTCGTCGACGTCCTCGGGGTCTCGGTGCGCGACTCTGCCTGGTTCCCGGCGATGATCACGGTGTCCGTGCTGCTGCAGATCCTCGTGCTTCCGGTGGTCGGCGCGCTGGCCGACCGCGCCCCGAGCAAGCGGCGGCTGCTGGCCCTGTTCGCCTACCTCGGCGCGGGCGCCACGATGGCGATGTACTTCCTCGAGGGCAGCCGGTTCCTGTTCGGCGGCTTCCTGCTGGTCTTCGCCAACCTGGCGTTCGGCGCCTCCATCGTCGTCTACAACGCGTTCCTGCCCGAGATCGCCCCGCCGGACGACCGGGACGCCGTGTCGGCGCGCGGCTGGGCGCTCGGGTACGCGGGTGGGGCGATCCTGCTGCTCGCCAACCTGGTGCTGTACACGTTCCGCGAGGACCTGGGGCTCTCGACCGGCTTCGCGGTGCGGCTCAGCCTGCTGTCGGCCGGGGTGTGGTGGGCGCTGTTCACGCTGATCCCGCTGCGTCGCCTGGTCGACCGTCCGCCGATCCATCCCGTCGCGGCGGACGGCGGCGGGGCGCTGGTCGCCGGGTTCCGCCAGCTCGCTGGCACGCTGCGCGACCTGCGCGGCTACCGGGTGACCCTGGTGTTCCTCGTGGCGTACCTGCTGTACAACGACGGCATCCAGGCCGCCATCGCGTTCTCGGCCACCTACGGGACGGAGGAGCTCGACCTGTCCGAGAGCGTGCTGATCCAGGCGATCCTGCTCGTGCAGGTCGTCGCCTTCGGCGGTGCCCTGCTGCTGGGCCGGATCGCCGCCCGCATCGGGGCCAAGCGGACCGTGATCGGCGCCTTGGCCGTCTGGGTGGTCGTCGTCGCCTACGCGGCGGTCCTGCCCGCCCGCTCGCCGGTGCCGTTCTACCTGCTCGCCGCGGCCATCGGGGTGGTCCTCGGCGGCTCCCAGGCACTCTCCCGGTCGCTGTTCTCCCAGTTCATCCCCGTCGGCCGCGAGGCCGAGTACTTCGGGCTGTACGAGATCAGTGATCGGGCGACGTCCATGGTCGGGTCGCTGCTCATCACGCTGACCCTGCAGGTCACCGGCTCCTACCGGCTGGCCATCGTCGGGCTCGTGGTCTTCTTCATCGCCGGCGCCCTGGTGCTCACCCGGGTCGACGTCCCGCGCGGCATCCGGGAGGCGGGCAACGAGGTCCCGCAGGTCGTCTGACGGCGCAGGACCTCCGGCTCTGAGCCGGTCACCGACCCCGCCCCTAGCCTGTGATCTGAGGTGCAGGAGGCTCCGACGTGCGGCCCCCGCCTTGGCCGCCCCCGGCCGTACCGAGCCACTGGCGAACCCGGCCTGTGCCCTCGACCAAGGGGGGTTTGTCATGAAACGGCGACTTGCCGTGCTCGGCGTCACGGCTCTGGCTCTGGCGGCGCTCACCGGGCCAGCCGCCGCGTCACCTGGCCAGGCTGCGCCGGAGACGGTCGGCGCGGCGGCTCTCCACCCTCGGATCATCGCCACCTTCCCCGGAGGCGACTTCGGTGCCTTCGCCGAGAGCCTGGCCGTCGACCGCGCCGGCAACGTGTACACCGCCGTCACGGAGTGGACGGCCGAGGGCTGGAACCGGGGGCAGGTCTGGAAGACCACGCCGGCCGGGAGGACGACGGCCTTCGGGCCCGAGCTGGACGTGGGGATCCTGACCGGGCTGGCGTTCGACGTCGACGGCCGCCTGTACGCCGGCCTGGTCACCTGGGAGGACCCGGCCCTGCTGCCGGCGATCGCCCCAGGCGTCCTGCGCATCGGGGCGCACAGCGCGACCCGGGTGCTCACGCTCCCGTCCGGTGAGTTCGGCGTGGCGAGCTTCCCGAACGGGCTCGCCTTCCACGACGGGTCCCTGTACGTGTCCGACAGCATCCGGGGGGTGATCTGGCGCACCCGCCCGCACGGCACCCGCACCGCGGTGCCCTCGGCGCCCTGGTACCAGGACGCCCGGCTGGCCCCCAGCGTCGACTGGGAGGGCATCAACGGGATCGCCTTCAAGGGTGACCTGCTGCACGCGGTCGTCGCGGACACCGGGCTCGCGGTCCGCGTCCCGGTGCGCCCACGCGGCGCGCCCGGAGTCCTCACCGTGCTCGCCGACGACCCCGCGCTGCGCTACGCGGATGGCGTCGCGTTCGACACCCGGGGCGGGCTCTGGGTCGCGGTGAACCCCCTGCCCGAGACCTCGGGAGGCTCGCTCGTGCGGGTCACCCCGTGGGGCGCGGTCCGGACCGTCGCGCACAACCCCGGCTGGCTCAACTACCCGACCCAGCCCGCCTTCGGGACCACGCCCGGCGGGCGGCACACCCTCTACGTCGCCAACGGGGCGCTGAACGAACCCGAGGCGAACGTCATCCGGCTCAGGGTCTGGGTCCGCGGGGCGATGCTGCCGTAGCCCCGACCCCCGTCCGCGAGGTCGTCCAGGGGGCGGCCTCGCGGACCCACCTCGGTGGGGAATCTTCCGGCCCGCCGAGACGTTGGACAGCACACGGGGAAGCCCGTCCGTCACGACGGGCGGCGAGGAGGTCCACACCATGAGCGAGGCCTTGCGGGGTTCGCGGCTGGGATCGGTCAGCTACGAGACCGACCACGGCGTCGAGCTTGCGCCGCGCCAGGCGGTCGCCTACGACTGCCCGCACGGGCACGTCGTCACCGTGCCCTTCTCCACCGAGGCCGACGTGCCGGCCACCTGGGAGTGCCGGGTCTGCGGCGCGGTCGCGCTGCGCCGCGACGGCGAGCGCGAGGAGCCCGGGCAGGGGCGCAAGGCGCGCACGCACTGGGACATGCTGCTCGAGCGCAGGTCCATCGACGACCTCCAGGAGCTGCTCGACGAGCGGCTCACCCTGCTGCGCGGATCCGGCGGACCCGCCCGCGCCGCACATCCCGATCACCGCAAGTCCGCCTGAACCAGCCCGCGCCCACCGGCCCACGCCACCCCCACCCCCCCCGGGGGTGGCGTGCCGATGTCCGGTCGACACCCCGGTTATACCCCCGGGGGTATTTGCGGCGGACCGGTCGGCGGGCCGCCTGCGCCGCCCGGCCCCTCGTCCTCGCGCACGACCTCGCCGCGGACGACGTCGGTCCGGCGGGTCCAGACCGTGGCCCCTCCGGGGCCGGTCACCGCAGTGAACCGTCGGACGAACCAGGCCTGCCCGGACAACCGGACGGCGTCGCGCACCGGCGGCACGAGCAGCAGCAGCCCGGCCACGTCCGACACCAGTCCCGGCAGGGCCAGCAGCAGGCCCCCGGCGAACTGCAGCGCCGCGTCGGCGACCGCCCGGCCGCCCGGGAGCCGGCCCTCGAGGTGGCCGCGCCGGAGCTCCCTCCACCAGACCGCCCCCGCCCTCCGCATGGCCCACAAGCCGACGACGACGGCCGCCAGGAACCACCCGAGCAGCCAGCCGGCGCCGATCGCCCGCCCGACCCACACCGCGACGCCCAGCTCCACCGCCGGGGCCACGACGAAGCCGGCGAACAGCCACGGATGACGGAGCATCACGGCCGCCGGCGCAGCCGCCGGCCACGGGCGGCCAGGCCCCAGCCGGTGACCTTCACCAGCGCCTCGCGCACGATCGGTCCGCTCATCTTGCTCGTCCCGCGTTCGCGCTCGACGAACGTGATGGGCACCTCGACGACCCGCAGGCCGGCCCGGATCGCCCGCCACGCCAGGTCGACCTGGAAGCAGTAGCCCTGCGAGGCGACGTCGGCCAGGTCCAGCGTCTCCAGGGTCGAGCGGCGGAAGGCCCGGAAGCCGCCGGTGATGTCCCGGATCGGCACGCCCAGGGCCAGCCGGGCGTAGGTGTTCCCGCCTCGGGACAGCAGCAGCCGTCGCCGCGGCCAGTTCACCACGCGGCCCCCTGGCACCCACCGGGAGCCGAGCACCAGGTCGGCGTCCACGAGGGCGTCCAGCAGCCTCGAGAGGTCCTCGGGGCGATGTGAGCCGTCCGCATCCATCTCCACGACGACGCCGTAGTCGCGTTCCAGCGCCCAGGCGAAGCCGGCCAGGTAGGCAGCGCCGAGCCCCTGCTTGCCCGCCCGGTGCAGCACGTGCACGTGGTCGTCCACGGCCGCCAGCCCGTCGGCGATCGCACCGGTGCCGTCCGGGCTGTTGTCGTCGGCGATCAGCAGGTCGGCATCCGGCGTGGCGGCCCGTACCCGGGCGACGATGCGCTCGAGGTTCTCGGCCTCGTCGTAGGTCGGGACGACGACGAGCACCCGCCCCAACGGCGCCCCCGAGCCGGTGCCGCTCATCGAGCTTCCGGCTCCTCTCGCCGTCGCCGACCGCCGACCGCCAGGACGACGGCCGCCAACCCGAGGGTACCCAGGATCCACTCCGGCCAGGCGCCGAGGGAATCCGCGGCGGTGCGGGACGTCCGCAGCGTGACCGGGCCCGAGTACGTCCAGGGCTGGAACTCCGGGGAGCGGGCGACCAGCCGCCCGTCGGGCGCGATGACCGCGCTGATCCCACTCGTGGCGGCGACCAGCACCGTGCGGCCGTGCTCCACCGCGCGCAGCCGGGACATGGCCAGCTGCTGCTCCGGCTGACCCGTGCGGCCATAGGTCGCGTTGTTGGTCTGGACGACGAGCAGGTCGGCGCCGGCGAGCACCGTGTCGCGGACCACCCCGTCGTAGGCGACCTCGAAGCAGATCACGTCGCCGATCCTGGCCGGGCCGAGGGTCAGCACGCCCACGGCCTCGCCGGCGGCGAAGTCCCGCGGGATCCGGTCGAACCGGCTGATCCAGCGGGCCAGCACCCGGCGGAACGGCACGTACTCCCCGAACGGCACCGGGTGCCGCTTGCTGTACCGCTCCCCCGG
>DAIRVJ010000016.1:6490-19019 GCA_036802895.1 Candidatus Nanopelagicales bacterium
TTGCGCAGCACGGCGGACCGCTGGCCGAACGCGTCGAGCCCGGTGCGCGGCACGTTGCCCTGGACGACGGCCGCGGTCACCACCCGCCCGTCGACCGGCAGCGGCACCAGCCGGGCCGCAACGGGGACCGCGACTGCGGCGAGCAGCGCCACGGCGACCCCGCCGACCGACCGGCGTCGCCAGCCGAGCGCGGCGGCGGCCAGCAGGCCACCGATCAACGCCACCGCGCCGGTCAGCAGCGCGCTGCCGCCCAGGGCCACCCACGGAGTCAGCGGCGTGTCGGCCTGAGCGAAGGCGAGCCGCCCCCAGGGGAACCCCCCGAAGGGCACCCTGGACCGGACCAGCTCCTCCCCCACCCAGACCGCGGCCGACCACGCCGGCCACCCGGGCAGCCGCTGCACGAGGGCGAGGGCCGGTCCGATCGGTGTGAGCACCAGCGCCTCCACCGCCGACGTCCCCAGCCAGGCGTCCCAGCCGATCACCGTCAACCATCGCAACAGCAGCAGGAAGAACCCGAGCCCGAAGGCCAGTCCGACGATGAGCGCCGGCCGGGCGGGCAGCCCGCGGACCAGCAGCAGCAGTCCGGCGACCGCGAGCGGCGCCAGCCACCAGGCGTCGAACGGCGGGAACGCCAGGGCCAGGAGCAGGCCCACCGGCCCGGCGAGCAGCACCCTCAGGCGGATGGCGGACGGGCGGACGGGAGGCCTCGGCGACGTCCAGCTCCCGGCCGCGCTCACCGGCGCAAGCCTAGACGGCACGGGGCAGGCCGAGGACCCGGCCCGCCCTTCGGACCGGCTCGGCAGCCGCAGGGGGCGACCGCCGAGCCGTTGTCTACTGGACGGGCTCGGGTCCTCGTTCGTTTCGACCGCCGCCGTCCGGGGGCACCTCCGCATCGTGCGGGGCGCGGCGTCCTGGATCCAACGGCGATCGGGACGAACGTATCCCTGCTCCACCAAGGGCTGTCAACGTCGCTCGGCGCAATCCGACCGTTCGGACGAACAGGGCTCGGCGTGTCGGACCAACCCGCCGGTCAGGGCACCACGACGGTGCCGCGGGCGGTGGTCACGACCATCGGGTCGGCGAGCACGTCCGCCGCCGACGGGGACCGGTCCGGCCGGGCCCGGCAGACGACCCGGGCCTCGAACGCGACCTGGCGGCTGCGTCGACCGACCCTGGTCAGGGTGGCCGACACCTCCAGCACGTCCCCCGCGTGCACCGGTCCGACGAACTGCACGTCGTCGTAGGAGGCGAACAGGCCCTCGTCGCCGTCGGTGCGGATGCACAGCTCGGTGGCGACGTCCCCGAACAGCCCGAGCACGTAGGCCCCGTCGACCAGGTTGCCCCCGTAGTGGGCGTGCGCGTAGGGCACGTACCGTCGGTGGGTCACCACGAGTCCGACGCGGGGGTCGGTGTCCGGCTGCCCGCTCACGAGGCCCGCTTCCTCTCCTTGCGGGTGGTCACCGGGACCAGGGCGTGCGCCAGGTAGCTGGCCACCTCGCCGGGCGTCGTGCCCTTGCCGAAGATCCGGTCGACGCCGAGCTCGTCGGCCATGGTCGGGTCGAAGCGTGGGCCGCCGACGACCAGCAGCGGACGTCGGCCGGCCGGGTAGGCCTCCCGGAAGGCCGCGGACATCTCCCGGACGTTGTGCAGGTGGGAGTCCCGCTGGGTGACCACCTGGGACACCAGGACGGCGTCGGCGTGCTCGGCCCGGCAGCGGGCCACCAGGTCCGGGACGCTGACCTGCGCTCCCAGGTTCACGACCTCCATCTGCTCGTAGTACTCGAGACCCTTCTCCCCCGCGATGCCCTTGACGTTGAGGATCGCGTCGATGCCCACCGTGTGCGCGTCGGTGCCGATGCAGGCGCCGACCACGACGAGCGGCCGACGCAGGCCGCGTCGGATGGCCGCGTCGACCTCCTTGGCCGACAGCAGGGGGAACTCGCGTTCGTGCACCACGACCTTGTCGATGTCGACGAGGTGGCTGACCCGGCCGTAGACGATGAAGAAGGAGAAGTGCGGGCCCATGTCCTTGGCGTGCACGACCATGGCCGGCTCCATGCCCATCTTCCCGGCCAGCTGCAGGGCCGCCCCCTCCGACCGGGGCCCCAGCGGCAGCGGCAGGGTGAACGACAGCTGCACCATCCCGTCGCCCGTGGTGTCGCCGTACGGCCGGACGATGCGCTTCGGCTCCGGCGTGATGGTCGACTTCGCCTTGGGCTCGAAGGCTGACGCGAACTCGGCACCCATCAGCGGGTCACCCCCTCCAGGATGTCGATGGCCGGGTTGACGTACCCAGGGCCGCGGACGACGACGCCGTCGAGCCCCCTGCCTGCGTTGGCCGGGCGCTTGGTCAGGCCGAAGGTGCCGTCGGCGATCGCGTCGAGCAGCCCGTCGTCGACGATCCGCTCGAGCAGCTCGACCGCCTCGCCGAGGACACGGTGCGCTCGCTGGACGATGAACCCGTCCTGGGACGGGACGAAGTCCTCGCCCAGCCGTCCGGCGGCGTTGAACACGTACCGGACGTTCTGCAGCGCCAGGTCGCGGTCGGACAGGAACGGGGTGTGCACGGCCTCGGTCATCATGCCGACCAGCAGGATGCCCTGCTGGGTCATCGCGCCGACCAGGTTGAAGAACCCGTTGAGCAGGTAGCCGCGGAAGACGTCGCCGGTCATGAACTTGGTCGGCGGCATCCACTTCAGCGGCGCGTCGGGGAACAGCTCGCGGGCCAGCAGCGCGTGCGACAGCTCCATCCGGAACGAGTCGGGCAGCTCGGGGTTGATCTCGAAGGCGTGGCCGAGGCCGATCTGCGCGTCCGGCAGCCCGGCCTCGCGGGCGAAGTACTCGTTGAGCAGCTGGCTCACCGTCACGGTGTGCGCGGCCTCCACCGCGTCGGCGGTGGTCAGGTAGTTGTCCTCGCCGGTGTTGATGATGATCCCGGCGCGGGCGTGCACCTGACGCGAGAAGCGCTGGTCGACGAACGTCCGGATCGGGTTGATGTCGCGGAAGAGGATCCCGTACATCGAGTCGTTGAGCATCATGTCGAGCCGCTCGAGCCCGGCGAGTGCGGCGATCTCGGGCATGCACAGGCCGGACGCGTAGTTGGTGAGCCGGACGTAGCGGCCGAGCTCCCGGCTGACGTCGTCGAGGGCGGCCCGCATCAGCCGGAAGTTCTCCTGGGTCGCGTAGGTGCCCGCGAACCCCTCGTGGGTGGCTCCCTCCGGCACGTAGTCGAGCAGCGACTGACCGGTCGAGCGGATGACCGCGATGACGTCGGCCCCCTCGCGGGCGGCGGCCTGGGCCTGCGGGATGTCCTCGTCGATGTCGCCGGTGGCGACGATCAGGTAGACCCACGGCTTGGGCGGGTCGCCGAACCGCTGGACGAGCCGCTCGCGCACCTCCCGGTTGCGGTCGATGCGGGCGATCCCCCTGCGCACGGCCACCGCGGCCAGTCGGGCCGCCCGGGCCGTGTCCCGCCCCGTGGGCGCCCGGAACGTCACCGAGCCGGCGGCCGCCTTCTGGGCCAGCGTGACCAGGTCGGGGGCGTTCTCGCGACGCAGCGCGTCCCACACGGGCAGGGCGATCCCTGACTCCAGCCCGCAGTCGTCGCGGACGGCGTCGACGAGCCGGTTCGCCCACGGGATCCCCTCGACGTCGGCGCCCTCGAGCCCGGCGAGCCTCAGCACCGCGCGCTCGACGGACACCGTCGTGTGCGTCCGCGCGAGCCTGACGACCGGCCCACCGGCCCGGCGGGCCAGGGCGCGGGCCTTGCGGACGACGACCGGGTCCAGCTGCAGGCGGGACACCGGGCGGCGGGTCCGGGTGCCGGTGTTCACGCGAACGCCTCCTCGCGGGAGTAGACGACTCGCCCGCGCACGGCCGTACGCAGGCACACCGGCAGCTCGCTGCCGGGGGTGAGGTCAGGCAGCCCGGGTACGCCCGCCCGCGGGTCGGTCGACCACGAGGCGACCCGGTCGTCGGGGGTCTGGACGACCAGGTCACCGGTGCGCCACACCGCATAGGAGGCCGGGCTGCCCGGCGCCAGCACACCGGCGTCGTCGACACCGGCCGCCCGCCACCCGCCCCGGGTGTGCGCGGCGAAGGCCGCGCGGACGGTGAGCGACGAGCCGGGCGTGCGGTGGAACGAGGCCGCCCGCACGGCGGCCCAGGGGCCGAGCGGGGTGACCGGGGAGTCCGAGCCCAGGGCGAGCGGGATGCCGAGCGCGGCCATCGCGGCGAAGGGGTTCATCGGCCGAGCGCGCTCGCGGCCGAGTCGAGCGGCGTACAGGCCGTCGTCCCCGCCCCACAGCGCGTCGAAGACCGGCTGCACGCTGGCGTGCACCCCCAGCCGAGCCAGCTCGGCCAGGTGCTGCTCGTCGGGCATCTCCACGTGCTCGAGCCGGTGCCTAGCCGCGCGCAGCGCCTCGACGCCGAGCGCCGTGGCCGCCTCGGCGAAGCCCGCGAGCACCACGTCGAGGGCACCGTCGCCGATGACGTGGAACCCCGCCTGCACGCCGGCTTCCGTGCACGCGACCACGTGCTCGCGAACCTGCTGCGCGCCCAGGTAGCCCGCTCCGGTGGTGTCCGCGTCGGCGTAGACCGACCGCAGGTGGGCGGTGTGCGACCCGATCGCGCCGTCGGCGAACAGGTCGCCGGCGGCCCCGAGGGCGCCGAGCTCGCGGGCCCGTTCGACGCCGCCGAGCTCCCCCCAGTAGCCGACCACCTCGGGTCCGGGTTCGGCGGCGGCGAGGGCGAGCACGGCCGCGAAGTCGTCGGCGGAGGAGATCTCGGGCCCGCCCAGCTCGTGATAGGCCCCGATGCCGTGCTCGGCGGCCGCGGCCAGGGTGGCGCGCTGCGCCTGCCCCCGCTGCCCGGGGGTGACCGAGTCCAGCGCGACGGCGCGAGCGGCGTGGTGGGCGTCTCGGGTGAGCGGGCCGCGGTCGTCGTAGCCCGCCAGCCCGCGCACCTCGGGGGCCGCGGCGATCAGGGCGGACGAGGCGACCGCGGAGTGCACGTCGATCCGGGTGAGGTAGACCGCACTGCCGTGGCTCGCCCGGTCCAGCTCCTGCCGGGTGGGCGCCCGGCCCTCCGGCCAGGTCGTCTCGTCGTAGCCGTGGCCGAGCAGGATCCCGACCCCTCGCCGCTCGCGGGTGAACCGCTCCAGCCGGCCGAGGGTGTCGGCCAGGCTGGGTGACCCGCTGAGGTCCAGCCCGGTCAGCGCCAGGCCGGTCGAGGTGGTGTGCACGTGCGCGTCGACGAACGCCGGGGTGACCAGCGCGCCGTCCAGCTGGACGACGTCGTCCACCCCTTCCCGCAGGCCATCCGCGGCCAGGTCGGAGCCCACCCAGGCGATCGTGTCGCCCTCGACGAGCAGCGCGGTGGCGAACGGGTCGGCCGGGGAGTACACCGAGCCGCCGAGCAGCAGGGTGGTGGTCACGCCCGGCCCTCGGCGGCCAGCCTGCCCTCGAACAGCGCCCGGACACCCGGCACCTCGCGCAGCACGTCGAGCGCGAAGTCGGCGTGACCAGGGGCATAGCCGTTGCCGACGAGCATGGTCACGTCGGCCGCCAGACCCTCGGCGCCCAGCGCGGCCGTCGCGAACGAGGTCGCCATCGAGAAGAACACCACGGTGCCCCCGTCGGCGGTGGCCAGGATCGCCCCGTGCTCGCAGCCGGGCACGTCAACGCACACGATCGTGATGTCGGCCGAGGCGCCGTCCAGGGCCTCCTCGACGGATTCGGCCAGCTGCACCGGGTCGCGGGCGTCCGCCAGGGCGACCCGGTCGGCGAGCCCGGACGCCCGCAGCGTCTCGGCCTCGTGGTCGAAGGGCACCACGCCCACGGTGGTCCGGGCACCGGCCCGGCGGGCGGCGGCCAGGGCCATCGACCCCGACTTGCCGGCGCCGCCCAGGACGGCGACCGCCGGCGGGCGCCCGGCGTCGACGTACTGACGGACCACCCGGGCGGTCAGCGCGGGCGCGCCGCAGACGTCCATCACGGCCAGGGCCAGTCGAGCGGGCAGGTCGCGGGGCAGGTGGGCGGCGATCGAGCGCCCGAAGAGGATCGCGTAGCCGTCGCAGGGCACCTGCTCGGACAGCCCGTCCCACTCGCGCAGGTCGTCCTCGATCACCAGCGGCGTCAGGGTGAGCGAGATCAGGGTGGCGATCTCGTCACCCACGGCCAGGCCGAGCCGGGACTGCGGGCCGACCTCCTCGACCACGCCGACGAGCATGCCCCCGGAGCCGGTCACCGGGTTGTGCATCTTGCCGCGGCTGCGGACGATCTCGAGCACCTCGGCCCGGATCCGGCTCCCGTCTCCGCGATGCTTGTCGAACAGCTGGCGGAAGCTGGCCGCGTCCAGGTTCAGCCGCTCGACCCGCACCCGGACCTCGTCGGGCCAGATCGCCGCGCGGGTGTCGAGCCGGTACGCGGCCTGGGGCAGGACGCCCGAGGGCTCGAGGACGCGGTGCAGGCCGACGGGTGACGACGCGCTGCTGCCGGGCACGGGATGATCCTTCCAGGGTCGGAACCTCTGCGGTACCCCCAGGGGGCCCACCGAAGATCCTATGGTCTGAGAGTGGAAATGCCGAAGGAACTTCCCTATTCTGGCCCCGTGACGACAGACCAGCAGCCCTACGCCTACCGCAGCCGTGAGCTCGTCGAGCCGGACTGGACCCGCCTGCCCGGCTGGACCGGGGTCACGGCCGAGGAGTGGGCGTCGGCCCAGTGGCAGCGCGCGCACTGCGTGAAGAACCTCAAGCAGCTGCGTGAGCTCATGGGTGACCTCCTCGAGGACCGGTTCTACGCCGACCTCGAGCGGGACCAGGCCGAGCGAGCCACCATGTCGATGCTGGTCCCGCCGCAGATGATGAACACGATGGTGCCGTCGTCCCACGACGCCGGCACGCCCTCCCCTGCCGCGTTCACCGAGGCCTTCTACGCCGACCCGGTGCGCCGCTACATGCTGCCCGTGCTCAGCGACCGGCGCACCGACTGGCCGTCGCACCCGTACTCGACCCGCGACTCCCTGCACGAGCACGAGATGTGGGTCGCCGAGGGGCTGACCCACCGCTACCCGACGAAGGTCCTCGCGGAGCTGCTCACCACCTGCCCCCAGTACTGCGGCCACTGCACGCGGATGGACCTCGTCGGCAACTCGACGCCGGTGATCGACAAGCTGCGGTTCGACCTCAAGCCGACCGACCGCTACGACGCGATGATCGCCTACCTGCGGGCCAACCCCGGCGTGCGCGACGTCGTGGTGTCCGGCGGCGACGTCGCCAACATGCCGTGGAAGAACCTGGAGTCGTTCGTCGCCCGGCTGCTGGACATCGAGAACATCCGCGACATCCGGCTCGCCACCAAGGCCTTGATGGGCCTGCCCCAGCACTGGCTGCAGGACGACGTCGTCGCCGGCATGGAACGGCTGACCACGACGGCGCGGCAGCGGGGCGTGCAGATCGCCATCCACACCCACGTCAACGCCGCCCAGTCGGTGACGCCGACCGTCGCCCGCGCGACCCGCGCCATGCTGGACGCCGGCGTCCGCGACGTCCGCAACCAGGGCGTCCTCATGCGCGGCGTCAACGCGACGGTGGAGCAGCTGCTCGACCTGTCGTTCGCGCTGCTCGACGGCGCCGAGATCATCCCCTACTACTTCTACATGTGCGACATGATCCCGTTCAGCGAGCACTGGCGCGTGTCGGTGCGCGAGGCGCAGCGGCTGCAGCACGGGATCATGGGCTACCTGCCGGGGTTCGCCACGCCGCGGATCGTCTGCGACGTCCCGTACGTCGGCAAGCGCTGGGTGCACCAGCTCGAGGCGTACGACGAGACACTGGGGATCTCCTACTGGACGAAGAACTACCGCACCGGCATCGAGCTGACGGACCCCGAGGCGCTGCAACGGCGCTACGAGTACTACGACCCGATCGACACCCTCCCGGCCAGCGGTCAGGACTGGTGGCGCCAGCACGGCGGCTCGATGGCCGAGGTGCACGAGGCGTCATCGGCTGCCGCCGAGGCGTCACGGACGGCCGCGGCCGCCCAGCACGAGGAGCTCGTCACCGGCTGAGTGCGCACGACGACCCCCGGCTGATCGCGCCGGGGGTCGTCGTGCGTGGTGGGCCTAGCCGATCACGGAACGAGCCGAACGGCCGTCGTCACCGCGTCCTGGTTGGGGCTGGTGACGCCCGGGTGACCGCGGAAGTCGGTCCAGACCGGGTGGGCGACGTTGTCGGATCCGACCGCGACTCCGGTGTAGTCACCGATGAAGCCGCCCAGGGTGAACTGGATCGCCGGGTCCGACGACTCCTCCGTCAGCCGGACGGTCGACGACCACGTCGCTCCGGCGTCGTTCGACTTCACGTACGCGTAGTCGATCTCGCCGCTCGGCGCGTACTCGCGGGTGTAGAAGCTGACGATGACGTTGCCGTCGTTCGCCGCGATGGCCGGGTAGATGCGATCGGCCGAGCCCGCCGTGACCCGCGTCTTCGGCGTCCAGGTCACGCCGTCCATCGACGACTGCACGAACACCTGCGAGCTGGTGAGCGCGGTCGTCCCGAGCGAGTTGTCGGCCCAGGTCGCCCACAGCCGCCCGGTGACCCGGTCGACGGCGAACGAGGGGAACGAGTTGATCCGGAACCGAAGCCCGGTCAGCACCTGTCGGCCCAGGACCGGATCGACGGGGTACGACTCGTCGGCGATCCGCCCTGCCACGGTCTGGCTGAACGTCTTGCCGCCGTTCGTGGACTTCGACACGATCAAGTAGTCGTTGTACCCGTCGGCCGCGACCGCACCCTCGAACGCGACGTAGACCGCGCCGCCGGGTGCGAAGACCGGGAACGACCCCTGGTTGTACAGGTACGGGCCGCTGACGTCGATCCCGCTCCCCCAAGTCTTGCCAAAATCAGCCGTCCGCGCCGCCAGGATCCGCGACGAGATGTAGCCGCGCGACGAGCTCTGCTTGAACACGGTCCAGCTGACCAGTGCTCTTCCGCTGGTCGGGTCGGCGCCCACCCAGACCTTGTCGTTGAAGAACGTGGCGCCGCCGCTGTTGGCGACGAACTTCGGCTCGTCCCAGCTGAGCCCGCCGTCGTGGCTCACGCTGACGATGATCGCGTCGGACTCGTCCACCCGGTTGAACGCGATGTTCGCGTAGTAGACCGTGTTGTTCGAGCCGAACGCGATCGCGGGGTCGCCGACCGACGTCACCTTCTTGAAGATGCTCGTCGAGGCGTCCGGCCCGAGGCCAGGGAGCTTGACGTTCCGCCACGTCGCTCCACCGTCGGTGGAGGTGTACACCCATCCGCTGCCGTCGTTGCGCAGGGTGCCCCCCGAGGGCACGCAGCACAGGCGGTAGTCGTTGGCCCCGGCGACGAGGTTGCGCGGGTCGGCCGGGTTCACCGCGATCGAGGTCTCGTTCTGCGGCGTGCGACAGCCCTGGTTCACTCCCGCGCCGACGTTGATCGGATCGTCGACGATCATGTCGACCGTGGTGGTGAACGGCGCGTACGGGTTGGTGTTGCCCGCGTTGTCGTAGGTCTGGCACTGGGCGAGCACCGTGCCGTACCCCAGCTTCAGGCCGGGGTAGCCGGTGAACTCGTGGAACGGGTTGCTGATGGGGGCCTTCGGGCTCGGTCCGACGGCCGCCGAGGCGTCCATCACCGAGGCCCCGAGGAAGACGACTGCGATCAGGGCGGTCAGCCGGGTACGACGCATGCGTGGACCTCCCACGTTCGGTCAGACAGCGGACGGATGGAGCGACAGCGCCATCCGGTGGGTCACGACACAGCGGCGGCGGCGTTGACGAGGCCGGCGCCGAAGAACGAGGTCGCCCCGGGCCCGCCGGAGCAGCCGGCCGGCACGCTCGGACAGGCCAGGGGTGTGGCGGACGAGCGGATCAGCGCGGCCACCGCACCCTGCGGCATGCCCGGGTGCACTTGCCGGATGAGCGCGGCGACCCCGGCCACGTGCGGGGAGGCCATGGACGTCCCGCTGATCCACACGTAGCGACCACCGCCGCTGACCACGCCACGGTTCAGCGAGACGAGCAGCTCCCAGAAGCCTGTCGCATCGGTGCCGGAAAAGCCCGCCAGGATCCGCCCGTAGGTCTTGCCGGGGGTCTGCGCCGCGTCCCCGCCAGGGGCGCTGACGTCCACCGGGGAACCGAAGCTGGAGTAGCTGGCGAGCGTGGACACGCCGCGGGCCGAGACCGTCACGACGCCGGGCAGCTCGGCGGGCGCCACCCGGCAGTTGTTCCGAACCTGCCGCTCGATGGCGGTGTCCGGGGGCCAGTCCGGGCTGACGGTGTCCACGGTCGGGTGGCCAAGGTCGATCGCCTCGTTGCCGGCCGCCGCCACGATCACGACGCCGCGCTGCTGGGCGTACCGGGCCGCGCTCGACAGCTCACGCAGGATGGCCCGCTGGCCGGCCTCGCTGCTGCAGTAGAACAGGTAGGGGTCGGCGAACAGGCTCAGGTTGACGACGTCGAGGTGCTGGTCGCCCGCGTACCGCAGCGCGGCCGCGACCGAGTCGGCGAAGCAGAAGCCGGCGATCGTGCACGCCTTGAGGGCGACGATGGTGGCCCGCGGTGCGACGCCGCGGATCCCGGTGCCGTTGATCGGGGCGGCGATCGTCGTCGCCACGTGCGTGCCGTGCCCCTGCAGGTCCTGAATCGCCGCCTTGTTGGTGCAGTCGCCGCCGGCCACCTCGGCCGGGTCAGCCGTCGGGGTGGAGGCGTAGATGAACGAGCACGAGCGAGCGAGGTCGAGGTTGGGGGCGACGTCGGGGTGTCGGACGTCGACGCCACTGTCGATCACGCCCACGGAGACCCCCCGGCCGTCGGCCGTCGCGAGCGAGGCGTCAGCGTGGATGGCGCGCATGTCCCACTGGCAGGACGACAGCGGTTCGGGTCCACTGGGCACGCCGAAGTAGGCGGCGCAGGCCGCGTCGGCCGTCGCGCCGTCGATCACGGCGTCGGTGCCAGCCGTGGCCGGCGACCCCAGACCGAGGACGAGCAGGGAAGCCGCGGCTCCCGCGGCGAGCACAGCCTTGCGGATCATGGTGGATCCTCTCGCTCGCGGCAGGTTACCGCCGGGCCCGGCACAGCCAGGCCCACCGTAGGCCGAGGCGCGCGGCTTGCCTAGACCCCGTCCGCTCGAGACCTAGACCTCGGGTGGTCGGGCCTCGTAGGGCGTCGACAGCACGACCGTGGTCCGGGTGCGCACGTTGGCCGCCGCTCGGATCTCGGCGAGCAGGGTCTCCAGCTCCGTGGGTGACGGCACCCGCACCTTGAGGATGTAGGACTCGTCCCCCGCCACCGAGTGGCAGGCCTCGATCGCCGGCAGGGCGGCCAGCCGCTCGGGGGCGTCGTCGGGCGCCGAGGGGTCCAGCGGGGTGATCGAGACGAACGCGGTGAGTGGCAGGCCGATGGCGTCGGCGTTCACCACCGCCGCATAGCCGATGATCACGCCGCGCTCCTCCAGCCGGCGCACCCGCTGGTGCACCGCGGACGTCGACAGCCCGGTGGCCCGACCCAGGTCGGTGTAGCTCATCCGGCCCTCGGCCGCGAGCAGGCGCACGATCTTGCGGTCCAGCTCCTCCACGGTTCGAACCTAGCGCCTGGTGGCGGCCGAGATCGGGTGACGAGCGGCGGGTCGTCGGGTGACCTTCGGCACTCCGCCGCCAGCCCACGCGCTGGATTGGGTAGGTGGGCAGGGGACCTTCGTAGAGAGAGGATCTCCATGTCGATCTCACCCGACACTGCAGTCGATCTCGTCCCGAGACCGGTCACGCCCGGGCCGGAGATGGCCGACCTGCGCAGGTTCTTCCCAGACGTCACCTGGAGCGGGACGATCCACCCAGGCGGGATGGGCCCGGGGACGCCGGAGATGACCGCCACGGGGCAGGGCCGGCACGCCGTGATCCAGGACGGCCGGTGGATCGTCGGGGACTACGAGCAGGACCAGTTCCTGCTGGACGGCTCCTTCGTGCTCACCTGGCAGCTGCACCTGGTGACCGGATGGGCGCCCGAGACCGGTGACTACCGGGCGACGATCGCCGACAACTACGGGCACGCGGCCGTCTACAGCGGCACGATCGAGGGCGATCGGCTGACGCTCACCACGATCGGCGACGAGCCGGTTCGGCTGCGGCTTGTCTGGGACCTGACCGAGCCCGACGTCATCGTCTGGCGCAACGAGATGTCGGCCGACGGTGCTCCCTGGTTCCTCATCGAGGAGTACCGGATGGTCCCGGGCTGACCTGCCGTCCGCGGACCCGACGGCGGCGAGCCCGCCGTCCCGGGGCCGCGGGGCGACCCAGGGACGGCGGGCCCAGCTGTCAGCGGATCCGCCGCACCGTGCCGTCCGGGTCGCGGACGTACGCCACGGCCGGGCCGAGGACAGCCCCGCCGGTCGTCGCCGGCGCCACGAGCACACCGGCATCGACCTGTGCCGCTGGGACCGAGGCCCCGGCGGTCCCGGGCAGAGTCAGCGCAGCCAGGACGCCGGCAGCGAGTGCCGTGCCCAGGA
>DAIRVJ010000016.1:19119-22020 GCA_036802895.1 Candidatus Nanopelagicales bacterium
GTCCCGGGCAGAGTCAGCGCAGCCAGGACGCCGGCAGCGAGTGCCGTGCCCAGGACCGTTGACCCGGCCCGGACGGTAAGGACGCGCATGAGCTCTCCCGTCCGCACGTAG
Source organism: Candidatus Nanopelagicales bacterium (assembly GCA_036802895.1). GTDB lineage: Bacteria > Actinomycetota > Actinomycetes > Prado026 > Prado026 > DAIRVJ01. The sequence goes on from DAIRVJ010000016.1 coordinate 19,231, forward strand.
GCGGACGAGCCGGTCTCGCCACTCACTCCCCGGCTGGTCTAGGCGGCCGATTGTTCTCCGTGCCCCCCACATGCTGTGGTGGAGTCGGTGAGGACCACCCGGATCGTCGTGTCCCGTCCGCCCTCCCCGGGTGGGGAGGGCACTTCGGTCTTCGTCCTCGGCAGGCGGCCCCTTGAGCCTCCCGCCGCCTGATCACCCCTTGGTGAGCGCGCGGCCGATCACCAGACGCTGGATCTGGTTGGTTCCCTCGACGATCTGCAGCATCTTCGCCTCACGGAAGTACCGCTCGACGGGGTAGTCCTCGACGTACCCGTACCCGCCCAGGACCTGGATCGCCTCGGTGGTCACGCGCATCGCGGTGTCGGTGGCGAACAGCTTGGCCATCGCGGCCCGGGTGCCGAACGGCTGCCCGGCGTCACGCAGCCGGGCGGCGTCCAGGTACAGCGCCCGCGCGGCGGCCACCTGGGTGGCCAGGTCCGCCAGCAGGAACGACAGGCCCTGGTGCTGGCCGACCGGGCGGCCGAACTGCTGCCGCTCCCCCGCCCAGTCCAGGGCGGCGTCCAGGGCAGCCTGGGCGAGGCCCACCGCGCAGGCCGCGATGCCCAGCCGGCCGCTGTCGAGCGCGGCCAGGGCGATCCGGAATCCCTCGCCCTCGGCGCCGATGAGCCGCTCGGCCGGCACCCGGGCGTCGTGCAGCACGATGGTCGTCGTCGGCGACCCGGTGAGCCCCATCTTGCGTTCGGGGGGGCCGGCGGACAGCCCAGGGGTGGACGCGTCGGCCAGCAGGCAGCTGATCCCGCGTGGGCCCTCGGCCGAGGTGCGGACCATGACGGCGTAGAAGTCCGCGACGCCGCCGTGGGTGATCCAGGCCTTCGTGCCGCTCAGCACGTAGTCGGCGCCGTCGCGCACGGCGCTGGTGCTCAGGGCGGCGGCGTCCGACCCGGAGTGCGGCTCGGACAGGCAGTAGGCACCGAGCAGGTCGCCGCCGAGCATCTCCGGCAGCCAGCGGCGGCGCTGCTCCTCGCTGCCGTACGTCCCGAGGGGGAAGCAGGCGAGGGTGTGCACGCTGACGCCGAGCCCGACGGTCAGCCACGTCGTGGCGAGCTCCTCGACCACCTGCAGGTAGACCTCGAACGGCTGAGCTCCGCCGCCGTACTCCTCGGGGTAGGCGAGGCCGAGCAAGCCGGCCTGGCCGAGGGTGGCGAAGGCCTCCCGGGGGAACCGTCCGGCGCGCTCGTGCTCGACCGCGACCGGAGCCAGTTCGGCGGTGGCGATCTCGCGGACCAGGCCGATCAGCTCGTGCGCCTCCGGTGTGGGCAGCGTGCGCTCGACCCGGACAGCCATGGTCATCCCTCCACGACGACGAGGTCTCGTGGGCGCTGGTTCAGCCGCTCCCCGCCGTCGTCGGTGCAGACGACGATGTCCTCGATGCGGGCGCCGTGCCGGCCCGCCCGGTAGATGCCCGGCTCGACCGAGAACGCCATGCCGGGCTCCAGCGGCCGTTCGTTGCCGACGACGATGTACGGCTCCTCGTGGGTCTCCAGGCCGATGCCGTGACCGGTGCGGTGGAAGAACAGGTCACCGAAGCCGGCCGCGGTGATCACCTCGCGGGCGGCGGCGTCGACGCTCTGCGCGCTGACGCCCGGCCGGACGTGGGCGCAGGCGGCGTCCTGAGCAGCCTGCAGAACCGCGTAGGAGGCGAGGAACTCCTCGTCCGGCTGCCCGACGGCGTAGGTCCGGGTCGCGTCGGAGCAGTAGCCGCTCGGCATGGTGCCGCCGATGTCGACGACCACCGGGTCGCCTCGTTCGATGACGCGCTCGCTCAGCTCGTGGTGCGGGCTGGCACCGTTGGGGCCGCTGGCGACGATCACGAAGTCGGCGCGCAGGTGACCGGCCGCCAGGATCGCCGCGCGGATGTCGGCGCCGACCGCTGCCTCGGTCCGGCCGGCGCGCAGCCACTGCGGGACCTGGGCGTGCACGACGTCGATCGCCTCGGCCGCCTCGCGCAGCGCGGCCACCTCCCCCGGCATCTTGCGCATCCGCAGCTCGCGCAGCACCGCGCCACCAGGGACCTGCTCGGCCCGCGGCAGCGCAGCCCGGAGCGCGAGCACCTTCACCGCCCACATGTGGTCGTCGATGGCCACCCGGGTCGCGTCCGGAATCAAGCCGGCCACCAGCGCGAACGGATCGTCGGTCTCCTGCCAGGTGACGATCTCGACACCCTGGACACCCAGCGGGCTGGCCGCCGCGGCGGGGCGTTCGAGGAACGGGACGACGATCCGCGGGTCGCCGTCGGCCGGCAGCACGAGACAGGTGAGCCGTTCCAGGGGTACCGCGTCGTACCCGGTCAGGTAGTGCAGGTCCGGCCCGGGCGTGACCAGCAGGGCGTCTACCCCGGCGGCGACGGCCGCCGCCTGGGCGCGGGCCAGCCGGTCGGCCGGCAGCAGCGCAGCAGAGGGATGCACCGGTCCACCGTATCCGCCGCGCCGGCGCCGGATGCATCGACGGCCTGCGGCCGCCCGTCGTGTGCGCCAGACTCGGACCCATCGAGGGGAGGGTCGATGGATGAGCAGACGAGCAGCCGTCGCGCCGTGGAGAGTCTGCGGCGCAGCGCCGGCACCTACCACGTGACCGCGTGGTTTCTCGTGATGGTGGTCCTGGTCATGGTCGTGCTCATGGTGGTCGTGTGGGGCGAGGGCCGAGCGCCAGCTGTCTACGGCGCGCTGGCGGGTCTGTTGGGCCTGGCCGGTCTCGGCGCGCGGATCCTCGCCGGTGTGACCCGGTCCCTGG
>DAIRVJ010000016.1:22120-24609 GCA_036802895.1 Candidatus Nanopelagicales bacterium
CCGGTTCGCTACGGTCGTCGCCATGCCCGACGACCGTGGCCGGCTGCTCCTGCTCGACTCCGCCTCGCTGTACTTCCGGGCGTTCTACGGCGTGCCCGACTCGGTCACCGCCCCTGACGGCTCGCCGGTGAACGCCGTCCGCGGCTTCCTCGACATGGTCGCGACGCTGGTGACCCGGTTCCGGCCGGCCCGGCTGGTCGCCTGCTGGGACGATGACTGGCGGCCCGCCTTCCGGGTTGCGCTGCTGCCGTCGTACAAGGCGCACCGGGTGGCCGACGAGGCGACGAACACCGAGGAGACCCCCGGTGCGCTGGTCCCGCAGGTCGAGGTCATCGTCGAGGTGCTGGCCGCGCTCGGGCTGGCTCGGGTCGGCTCGCCCGGTTTCGAGGCGGACGACGTCATCGGCACGCTGGCCGCCAGGGACGCCGGGCCGGTGGACGTCGTGAGCGGTGACCGCGACCTGCTGCAGGTGGTCGACGACAGCCGCGGCGTCCGGGTGCTCTACACCGGGCGCGGCGTGGCCAAGCTGGAGGTCATGGACGAGGCCACGGTGGCCGGCAAGTACGGCATCCCGGGCCGGTCGTACGCCGACTTCGCGGCGCTGCGCGGCGACCCCTCGGACGGGCTGCCCGGCGTCCCCGGCGTCGGCGAGAAGACGGCCGCTGGGCTGATCGGGCGGTGGGGCAGCCTGGCGGCCCTGCTGGAGGCCCTGGACGGCGGGGACCCGGCGGTGGCCCAGCGGGTCAAACTCGAAGCGGCTCGCGACTACCTCACGGTGGCCGGTGACGTGGTGCGGGTGCGCACCGATTGCCCGCTACCACCGTTCGACGACCGGCTCCCGTCAGCGCCTGCCGACCCCCAACGGCTCGTCGCCCTCGCCGACCGCTGGGGCATCGACGGCAGCGTGAACCGGGTCCTGGCCGCCTGCGCCGCGCGCTGACGCTCAGGGGGCGGAGGCGAGGCGGGAACCTCTCGCGTCAGCGAAGGACGAGCCCGAACAGGAGCATCGCCGCGATGACCAGGGCCAGGCCGAACCACGCCACCAGATCGGCGCGGGAGTGCACGAGCAGCCGCAGCCAGTAGCCGGCGCGGCCATCGCCCAGGGCGTGCTGGGCGGCAGCCACCCGGGTGATCCCGACCCCGGCGGTCACGACCGACACGGCGCACCCGACGCAGAACAGGCACAGCACGCGGATGGCGAACGCCGACTGCTCCATGTACCAGGTGATGAAGCCGGCCATGAAGACCGTCAGCCCGAGCAGCGTCGCGACGTAGGCCCGCGGCGGCCGCGCGCCCAGGACGCCAGCAAGCCCGGCCGACCCGAGGACCGCGAACACGGTGAGGCCGATGAGGCTGTTCGGGATGCCGAGCGCCGAGGACTGCCAGTGCGAGAACACGCTCGTGCAGGACAGGGTGCTGTTGATGTCGCAGATGCTCAACGCCTGCGGGTTCTTCAGGTAGGCGATCCGCTCGACCGTCTGCGTGATCGTCGTCCCCACGCCCAGTAGTCCGGCCGCGAGGACCAGCCCCCACCACGGTCGGGCGTCCGCGGGCGCAGGGACGTGGGGGTGCGGGGCGGGTGCGGCGGTCTGCTCCGACCGGATGGTTGCTGCGGTCATCAGGCTCTCCAGGAGGAGTGGTGCGCTCATCGACGGCTATCGGCCGTCGGGCACCCCGGCCTGACGAACCGCGGCCTGATGTGACGTAGCCGACACGGGCCGCCCTCAGCCCCGCTCGGCGAGCAGCGCCGTCCGCTCGGCCCGCTCGGCCCGCCGCTGCTCGAACCGTGCTGCTGCCCGCTCGAGTCCCGCGAGGTAGTCGTCCAGCTCGCTGCGGGCGGCCTCGCCGTCGGCGTCCAGGCCCTCGATCTCCCACACCCCCCACTGCCGCAGCACCGGCATGACCACCTGGTCGCGATGCTGGCGGACGTCGTAGATGCCCGCGTTGGCGATCTGCACGGACATCCGGGTGAAGCCCTCGATCGAGTGTCCGGGCATCTGGAAGTCCTGGACGACGTCGGACACGGCGCGCATCGTCGCGCTGGGCGCCAGCTCGAAGGCGGCGGCCAGCAGGTTGCGGTAGAAGATCATGTGCAGGTTCTCGTCCAGGGCGATCCGGGCGAGCAACTGCTCGCACACGGGGTCCTGCGAGGCGGCCCCGGTGTTGCGGTGCGAGATCCGGGTGGCCAGCTCCTGGAAGGAGACGTAGGCCAGCCCGTGCAGCATCGAGTCGTCCCAGTTGTTCGCGTACCCGGTCTCCATGTGCACCATCCGGGCCCGCTCCAGCGCCACCGGGTCGACCGCCCGCGTGACCGTGAGGTAGTCGCGGATCGCGGTGGCGTGCCGGCCCTCTTCGGCGGTCCAGCGGTGCACCCAGGTGCCCCAGGCGCCGTCCCGCCCGAACATCTGGGCGATCTCGAGGTGGTAGCTGGGCAGGTTGTCCTCGGTGAGCAGGTTGACGATCAGGGCGGTCCGAGCGACCTCCGGGAT
>DAIRVJ010000017.1:0-2676 GCA_036802895.1 Candidatus Nanopelagicales bacterium
GCTGCGGTCCGCTCGTCGCCCGAGGTCCGGCGGACCGTCTCGACCAGCCGGGCGAAGGCCTCCTCGACCCGTCCCTCGACCAGGTCCAGGTCGGCGGCACTGGCCTGCGCGGCGACGTCGTCCGGCTGCTGGGCGGCCCGGGCCTTCACGACACCGGCCTCGAGGCCGCGGGTACGCCGGATCAGCTCGACCTGGGCGAGCCCGAGCCTGGCGTCCTCGTCCGCCGGCGCCCGGGTCAGCACCTCGCGGTAGGACGCCGCCGCCGCATCGAGGTCACCACGGTCGAGGGCGTCCAGCGCGGCCTCCACGCCCGGGTCCACCGCAGGCTCGGGCGGCGCGCCGGCCGGCCCGGCGGTGGCGGCCGGAAGGGTGCGCACCTGCTCGATGAACTGCCGTACCTGGGCCTCCGGCAGGGCGCCCTGGAAGCCGGGGACGATCTGGCCCTGCCAGACGACGTGCACGGTCGGGATGCTCTGCACCTGGAACGCGGCGGCGAGCCGCTGGTTGGCGTCGACGTCGACCTTGGCCAGCACCCACGAGCCGGCCCCCTCGACGGCGAGCGCCTCGAGCACCGGCGACAGCTGCTTGCACGGGCCGCACCACTCGGCCCAGAAGTCGATGACGACCGGCACGGTGGCCGAGCGGTCGATGACGTCCGCCTGGAACGTCTCCTCCGCCACGTCGATGACGTCCGTCGCGGCCGGAGCGGCGGCGCCCGACTGCGCTGCCGCCGCCCTCGCCTCCTCCGCCTTGGCCCGGGCCGCGCTCTGGGCGGCCAGCGCGGCGAGATCGACGGCGCCGGCGGCGCTGAAGCTGGAGGGCTGCATGGGGACCATCCTCCCCGACGGGACACCCGTCGGCGAAACCCGGGTCAGAACTGGGCCGGCTCGCGGTACTCCCCGAACACCCCGCGCAGGGCGTCGCAGACCTCGCCGAGGGTCGCTTCGGCTCGGACGGCGTCCAGCATGACCGGCACCAGGTTGGCGTCGGTGCCGGCGGCGGCGGTCAGGGCCTCGAGCGCGGCGGCCACCGCGTCGGAGTCGCGGGCCGCCCTGCGGTCGCGCACCTCGGCGACCTGGACGCGTTCGACCTCCTGGCTGACCCGGAGGATCTCCAGCGGCTCCTCGATCGTGTCGGTGTGCACCGTGACCCCGACGACCGACCGCTCACCCTTCTCCAGCCCCCGCTGGTGGGCGAACGCCGCGTCCGCGATCTCCGACATGAACCAGCCGTCCTCGATCCCGCGCAGGATGCCCGCGGTCATCGAGCCGTCGGCCCCCATGGCCCGGATCCGGGCGAAGATCGCCTCGGCCTCCGCCTCCATCCGGTCGGTCAGCGCCTCCACGAACCACGACCCGCCCAGCGGGTCGACCACCGAGGCCACGCCGGTCTCCTCGAGGATGACCTGCTGGGTGCGCAGAGCGATCTCCGCCGCCTTGGCCGACGGCAGCGCCAGCACCTCGTCCAAGGCGTTGGTGTGCAGGGAGTTGGTGCCGCCGAGGACGGCCGCCAGGGCCTCGATCGCCGTGCGGACCACGTTGTTGTCCGGCTGCTGCGCGGTCAGCGAGACGCCGGCCGTCTGAGTGTGGAAGCGCAGCCACTGGGCGCGCTCGGTGCGGGCGCCGTACACGTCGCGCAGCCAGCGGGCCCAGATCCGCCGGGCAGCCCTGAACTTGGCGATCTCCTCGAAGAAGTCGACGTGCGCGTCGAAGAAGAACGACAGGCCGGGGGCGAACGTCTCGATGTCCAGCCCGCGGGCCAGGCCGAGCTCCACGTAGCCGAAGCCGTCGGCCAGCGTGAACGCGAGCTCCTGCGCGGCCGTCGAGCCGGCCTCCCGGATGTGGTAGCCGGACACCGACAATGGCTTGTACGCCGGGGTCTGCGTCGCGCACCACTCCATCAGGTCGCCGATCAGCCGCAGGTGTGGCTCGGGGGGGAAGAGCCACTCCTTCTGGGCGATGTACTCCTTGAAGATGTCGGTCTGCAGCGTCCCGTCGAGGACCGACGGGTCGACGCCCTGCCGCTCGGCGGCCACCACGTACATGCAGAACACCGGCACCGCCGGACCGCTGATCGTCATCGAGGTGGTGACCTGGTCCAGCGGGATCCCCCGGAACAGCGTCTCCATGTCGACGACTGAGTCGATGGCCACGCCGCAGTGCCCCACCTCACCGAGCGCGCGCGGGTCGTCGGAGTCCCGACCCATCAGGGTGGGCATGTCGAAGGCGACGGACAGACCGCCGCCACCCGCGGCCAGGATCATCCGGTACCGCTCGTTCGTCTGCTCGGCGTTGCCGAATCCCGCGAACTGCCGGATGGTCCACGGTCGGCCCCGGTAGCCCGTCGGGTACAGGCCCCGGGTGAAGGGGTACTCCCCGGGCCAGCCGATGCGCTCGAAACCGGGGTACGGCTCGCCGACGGGGGGGCCGTACACCGGCTCGACCGGGAGCCCGGACAGCGTGGTCCACTCCCGATCGCCGAGGCGGCCCTGCGACACGGCGGCGTCGAACCGCTGCTGCCATCGGCGGCGGCCGGACTCGATCTGATCAGGGTCCACGTCGACTCCCGGTGTGGCCTCGCTCGGGCGCGGGTACGCCGGCACGTCAGGCCAGGGTAGCCCGGTCAGTCGTCGCGTCGGCGGTCGTCCTCACCGCCGGGCAGCCGGATGACCCGGGT
>DAIRVJ010000017.1:2776-23807 GCA_036802895.1 Candidatus Nanopelagicales bacterium
GGGTTGACCACCGCGGCCTCGGGCGGCTGCGTCCCGCCGAAGACCTGCTCGCTCACCGCGTGGTAGAGGTGGTCGGGCGCCCGTAGGTGGCCGATCCGGTGCAGCGCCTGCTGCTGACCGGCCGACTCGAGGACGAACGTCCCGAACCCGAGCAACCGCCCGAGCAGGGACCGTTCGTAGGTCATGTCGGTGACCTTGACCAGGGGCATCATCGCCACTCGGCGCATGAGCAGACCGGTCACCAGGAGGACCCGCCGGTCGGTGATGATGAGCCGGTCGACCCGCCACTCGGCCACCGTCCAGCCCGCGTAGAGCACCGACCCGATAGCGGCGAACACCGGCAGGGACGGCAGCAGACCGCGCGGGGGGACGACCGACGCCACGACGAGGGCCGCGACCAGCAGACCACCGGCCGCGGCCAGCGGCCGGACCAGGTGCACCCAGTGCCGCCGGTCGGCCGCGACCGGCCGCTCTCCTCGGATCAGGTAGCGCTGATCGCCGCTGGCGACCACGGCAGGGGGCTCCCAGGTCACCGCGCGGTCACCCCCAGAGCTGGGTGAAGAACTCCAGCACGCTGGTCCCGGCCTGGATGATCCCGTCGAAGGCGGTCCGCACCGCGTCCGCGGCCCGGTCCGGCGTCGCGATGAGCACGTACACGGCGAAGCCGATGGCCAGCCAGGTGACCGCCTTCTTGACCATGACGCCTCCTGCGCTCACCCAGGACGACAACCGTCCCACCGTAGTTGTATCGCCCCAGGAACCCCTTCCGTCGCACCGCCACGCCGACAAGCGGGCACCCCAGCGGGCTGATCCCCTGTTCACCCGAGCCACCGGCCTCCGTTCGGACGGTTCTCGGCCGAACGGTCACGCCGGACGTGGCCGCGCACTAGATTCCTTGATAACCAGTCGGAAATAGGGGGTTTTGATGATCAACACTCGACTCGCTGTCGTGCTCTCCTCGCTGGTCGGGGCACTCCTGCTCGCCGCCACGGGCTGCAGTTCGGGAGCGGCGCAAGCCGAGGGGACGGGCGGGGTCGAGCTGCGGTTGGGCTACTTCCCGAACCTGACGCACGCGGGCGCCATCGTCGGAGTCGACCGTGGGTTCTTCGCGGAGGCACTCGGTACGAACGTCAGACTCAGCACGCGCAGCTTCAACGCCGGCCCTGCCGCCACGGAGGCGTTCTTCGCCGGCGAGATCGACGCCACGTTCATCGGGCCGAACCCGACCATCAACGGCTTCGCCAAGTCCAAGGGACAGGCGCTGCGCGTCATCTCCGGGGCAACCTCCGGGGGCGCCGCGCTCGTCGTGCGCGCCGGGATCTCCACGCCCGAGGACCTCAGAGGCAAGAAGGTCGCGACCCCCCAGCTGGGCAACACCCAGGATGTCGCGCTGCGGTACTGGCTGAAGCAGCACGGACTCCGCACGGACACCAAGGGCGGTGGCGATGTCGCGATCCTGCCGCAGGAGAACAGCCAGACCCTGCAGACATTCGGCTCCGGCCAGATCGACGGGGCGTGGGTACCCGAACCCTGGGCTACTCGGCTCGTTCAGGAGGCCAAGGGCACGATCCTGGTCGACGAGGCCACCCTGTGGCCCGGCGGTCGCTTCGTCACGACCAACCTGATCGTCAGCACGGCGTTCCTCACCGCCCACCCGGACGTCGTCCAGCGGCTGCTGACCGGCCTGGTGAAGGCGACCGACTGGATCAACGCCAACCCGGCCGACGCGCAGAAGGTCGTCAACGCGGGGATCGAGAAGCTCACCGGCAAGCCGCTCAAGGACGCCACGATCGCCGCCGCGTGGAAGAACCTCACCTTCACGGTCGACCCGATCGCCGCCTCGCTGCGGGAGTCAGCGACGCACGCCCAGGCCGTCGGCCTGCTCGAGCCGGTTGACCTGACCACGCTCTACGACCTCGCACCGCTCAACCGGGCCCTCACCGCCGCAGGCAAGCCCGAGATCAAGGAGTGACCATGACCGTGACCCTGCCTGGCGCCCGGGCGCACGACGCACCACCCATGAACCCCACGCAGGCGGTCACCGTCTCCGGGCTGACCAAGCGGTTCGGACCGGCAAGGTCGGGCACCCTGGCGCTGGACGGCGTGGACTTGAGCGTGCGCCGCGGGGAGTTCGTCACCGTGGTCGGTGCCTCCGGCTGCGGCAAGAGCACGCTGCTGTCGATCCTGGCCGGGCTGGACCGGCCCACCAGCGGCGAGGCGGGAGTGCATGGCGCGGCCGTGGCCCTGATGTTCCAGGATGCCAGCCTGCTGCCGTGGCTGACCGCCGCCCAGAACGTCGAGCTGGCCCTGCGCCTGCACGGCGTGCCCAAGGCGGAGCGCGGGGAGCGGGTGGCCGAGCTGCTCGCCATGGTGCGACTGGCCGACAAGCACGACATCCGCCCGCACGAGCTGTCCGGGGGCATGCGGCAGCGGGTAGCACTGGCCCGGGCACTGGCCCAGCAGGCCGACGTCGTGCTCATGGACGAGCCATTCGGGGCGCTCGACGCAATGACCCGTGACGCCATGCACGACGAGCTCGAACGGGTGTGGTCGAGTTACGCGCTGACGGTGCTCTTCGTCACGCACAACGTGCGCGAGGCGGTCCGGCTGGCCGACCGCGTCGTGCTCATGTCGAGCTCGCCCGGCCGGATCAAGAACGAGTTCGTGGTCGACGTCCCCCGGCCCCGCCGCATCGACTCCCCGGAGGTGTCGACCTTGGCGGCCGTCCTGACCGACCAGCTGCGCGAGGAGGTCCAGCGCCATGTCGGCTGACGTGATCGACCTGACGGCGGGATCGGTTCGGCCCGATCAGTCCGCCGCAGCCGGTGCCGCCGTCCGCCCGGCTACTCGTCGGTGGGCCGGTCGGGCGTGGTCGGCGCTGTGGCCGAAGCTGCTCGCCGTCGGGATCGTCCTCGGCGCCTGGCAGCTGACCTACGCCACCGGATGGCGTCCCGACTACGTTCTGCCCTCCCCGTGGACCGCCTTCGCGGAGCTCGCCCGGCTGGCCGGCACGGGGGACTTCTGGGAGGCGGTCGCCACGACGCTGCAGCGGGCCCTGGTCGGCTTCGCCGTCGCCGTGCTGATCGGCTCGGTCGTCGGCGTCGCCGTCGCCCGGATCAGGGTCTTGCGAGCGGCCATCGGCTCGATGATCACCGGCCTGCAGACGATGCCCTCGATCGCCTGGTTCCCGCTGGCCATCCTGCTGTTCGGGCTGTCCGAGCGGGCCATCCTGTTCGTCGTCGTGCTCGGCGCGGCTCCGTCGGCGGCCAACGGGATCATCGGCGGCATCGACCACATCCCGCCGCAGCTCCTGCGGGTCGCCCACACCCTCGGGGCCCGCGGCTGGTCCTTGTACCGGCACTTCGTGATCCCAGCGGCGCTGCCCGCGGTGCTCTCGGGGCTCAAGCAGGGCTGGTCGTTCGCCTGGCGCAGCCTGATGGCCGGGGAGCTGCTCGTCGCGCTGGGTCGGTACTCGCTGGGACAACAGCTGTCGATGGCCCGCGAGCTCAGCGACGCGCCGGCTCTGTTGGCCTACATGATTCTCATCCTGGCCATCGGCATGGTCATCGACGCTGCGTTCAACGCCGCGGACATCCGGCTACGCCGCCGCCGCGGGCTGCTCGTCGAACGCTGAGCCCCCGGGCGCGGCGGTCACCCGGTGCCGGTTCGCTCGGCCAAGTCCTGGACCAGCCGATCGGCCGCGGCGTAGGGGTCGAGGTGGCCGGCCGCCACCCGCGTCGCCAGGTCGGCGAGGCGGCTGCCGTCCCGCAGCCCGCCCAGCCGAGCCCGCAGACCGGCGATGGCGATCGCCTCGATCTCCTCGGCAGCCCGCGCCTCGCGCCGCCGGGTCAGCTCCCCCGAGGCGACCAGCCAGTCCCGGTGGGCGTCGAGCGCCTCGACCAGCTCGTCGAGGCCCTCACCCCGGGAGGCCACCGTCTTGACGATCCGGGGCCGCCAGTCGTCGGCGGCGCGACCCTCGCCGAGCGCGATCATGTGCCGCAGCTCGCGCACGGTCGTGTCGGCGCCCTCGCGGTCGGCCTTGTTGACCGCGAACACGTCGCCGATCTCGAGGATGCCGGCCTTCGCCGCCTGCACCCCGTCGCCCATACCCGGCGCCAGCAGGACGACGACGGTGTCGGCGAGCCCGGCCACCTCGACCTCGCTCTGGCCGACGCCGACCGTCTCGACGACCACCACATCGCACCCGGCGGCGTCCAGGACCCGCAGGGCCTGCGGGGTGGCCCAGGACAGCCCCCCGAGGTGACCGCGCGAGGCCATCGACCGGATGAAGACGCCGGGATCGGTCGCATGCTCCTGCATCCGGATCCGGTCCCCGAGCAGCGCACCGCCGGAGAAGGGTGACGACGGGTCGACGGCGATCACGCCGACCCGCTCGCCGCGCGCCCGACAGGCGCTGATCAGCGCCGACGTGGTCGTCGACTTCCCCACCCCCGGCGACCCGGTGAGCCCGATGACCCGCGCGTGCCCGGTGTGCGGCGCGAGCAGCGCCATCGCCTCGCGCAGGCTGGGCGAGGCATCCTCGACCAACGACACCAGGCGGGCCACCGCCCTGGGGTCGCCCGCGCGGGCCCGCTCGACCAGCGCGGGGACGTTCCCGGAGCGGCGCACCGCCCGGGTCAGGCCTTCGGGACGCGGATCACCAGGGCGTCGCCCTGGCCGCCACCGCCGCAGAGCGCCGCGGCACCGACCCCGCCCCCACGACGCTTAAGCTCGAGCGCCAGGTGCAGGACCAGCCGCGCGCCGGACATGCCGATGGGGTGCCCCAGCGCGATCGCGCCGCCGTTGACGTTGACCGTGTCGTCGGCCAGGCCGAGCGCCCGCTGGGAGACGATGCCCACCGCGGCGAACGCCTCGTTGATCTCCACCAAATCGAGATCGGCGGCGGTCAGCCCCTCGCGGGCCAGCGCCTTGCTGATCGCGTGCGCGGGCTGCTCCTGCAGCGAGGCGTCCGGCCCGGCGACCACGCCGTGGGCGCCGATCTCGGCCAGCCAGGGGAGCCCGAGCGCCTCGGCCTTCGCCCGGCTCATCACCACGACCGCCGCCGCGCCGTCAGAGATCTGCGAGGCCGACCCCGCGGTGATCGTCCCCTCCTTGCTGAACGCCGGGCGGAGCCGGGCCAGGGTCTCGACGGTCGTGTCGCCGCGGACCCCCTCGTCGGTCGTGAAGACCAACGGGTCGCCCTTCCGCTGCGGGATCGTGACCGGCACGATCTCGTCGTCGAACACGCCGTTCTTCGCGGCCTCGGCGGCCCGCTGGTGCGAGCGGGCCGAGAAGGCGTCCTGGTCCTCGCGGGTCAGGGCGTACCGCTCGTTGTACCGCTCCGTGGAGATCCCCATCGCCACCTGGTCGAACGCGCAGAACAGCCCGTCGTAGGCCATCGAGTCCACCAGGGCGACGTCGCCGTACTTGAACCCCTCGCGGGACTTCGGGAGCAGGTGCGGCGCATTGGTCATCGACTCCATGCCCCCGGCCACGACGACCTCGAACTCCCCAGCCCGGATCAGCTGGTCGGCGAGCGCGATCGCATCCAGGCCGGACAGGCACACCTTGTTGATCGTCAGCGCCGGGACGGTCATCGGGATGCCCGCCTTGACCGCGGCCTGGCGGGCGGTGATCTGGCCGGCGCCGGCCTGCAGCACCTGCCCCATGATCACGTAGTCGACCTGGTCCGGGGCCACCCCCGCCCGGTCCAGAGCACCCTTGATCGCGACGCCCCCGAGGTCGGTGGCGGCGAAGTCCTTGAGCGAGCCGAGCAGACGCCCCATGGGGGTTCGGGCGCCGGCGACGATGACGGATCCGGCCATGAGAGGGCCCTCCTGACGGTGTCGCGAATGTCTACTGCCACGATAGCGACAGCTCTGAGGTTCCCGGCACGGGGAGGAGGTCGGTCCATGTTCACCCGCATCGACCACGTCGGGGTCGCCGTCCGCGACCTGGACGCGGCGATCGACTTCTACCAGCGGGCCTTCGGCATGGAGTGCGTCCACGTCGAGACCAACGAGGAGCAGGGCGTCCGCGAGGCGATGATGGCGGTCGGCGACTCCGGCTCCTGCATCCAGCTGCTGGCGCCATTGTCCCCCGACTCCACGATCGGCCGGTTCCTGGAGTCGCGCGGGCCGGGGATCCAGCAGATGGCCTACACCGTCGAGGACATCGACGCGGTCAGCGACCGCCTGCGGGCAGCCGGGTTGCGCCTGCTCTACGACGAGCCACGCCACGGCACGGCGGGCTCACGGGTCAACTTCATCCACCCGAAGGACGCCGGGGGCGTGCTCGTGGAGCTGGTCCAGCCGGCCGCTGACGGCGACCACGGCTGACGCTGCGCGAGCCCACCCCCGGCGTCGGTGTCGGGTTCAGCCGCCGTAGACAGCGGCCCAGTTGCGGACCTTCATCAGCAGCAGCTGGCCGTTCTCGACCAGCTCTTCCACCGTGCCCGGACCGCTGCCGGCGATCAGCCCCTTGGCGCTGTGCACCTGGGCGTCGAAGAGGAACGACCCCGGACCGTAGATGGCCGCGGTGTCGATGATGCCGCTCGACTCCTCGTCCGTCGTCAGGACGGCGCGGTCGTCGGGCAGGATCCCCGCCGGGTTGGTGGCGGCGAACAGGATCGGGTCGAACTCGGCCACGACGCCTCGCGCCCCGTCCGTGATCCGGTAGGCGACGATGCGGGCGACGTGGTCATTGCCGCCCGGGTCCTCCTGGATCAGCAGGTTGCCGGACCGGTCGATCGTCATGTTGTCCGGCTTGGACAGGTAGGGCGCCTCCGAACCGTCGAGCAACAGCTCAAGGGTTCCTCCCAGCCAAGGCTTCTCGACGTCGGCGAACCGCAGCCGCCACAGGCCGCCACCGTCACGGGCGAAGGCCGGCTCGTCCGGGTTCGCGGCCGTGCTGCCGCCCTCGGTCGTGAGGAAGTAGTAGTCGTTCGGGTTCCTCGGGTCGAACGCGCCGTCCTCGACCCGGTTCAGCGCGAGACCCTTGCTCGCAGCTTCGGCGTTCTGCGTGACGCCGTTCTTCGTCCAGTCCAGCCGCTCGCCGGCGCCGAAGGACACCGCTGCCGGCACACCCTTCCCGTAGGTCGCGCGGAACTCGGCGTCGGTGCTGACCGCCTCGTCGACGGCGTCCACCACGAACAACGTCCCGTTGGTGAGGCCGGCCTGCTGAACCGGGGTCCCCGACTTCAGCTTGCGGCCCACGTACACGCGCAGCTGCCCGCTCGAGGCGTCCTCGTTCCCGAGCACCACGGTCGGCTCGCCACGGGTCGGCGCGACGATCGTGTTCTCCCACGAGAACAGACCGAGCCGGGGAAGCTGGAACGCCTTTCCGGCCATGGTGACGCCGAACACCCGGCCTTCGTCACCCGACTCCTCGTTCGCCAGGTACAGGCGGCCGCGGTAGCCCGAGCCGCTCAGCGGCGAGTACAGCTGGCCGGCCTCGGTCAGGTAGCCGGAGCAGAAGCGGCTGAAGGCGGCAGCGTGGCCGCTCGTGGCGCCGGCAGGGGCGACGGGAGCGTCCGCGAAGGCCGCGGCCGGGTAGTCCCAGTAGCGGACCCCAGGCTGGATGAAGTCGGATCCCTCGAGCACCTCGCCGGACCGCTTGTCGATGACCAGCTTGGAGACGAAGGCGCCCCGCTGACCGTGGGCCCGCACAATGCCCAGCGAGTCGCGCAGCTCGTGGTTCATGAGCACCGTGACTCGGCCGTTCGCCGCGTAGGCGCCGAGCCCGTCGGGGATGCCCACCATCCGGTAGCCGTTCGCGGCGGCGCCGCCGTTGGTCGTCAGCAGGGAGGTGACGTCGACCTGTCCGGCGACGGGGACGACGTAGGGGCTGACCGTGGTGCTCGGACCTTCATCGATGGCGTCCGGACCCGCGACTGCGGCCTGCGCGGGCAGGGAGCCCAGCGCGACTGCCGTGGCCGTCGCCGCGGCGCCGAGCGCGGCAGCGGTGCGGCGACTCTTTGGTGACTTCACGACTTACTCCTTCGACTGGTTCATCGAACCGACAGGGTCATTCGGGACCCTAGGAGGACGGCGGCCGGGCGGGGCAAGGGGCGGGCGACGGCCGGATGAACGGTTGGGGAACTCCGGCCCGTAGGTCACTGGCTGGGGCCTGCAGGCAGGTCGATACGCTCGCTTCGAGCACATCGGACGGCATCGGGAGGCTGACGTGAAGGAGATCCTGGACGCAATTCTGGCCGGGGACACTTCGTCGGAGGAGTTCGCCGACCTGACGGTGCCCGAGGCCTACACCGGCGTCACCGTGCACGAGGACGACCAGGAGATGTTCGCCGGGCTGCCGACGAGGGAGAAGGACCCCAGGCGGGCGCTGCACGTGGAGGAGGTCCCCACCCCCGAGGTCGGGCCGGGTGAGGCGCTCGTTGCGGTCATGGCCAGCGCGATCAACTACAACACCGTCTGGACGTCGATCTTCGAGCCGGTGTCGACCTTCGGGTTCCTCAAGCGATACGGCCGGACCTCTCCGCTGGCCAAGCGCCACGACCTGCCCTACCACGTGGTCGGCTCGGACCTGTCCGGCGTCGTCCTGCGGACCGGGCCGGGGGTGCACACCTGGAAGCCCGGCGACGAGGTGGTCGCGCACTGCCTGTCGGTCGAGCTGGAGAGCCCGCTCGGGCACAACGACACGATGCTCGACCCGGAACAGCGGATCTGGGGCTTCGAGACCAACTTCGGCGGCCTGGCCCAGCTCGCCCTGGTCAAGTCCAACCAGCTCCTGGACAAGCCCGCCCATCTGACGTGGGAGGAGGCGGCGGTCCCGGGCCTGGTGAACTCGACCGCCTACCGCCAGCTGGTCTCCCGCAACGGTGCCGGGATGAAGCAGGGCGACATCGTGCTCATCTGGGGGGCCTCGGGGGGCCTCGGCTCCTACGCGACGCAGTTCGCGCTCAACGGGGGCGCGACGCCGATCTGCGTGGTGTCCAGCGAGGACAAGGCCCAGCTGTGCCGGGCCATGGGCGCCGAGCTGATCATCGACCGGGCGGCCGAGGGGTACCGGTTCTGGAAGGACGAGCACACCCAGGACCCCAAGGAGTGGCAGCGCCTGGGCAAGAAGATCCGCGAGCTCACCGGAGGCGACGACGTTGACATCGTCTTCGAGCACCCGGGCCGGGAGACCTTCGGGGCCTCCGTGTACGTCGCCCGCAAGGGCGGGACCGTGGTGACCTGCGCGTCCACGTCGGGCTTCATGCACGAGTACGACAACCGCTACCTGTGGATGAACCTCAAGCGGATCGTCGGGTCGCACTTCGCGAACTACCGCGAGGCCTGGGAGGCCAACCGGCTGATCGCTCGGGGCAAGATCCACCCGACGCTGTCGAAGAGCTTCCCGCTGGCCGAGACCGGGCAGGCCGCCTACGAGGTCCACCACAACCTGCACCAGGGCAAGATCGGCGTCCTGTGCCTGTCCCCCGAGGAGGGGCTGGGCGTGCGCGACGCGGAGCGGCGGGCCCGGCACCTGACCGAGATCAACCGGTTCCGCGACACGTAGGGCTCACCCCGGGTCGGGCAGGAACGACTCCACGGCAGCGGCGAAGGCGTCCGGAGCTTCGACCGGGGTGAGGTGCCCGGCGCCGGGCAGCACCGCCAGCCGCCCGTGCGGCAACGCCTCGACCATGGCCTGTGCGTCGGCGAGGGAGGCCAGCCGGTCCTCAGCACCCACGATCACCAGCGCAGGAACGTCGGCGCCCCGCAGCGTCGCCAGGGAGTCGGGGCGGGCGGCCATGGCCCGCTGCGCCCAGGCCACCGCGGCCGGGTCGGCCGCGCTCACCCAGTCCCGCACCTGGGCGACGACCTCCGGCCGGTCCGTCTTCGTGGTCTCGCCGAGCAGCGCCGGGGCGACGTCCTGGTGGACGACCCGCAGGGAGCCCTCGGCCAGCACGGTCGCGGCGATCCGCTCGCGGTTCTCCCGCGCAGCGTCCGGGTCGGCGCCCGCCTTGGTGTCGGCCAGGACGACGCCCAGCACCCGGTCCGGGTACCGGCGCAGCACCGCCATCGTCACGTAGCCGCCGAGTGAGGTGCCGCCCACGTAGGCCCGGTCGATGCCTCGGTCGTCCAGGTCCCGCACGACGTCGTCGGCGTACCGGTCCAGCGACGGCCGATCGTCGGGGGGCAGGGGCGCCCCTCCGAAGCCCCGCAGGTCGGGCGTGATCAACTCACAGCGCTGGGCCAGCCGGCCTCGGACGTCGTCGTAAAGCGCGGACCACAGCGGGAACGCATGGATCAGGATGAACGCAGGCATGCGACCCACGCTAGGGCATGACCGACAGTCCTCCGTCGACCACGAGCACCTGGCCGGTGATGAAGGAGGCGGCGTCCGACGCCAGGAAGACCGCCGGCAGGGCGATCTCCTCCGGCTTGCCCCACCGATGCATGGGCACCCGGCTCAGCGTGCCCTTCTCCGCCTCGGCGTTGTCCCGCAGGAAGTCGGTGAGATCGGTCTCGATCCAGCCCGGCAACAAGGCGTTGACCCGGACGCCGGCCCAGGCCCACTCCACCGCCAGGGTGCGGGTCAGCGAGATGACCGCCGCCTTGGCCGCGCCGTAGTGGGCCATCAGGGGCACCGACGAGATCCCGGCGATCGACGCCATGTTGATGACGGACGATCCGGGCCGGTTGAGCAGGTGGGGGGCGGCCGCCTGGGTCACGTGCACCACCGAGTCCAGGTTCAGCCGCAGGGTCTTCTCCCAGCCGGACAGCCGCATCTGCGCGAACGGGACGCTGAAGGAGTTGCCCCCCGCGTTGTTGACGACGACGTCCAGCCGCCCCAGCCCGTCGACGGCGGCGGCGACCGACCGCTCCACGGCCTCCCGGTCGGTGACGTCGCAGGGCAGCACCACCGCCCGTCGTCCGAGGGCCTCGATGTCGGCGGCCACGCCACGCAGCGCGTCCTCGTCACGGGCGACCAGGGCCACGTCCGCGCCTGCGTGGGCGAAGGCCAGGGCGATCGCTCGCCCGATCCCTCGGGAGGCGCCGGTCACCAGCGCGGACTTGCCGGACAGCTCGCTGCTCACCCAAGGCCTCCCGTCAGGTCGTTCCACACCTGGTAGGGACCCTGCCAGGTGAGTGGCAGCGGCGCCGCACCGGGGGCCACCCGGGCGACGACCTCGTCGAGCACGCGGCGCACGGCTGGCTCACCGACCCACAGGTGCCGGGCTCCCTCGACGGCGACCACCTCCGCCTGGGGCACCCGCGAGAAGCGCCGCACGGCTTCGTCGGGCCGTAGGTAGTCGTCGAGCTCGGGGACGACGGCCACGAGTGGCTTGCCGGAGCGGGCCCAGGCGTCCAGGTCGGCCTCGCTCGAGTACCGCAGCGGCGGGGAGAGCAGCACGGCGCCCTCGACGTCGGGGTCGCCGCCCCAACGCAGCGCCAGGTCGGTGCCGAACGACCAGCCGAGCAGCCAGATCCGCGGCAGGTCGTGGCGCTCGGCGTACTCGACCGCCGCGGCGACGTCGTAGCGTTCGCCGTCGGCCTGGTCGAACTCCCCCTCGGAGGTGCCCGCAGCCGACGAGGTGCCCCGGGTGTTGAACCTGAGGACGGCCACGCCGGCCAGCGCGGGGAGCCGCCACGACGCCTTGCGCAGCACGTGGCTGTCCATCATCCCCCCGTGGGTGGGCAACGGGTGCAGGCACACCAGCGTGGCGACCGGGTCGCGTCCGAGCGGCCAGGCCAGCTCGCCCACCAGGCGCAGCCCGTCGGCGGTGTGCAGCACCAGCGCTTCCCTGAGCGCAGGCAGCACCGTGTTGGCGCGGATCTCGACCATGTCCGGCTCAGAACCGCGGCAGACCGCGACCGCGGACCGGGCGCGGACCGCGGCGCCCCCGCGCAGTCCAGCACGCGGTGTGCCAGTGCCGGCGGTCGTCGAGGCCGCGGCCGGTCTCGACCGGCCAGGCTACGACGTGCGGCGTCGCGGGCCGGATCTCCTGGTCGCAGCCCGGGCAGCGGTAAGCCTTGGTCGCCGCGCTGCCGGTCACCCGGCGGACCGTCCACTCGCCGTCCGGGTGCACCTCGACCTGCTCCGGGGCATGGTAGGAACCGCTCGCGCCCAGGTCGGGTACGTCGTCTGGGCGGCGGCGGTTCGCGCGAGGGCTCACGCCGACCAGGGTAGGCGCAGGCCAGGATGGGGTCATGCACCTGTTCGCGAGCGACAACGCCTCGGGCGTCCACCCGGCGGTCATGGCCGCCCTGGCCGCGGCCAACGACGGGCACGCCCTCGCCTACGGCGACGACCCCTGGACCGCGCGCGCCTCCGGCCTGCTCCGCGACCTGCTCGGCGCCGGCGAGGTGCTGTTCGTCTGGGGCGGCACGGGCGGCAACGTCGTGGGGCTGCAGACCCTGCTGGGCCCGCAGCATGCGGTGGTCTGTCCGGCCACCGCCCACATCGCCGTCGACGAGTGCGGCGCCCCGGAGCGGTTCACCGGCTGCAAGCTGGTCGACGTCCCGACGCCGGACGGGAAGCTCCGCCCGGAACAGGTCGTCGAGCAGCTCGGCGGACTCGGCGACCAGCACCACGTCCAGCCGCGGGTCGTCTCCATCACCCAGTCGACCGAGCTCGGCACGCTGTACTCCCCCGACGAGGTGGCCGCGCTGGGCGAGGTCGCGCACCGGCACGGCCTGCTGCTGCACATGGACGGTGCCCGCCTGGCCAACGCCGCCGCCGCCCTCGGCGACGTCCGCTCGTTCACCGCCGAGGCGGGCGTCGACGTCCTCACCTTCGGCGGGACGAAGAACGGGGCGATGTACGGCGAGGCCGTCGTGTGGTTCGACCCCGCGCGCGCCGCCGATGCGCGGTTCGTCCGCAAGCAGGCCGGCCAGCTGCCGTCGAAGACCAGGTTCGTGGCCGCCCAGTTCGAGGCCCTGCTCACCGACGGCCTTTGGCTGGCCAACGCCTCGCACGCCAACGAGATGGCCCGCCGGCTGGGCGCCGAGGTCCGCGACGTCCCCGGCGTCACGCTGACGCACGAGCCGGCCGTCAACGCCGTGTTCGCCCGGGTCCCTCAGGCGGCCATCCCCTCCCTGCAGGAGGTGTCCGCCTTCTACGTGTGGGACCAGCCGACGTCCGAGGTCCGTTGGATGTGCTCGTGGGACACCACCGAGGCGGACGTGACCGCCTTCGCCGGAGGGGTCCGCCGGGTGCTGGCCGCGGCGGAGCGTTAGGAACCGTAGACGCGGAACCCTCGGCCGGCCTTGCGCCCGAGGTACCCCGCGGTCACCAGGTGCTCCAGCAGCGGGGCGGGCGCGAAGCCGGGCTCCCGGAACTCGCGGTAGAGCGTCTGCTCGATGGCGAGGGACACGTCCAGCCCGACGACGTCGAGCAGCTCGAACGGCCCCATCGGCAGCCCGCAGCCGACCTTCATCGCCGTGTCGATGTCGTCAGCCGTGGCGTAGTGCGCCTCGAGCATCTTCACCGCGTCGTTGAGGTAGGGGAACAGCAGGGCGTTGACGATGAACCCGGCCCGGTCGCCGCAGGTCACCGCGTGCTTGCCGAGCGACTGGCAGACCGCTCGGGCCGTCGCCACGACGTCCGCGGCGGTGTTGACCGTGGAGACGACCTCGACCAGCTTCATCACCGGCGCCGGGTTGAAGAAGTGCAGGCCCACCACGTCCGCAGGGCGGGAGGTGGCGGCGGCGCACTCGATGACCGGCAGGCTGGACGTCGTCGTGGCCAGGACCGCGCCCGGCTTGACGATCTCGTCCAGCGCCGCGAACAGGGTCTGCTTGACCGCCAGGTCCTCCACCACGGCCTCGACCACGAGGTCGACGTCGGCGAGGTCGTCGAGCTTCGTCGTCCCGGTGACCGTCGCGAGCGCGGCGTCACGCTCCTCCTGGGTGAGCTTGCCGCGCACGACCGCCTTGTCCAGCGACCGCTCCAGCGCCGCCAGGACGCCGGCCACCTTGTCGTCGCTGCGGGCGACGAAGCACGTCTCGTACCCCGCCTTGGCGAAGACCTCGACGATGCCGGTGGCCATCGTGCCCGAGCCCACGACGCCGACCCTGTGGACCGGTCGAGCGCCGTGCGTGCTGTCGCCGTCCGGAGGCGTGTGCGCGTCGGGGACCACGACCGGTGAGTCGACGCCGTCGTAGGTGTAGAAGCCCCGCCCCGTCTTGCGGCCGAGCAGTCCGGCCGTGACCATCTGCTTGAGGATGGGGCTGGGCGCGTGCAGTCGGTCGCGGGACTGCCGGTACATCGTGTCAAGGATCTCGTAGGAGGTGTCGAGCCCGATCAGGTCGAGCAGCGCGAGCGGACCCATCGGATACCCGCAGCCGAGCCGCATAGCGGCGTCGATGTCCTCGCGCGTGGCGTAGCGCGACTCGTACATCGACACCGCGTGGTTGAGGTATCCGAACAGCAGCGCGTTGGCGATGAACCCGGCCTTGTCGCCGACGACCACCGGCATCTTGCCCAGCTGGGCGGCGAAGTCCTTCACGTCGGCCAGCACCGAGGGATCCGTGACCACGGTGCCGACGACCTCGACCAGCTTGAGAACGGGCGCGGGATTGAAGAAGTGCATGCCCAGCACGCGTGACGGGCGGCCGGTGGCGACCGAGATCTCGGTCACCGACAACGACGACGTGTTCGTGGCCAGGATCGTCTCCGGCGGGGTGATCCCGTCGAGCGCCGCGAACATCGACCGCTTGAGCTGCAGGCTCTCCGGCACGGCCTCGACGACCAGCTCGGCGTCCTTCAGGTCCTCCAGGGACGTCGTGAGCCGGATCCGGTCGAGCAGGGCACGCTGGTCCTCCTCGGTGAGCTTGCCGCGCTTCACCGCCCGGCCGGTCGAGGACTCGAGGTGGGCCCGGCCGCGCTCGACGGACTCCTCGTCGCGCTCCACCCCGACCACGTCGAGCCCCTCGCGGGCGAAGACCTCGGCGATGCCCGCCCCCATCGTGCCCAGCCCGATGACCCCGACCCTGGTGAACTGACGCGTCATGCCGGCTCCTCGTCCTCGCACCTGCTGGCAGTCTCCCAGAGCCGCCCGAGGCAGCGGCACGGGGGTTCTCGGAGCTAGAGTCCGGACGAGACGCCGAACCGCTGGAGGTCCCGATGAGCCTCGCCGACAACACCCCCACGCTGGACCGCTTCCCCTCCCACGACCCCGCGACCGGCGAGGTGCTCGCGACCTGGCCGGTGGACGACGAGGCCTCGGTGGCCGAGGCCGTCGACCGGGCCCGGCTGGCTGCGCAGTGGTGGGCGGACCTCGGGCATCAGGGGCGCCGCGAACGCCTGCTGGCCTGGAAGAGCCTGCTCGCCCGGCGGATCCGCCAGCTGGCCCAGCAGATGCACCGGGAGAACGGCAAGCCGGTCGACGACGCGATCCTGGAGATCGTCCTGACGATCGACCACGTCGACTGGGCGGCACGGCACGCCCGGAAGGTGCTCGGCCCGCGCACCGTCCGCCCGACGCTGCTCTCGGCCAACCAGCAGGCCTGGCTCGAGTACCAGCCGCTCGGCGTGATCGGCGTCATCGGGCCCTGGAACTACCCGGTGTTCACCCCCATGGGGTCGATCGCGTACGCGCTGGCGGCCGGGAACGCGGTGGTCTTCAAGCCGTCCGAGTACACGCCCGGGGTCGGTGCCTGGCTGGTCGACTCCTTCGCCGAGGTGGTGCCCGAGCAGCCCGTGCTCCAACTGGTCACCGGGCGGGGCGAGACCGGCGCAGCCCTGTGTCGCGCCGGCGTGGACAAGATCGCCTTCACCGGCTCCACGGCGACGGGCAAGAAGGTGATGGCCGCCTGCGCGGCCCGGCTGACCCCGGTCCTGATCGAGTGCGGAGGCAAGGACGCCCTGATCGTCGACTCCGACGCCGACCTCGACGCGGCCGCCGACGCCGCCGCGTGGGGAGGCCTCTCCAACGCCGGGCAGACCTGCGTGGGCATCGAGCGCGTCTACGTCGCCGAGGACGTGTACGAGCCCTTCCTGGCCAAGCTGGTCGCCAAGGTCGAGCAGCTCAGGCCAGGCTCCGACCCGCACGCCTCGTACGGCCCGATCACGATGCCCTCGCAGGTCGACGTGATCCGCCGGCACATCACCGAGGCGCTGAAGGCGGGGGCGCGGGCGGTGGTCGGAGGAGCCGACTCGGCCGAGGGCGCCTTCGTCCAGCCGGTGGTCCTGGTCGACGTTCCCGAGGACTCCCCGGCCATCACCGAGGAGACGTTCGGTCCGACCCTGTCGGTCACCCGGGTCCGCGACGCGGACGAGGCCGTCGACCGGACGAACGCGTCGTCGTACGGGCTCGGCGCGGCCGTGTTCTCCAAGCGGCGCGGGATGGAGCTCGCCCGACGGGTCCACTCCGGCATGACCTCGGTCAACTCCGCGGTCTCGTTCGCCACCGTGCCCGCCCTCCCGTTCGGCGGCGTCGCCGACTCCGGGTTCGGTCGCATCCACGGCGCGGACGGGCTCAAGGAGTTCACCCGCGCCAAGGCGATCACCCGCCAGCGGTTCGGACTGCCCATGCCGCTGACGTCGTTCGACCGCACGCCGCAGACGACCGACCTGGTCGTCAAGGTGGTGACCCTGCTGCACGGACGCAACCGCCTGGGACGCTGAGCCGGCGAGCGCAGCGGGTGGGCTAGCGTGACGGACCGTGCGTCTCGTCGTGGCCCGGTGCAGCGTCGACTACGTCGGTCGGCTGACGGCGCACCTGCCGCTCGCCCCCCGGCTCATCCTGGTCAAGGCCGACGGGTCGGTCTCCGTCCACGCCGACGACCGGGCCTACAAGCCGCTGAACTGGATGAGCCCGCCGTGCACGCTGAGGGTCGACGCAACGCCGGACGGCCCCGACGTCTGGACGGTGACCAACAGGGGCGGCGAGCGCCTGGTGATCACCGTCGAGGAGGTCTGGCACGACTCCGCCCACGAGCTCGGCAGTGACCCCGGCCTGCTCAAGGACGGCGTCGAGGCGCACCTGCAGGCGCTGCTCGCGGAGCACCCGCACACGTTCGGTCCCGGCTGGCGGGTGGTCCGCCGGGAGCACCCCACGGCCATCGGCCCGGTCGACCTGCTCTGCCGAGACGCCGAGGGCCAGGCGGTCGCGGTCGAGGTCAAGCGCCGGGGGGAGATCGACGGGGTCGAGCAGCTCACCCGGTACCTGGAGCTGCTCAACCGGGATCCCCTGCTCTTCCCGGTGCGGGGCGTACTGGCCGCCCAGGAGATCAAACCCCAGGCCCGCGTGCTCGCTGCGGACCGCGGCATCGACTGCGTCACCGTCGACTACGACGCTCTGCGGGGCCACGACGACCCGGCGTCCCGGCTCTTCTAGCCGACCAAGGTCCCCGTGACAGACCGGCAGACACCGACCAGGCTGGTGGCGTGGCCGACCCGGTGATCAGCGTCCAGGGACTGCGCAAGACCTACGGTGACCTCGCTGCCGTGGACGGGGTCGACCTCGAGGTCGACCCCGGGGAGTGTCTGGCCATGCTCGGTCCGAACGGGGCCGGGAAGACGACCACGGTCGAGATCCTGGAGGGCTACCGGCACCGTGACGCTGGCGAGGTGAGCGTGCTCGGCCTCGACCCGTCGGCGGCGACGGCGGCCTGGCGGTCGCGGATCGGCATCGTGCTCCAGTCCGCCACCGACGTCGCGGAGCTCACGGTCGACGAGACCGTTCGGCACTTCGCCCGCTACTACCCCTCGCCCCGGGACCCGGACGAGGTCGTGGCCGCGGTGGGCCTGGTCGACAAGCGCAGCACGCGGATCCGTCAGCTGTCCGGCGGCCAGCGGCGCCGCCTGGACGTCGCGCTCGGCATCGTCGGCCGGCCGGAGCTGCTCTTCCTCGACGAGCCCACCACGGGCTTCGACCCCGAGGCCCGACGGCAGTTCTGGGACCTCATCGACGGTCTGCGCGCGGACGGCGGCACCACCATCCTGCTGACCACGCACTACCTGGAGGAGGCCGAGCGGCTGGCCGACCGGGTGGCGGTCATCGCTCGGGGAAAGATCGTCGCCATGGGCGACCCGATCACCCTCGGCGGCCGGTCGTCGGCCGACGCCACCGTCACCTGGTCGGAGGCGGATGGTCCGCACAGCCTCCAGACCGCGACGCCCACCTCCGTCGTGCTCGACCTGTCCAGCCGGTTCCCGGGGGAGATCCCCGAGTTGTCGGTCCGCCGGCCGAGCCTGGAGGACGTCTATCTCACCCTCGTCGACCATGCTGGGAGGAGCGCGGAATGACGGCCACGACGGCCTCGGCCACCGGGGACCGGCCCGGGGCCGCCCGGCTCGGGTGGGAGAGGTTCCGCATCGAGCTCAAGCAGTTCTTCCGGGAACGGGAGTCCGTGGTCTTCACGTTCTCCCTGCCCATGCTGCTCATGGTCATCTTCGGCTCGGTGTTCGGCAAGCAGACCCTGGGCGACAGCGACGTCACGTTCGGGCAGTACTTCCTCGCCGGGATGATCGCCTCAGGGCTGATGTACAGCGCGTTCCAGCAGCTGGCGATCACGATCCCCATGGAGCGTGACGACGGCACCCTCAAGCGCCTGCACGGCACGCCCATGCCGAAGTCCTCCTACTTCCTCGGCAAGATCGGCGTCGTCTGCGTCGTCTACGTGGCCCAGGTGGTCCTGCTCCTCGCGATCGGGATGGCGCTGTTCGACGTCTCGCTTCCGTCGACCTCCCGGCAGTGGCTGACGTTCGCCTGGGTGAGCGTGCTCGGGCTGGCCTCCTGCACCCTGCTGGGCATCGCGTTCTCCAGCCTGCCGCGAGGCGGGCGGTCCGCGTCGGCCTGGGTCACCCCGGTGGTCCTCGTCCTGCAGTTCACGTCGGGGGTCTTCTTCGTGTTCTCCGAGCTGCCGGAGTGGATGCAGCGGGTCGCGTCCATGTTCCCGTTGAAGTGGATGACCCAGGCGATGCGCTCGGTGTTCCTCCCCGACCTGTTCGCCTCTCAGGAGCCGGCCGGGCGGTGGGAGCTGGGCCCGAGCGCTCTGGTCCTGGGCGCATGGACGATGATCGGACTGGTCCTGTGCCTCACCACGTTCCGCTGGCTGCGCAGGGAAGACGGCTGACCGCACGGACGACGGACGACCAACCAGAAGGGAGCCAGTTGTGGCCGGGTTCTTGGACAAGGCGAAGGCGGCCGCCCAGCAGGCGGTCCGCGAGGCCCAGGGCGCGCTGGACAAGGGCCAGCAGTCCATCGACGAGATGCAGGTCAAGCGCTCCGCCGCCAAGCTGCTCGAGCAGCTGGGCCGCGCGTTCTACGCCGAGCAGCGCTTCGGGGCGGACCGGGCCGAGGTCGCCGCCGCTCTGGCCGCTGTCGACGCGCACGTCGCCGAGCACGGCTCGACCGGCGTGCTCGCCGCGCCGGAGGTCACCGCGGAGACCACCGCGACCGGCGTGCCCGTGCCGCCGCCGCCCGGCGGAGCCGCCGTGCCGCCCCCGCCCCCGCCGCCACCGGCTGCCGCAACGCCTCCGCCTCCCCCGCCTCCGGGAGCCAGCGTCGCACCGCCGCCCCCACCGCCGCCTCCGCCGCCTCAGGCCTGAGCGCCCACGAGCGCCGGCGGGAGCCCGTGCGCCCGCCGGATCTCGTCGACGACCCGGCCCATGACCGCGGTGATGTCGTAGTCCTTCGGCGTGAAGACCGCCGCGGCGCCGAGCGCCAGCAGCCGCTCGGCGTCGGCGTCGGGGATGATCCCGCCGACGACGACGGCGACGTCGGCCAGCCCGGCCGCACGCAGCCCGTCGACGACGGCGGGCACGAGCGAGAGGTGTGACCCGGACAGGATCGACAGGCCGACACAGTGGACGTCCTCGGCCACCGCCGCGGCCACGATCTGCTCCGGCGTCAGCCGGATGCCCTGGTAGACGACCTCGAACCCGGCGTCCCGGGCGCGGACCGCGATCTGTTCGGCACCGTTGGAGTGCCCGTCCAGGCCGGGCTTGCCGACCAGCAGGCGCAGGCGCCCGCCCAGCTCCTCGCCCGTCCGCTTGACCGCGTCCCGCACCGCGGCCAGCTCGTCGGTGGGTTGGGCCATGCCCACCACGCCGGCCACCCCGGTCGGAGCGCGGAACTCGCCGAACACCTCGCGCAGTACCCCGGCCCACTCCCCCGTCGTGACCCCGGCCCGGGCGCACGCCAGCGTCGCCGGCATCAGGTTGGCCGCCGTCACCGCGTCGGCACGCAGCTGCTTCAGTACGGCGTCGACCGCGGTCGAGTCGCGTCCGGACCGCCAGGCGCGCAGCGCCTCCACCGCATGCGTCTCGACCATCGGGTCGACCGTGACGATGGCCGTCGTGAGGTCGGCGGTGAGCGGGCTGGCCTCGGTCTCGGTGAACGCGTTGACGCCGACGACGACCTCGTCGCCGGACTCGATGCGCGCCCGCCGGGCGGCGTGCGACGCCACGAGCTGCTGCTTGAGGTAGCCGCTCTCCACAGCCGCCACTGCTCCGCCGAGCTGCTGGACCCGGTCGATCTCCGCACGCGCCGCCTCGACCAGCTCGTCCACCCTGCGGGCGACGACGACGGAGCCCTCGAACAGGTCGTCGTACTCGAGCAGGTCGGACTCGAAGGCGAGCACCTGCTGGATGCGCAGCGACCACTGCTGGTCCCATGGCCGGGGCAGGCCCAGAGCCTCGTTCCACGCGGGCAGCTGCACCGCCCGGGCTCGGGCGTCCTTGGACAGGGTGACCCCGAGCATCTCCAGGACGATCCGCTGCACGTTGTTCTCGGGCTGGGCCTCGGTGAGCCCGAGGGAGTTGACCTGTACGCCGTACCTGAACCGGCGCTGCCGCTCGTCGGTGACCCCGTAGCGGTCCCGGGTCAGCTCGTCCCAGAGCCGGACGAAGGCCCGCATCTTGCACAGCTCCTCGACGAAGCGGACCCCCGCGTTGACGAAGAACGACATCCGGGCGACGACCTCGCCGAACCGCTCGGGCGGCACCTGGCCGCTGTCTCGGACGGCGTCCAGCACCGCGATGGCGGTGCACAGGGAGAAGGCGAGCTCCTGGACGGCGGTCGCGCCGGCCTCCTGCAGGTGGTAGCTGCAGATGTTGATCGGGTTCCACTTCG
>DAIRVJ010000018.1:0-19119 GCA_036802895.1 Candidatus Nanopelagicales bacterium
GCGGCGCCGGAGCGGCGCTCGCGCTCGATCCGAGCCAGTTCGGACAGTCGGGCCGACTCGACTTCGGCGGCGATGGCGTCGGCTTCGCGACGCCGGCGCTCCTCTTCGGCCCGGAGGCCGGATGCTGCCTCTGCGGCTGAGGCATCAGCAGGCTCAGGTTGCTCGAGTTCGGCGTCGGGTGACTCCTCGACCGGGGCGCGCGGGGTCTGCTCGACGCCCGTGGCGGCCACTCCGGCACCATCGACCTCGACGAGTCCGCCCTCGATCAGGGCCGCGACCACCTCGGCGGCCTCGTACTTCGTGTAGCCGCACTCGGCGGCCAGTTGCGCGATCGACCGCTCGCCGTCGACCTTGCACAGCAGCGCCCACTCACCGGGCCCGATGACGACGTCGTCGCTCGGGGCGCCGGCGGCCGACAGCATGGGAATCGCGTCCATCCCACCGACCGAGTCGCTGAGCTGCCGCCACCGGGCGACTCGCTCCTGGAGCTCATCGAGCAGAGGCTGGACGGAACGGGGCGGGGCGACGTCCTGACGGGCGCGTCGGTTCTTGCGGAACTTCCACGACTCCACCTGCCAGCCGAGCAGGTCGGCCGTCATGTCGCAGAGCTGCTCCTCCACGAATGCCTCGACGACCTCCCGGTCGACGAACCCGAGGTACACGAGCAGTTCGCCCAGCCGCCAGTCTCGCAGCTCGGTCCGCTGGATCTCCAGGGCCTCCGCCAGGCTCTCCGGCGTGAGGACGCCGGACGACATCAGCCGGGCCCCGAGCATCGGCCGCTCACCCGGAACGTAGACCGAGTAGACGAGCCCGTCCCGGAAGTAGACCTCGGCCTGGTCGCCCTGCTGGTCGTAGGCGTACAGGCAGCCCGTAGCCCCCTGTTCTCCGAGGTCGAGGAGGACGGACTCGAGCGGACTGGTCAGAACATCGCCGAGCGGCATACTCCTCCCTCCCTCTGCTCGTGCCTGGACATCACCCCATCGGCAGATCGGGCCGGGGTGTTGAGGCCTCTGCGCAGGCGACCCCGCCGGCTCGTGCGATACGCCGGTCGGGTGAACATGACACCATGCCTCCATGGTTGGTGAACAGACCTTGATCACCGTGGCGCCGACCGGGGCCGAGACGGCCAAGGTCGACGTTCCTGCGCTGCCGGTCACCCTCGACGAACTGGTCTCGACGGCCCGGGCGTGCGAAGCAGCCGGGGCAGCCATGGTGCACGTGCACATCCGCGACGAGCGGGCGGCGCCGACTCTCGACCTCGTGCGCCTCAAGGACACCGTGGCCGCCCTGCGCGAGGGCACCCAGCTCGTCGTCCAGCTGAGCACCGGGGGCTCGGTCCACGACCCGCTGGAGTCCCGCCTGGCCGTGCTCGACGCCGAACCGGACTCCTGCTCGCTCACCTGCGGCACGGTGAACTTTGGCGACGAGGTGTTCCTGAACCCCTGGCCGTTCATGGTCGAGCTGTACACCCGTACGCAGGCCCTCGAGGTCGTCCCCGAGTTCGAGCTGTTCGACCTCGGGCAGGTCGCCGCCATGAACCGGCTGCTCGACCACCTGGGGGCGCCGTTCGGGGGCCACGTGCACTGCGACCTGGTGATGGGCGTGCCCGGGGGCATGCCCGCGACCCCTGACGCGCTGATGGCCGCGGTCCGGATGCTCCCCGACGGTGCCAGCTGGTCGGCCACCGGCGTCGGACGAGGCACCCTGCCGGTCGCGCTGACCGCCCTGGCGGCCGGCGGGCACCTGCGGGTCGGCATGGAGGACACCCTGAACTTCGCCAAGGGGGTGCCGGTGCGCGACAATGCTCAGCTGGTGGAACGGGCGGCCACCTTGGCCGGCTTGGCCGGGCGTCCGCCGATGACACCGGACGACGCTCGGTCCTTGCTCAACGTGAAGGATCGACGACGCGGAGGGGAACGATGACCGAGCCGGTTGAGGGGGGACGGCGACGGGTCGATGTCGTGCTGCACGAGAGCTTCCTGGACGGGCTCGGGGAGCTGCCGCTGCAGGAGATCCGTCGACGTCGGCACGAGGCCGAGCAGGAGGACGCCGACCTGTCCTACATCCGGCGTCTGCTCCAGGGTCGCCTGGACCTGCTGCGCGCGGAGCGGGCCCGGCGCGCGGCCGCGACCGGAAGCGATCCCATCGTCGACCACCTGCCCGAGCTGCTGTCCGACGGCGCCCGGCCGTCTCCCCGTGGCCTCGGCCGCTACCTGACCGTCGAGCCCTCCCGGGTGGCGGAGAACCGCCGCCGGGTCGAGCAGATGATCGCCGATCCCCGGCTCTCCGACGCCACCGGGCTCGGTGACGCCGAACTGGCCGCCGCCCACGCCGAGCTGTCTGAGTACGAGCAGACGGTGAGCGAGGTCCGCCGTCGGGTCCAGGCGGTGATGGACACCCTCACCGCCGAGGTCACCCGGCGCTACCGCGACGGCGAGGCCTCCGTCGACGAGCTGCTGCGGGCCGAGGACTGACGCTGGTCGGTTCCGACGTCGCGGTCCTCGCCGAGGTCGTCCGCTGCGGCGTCGTCGAGAGCCGGCACCGTGGCTCGGTCGTGGCGATCGGCGCGGACGGCGCCACGCTGCTGGCCGTGGGCCGCCCGACCGACCCCGTCTTCCCCCGGTCGGCCAGCAAGCCGATGCAGGCCGCCGGCATGCTCGCCTTGGGGCTCCCGCTGCACGGCGAGCTCCTGGCCCTGGCCGCGGCCTCGCACTCCGGGGAGTCGTTCCACCTCGACGGCGTTCGGCGCATCCTGGCCGACGCCGGGCTGACCGTCGACCACCTGCAGACGCCTCCCGACCTTCCGTACGACCCGGCCGCGGCTCGGGCGTGGTTGCGCGGTGGGGGTGGTCCTGAGCCGTTGCTCATGAACTGCTCGGGTAAACATGCCGCGATGCTCGCGACCTGCGTGGTCAACGGTTGGGACCCGGCGCACTACCTCGACCCGTCCCACCCGCTGCAGGTCGCCCTGCTGGCCACGCTGGAGGACCTGGCAGCCGAGCGCGTCAGCGCGACGGCCGTCGACGGCTGCGGTGCGCCGCTCTGGTCGTTGTCCCTCGTTGGCCTGGCCCGGGCGTTCCAGGCCAGCGTGCTGGCCGCGCCGGGCGAGCCGGCCAGGCGGGTGGCCGACGCCATGCGGGCCCACCCGGAGTGGGTTGGCGGCACCGGACGGGACGTCACGGACCTGATGCGCGGCGTGCCGGGGCTGCTGGCCAAGGACGGCGCCGAGGGGGTCTACGCCGTCGCGCTCCCGGATGGCCGGGCCGTCGCGCTGAAGATCGAGGACGGCGCGGACCGGGCTCGTCCGGTGGTCATGGCCGCCGCGCTGGGCGCCGTGGGTGTGCGGGCCGACGTGGTCGACCGCACGGCCGAGCGGCCGGTGCTCGGCGGTGGCCGCCCGGTTGGCGCGATTCGTGCGGTCCGGCTGGTCTAGCCCTCCGGTGCCGGCTCGGCGGCTGCGGGCGTCACGCGAACTGGAACGACCGCTTGGACAGCCCGTGCCAGAACCCGTCGACCACCGAGTCGGCCCTGACCCGGTCGTCGGCGACCGCTCCCAGGGTCACGAACAGCGGCGCGAAGTGCTCGGTACGCGGATGGGCCACCCGGGCCGCCGGGGCCCGGTGCTCGAAGTCGAGGACCGCGTCGAGGTCGCCCGAGCTCAGCGCCTGGGCGATCCAGGCGTCGAACTCGCTCGACCAGGTGGGCGGGGTCGCGTCGGCGGGCTGGCCCATGTCGACCGCCCGCAGATTGTGCGTGGTGAACCCGCTGCCCAGGATGAGCACGCCCTGCTCCCTCAGCGGGGCGAGCTGCCGGCCCACCTCGAACAGCGACGACGGGTCGAGCGTGGGCAGCGACATCTGCAGCACGGGGACGTCGGCCTCGGGGAACATCTCCACCAGCGGCACGTAGGCGCCGTGGTCGAGCCCTCGGTCGGGCGAGTCGTGGACCGGCTGACCGGGGTGGGCCAGCAGGCGGCGGACCTCGTCGGCCAGCTCCGGTGCCCCCGGTGCCGGATAGGTCACCTGGTAGTAGTGCTGCGGGAATCCCCAGAAGTCGTAGACGAGGGGGACCGTGCGGGTGGCGCCGACGGCGAGGGGAGCCTCTTCCCAGTGGGCCGACACCACGAGGATCGAGCGTGGTCGGGGCAGCGCGGTCGACCAGGCCACCAGCTCCTGTGGCCAGATCGGGTCGTCGGCGAGCGGCGGCGCCCCGTGCGACAGGTAGAGCGCGGGCATCCGGTCCGACATGGTCTCGCCCCCAGATGATGGTCTCACCAATGTGGTTGATCAGTCAACTAAAGATACCAGACGGTCCGCCACCAGCGGAAGACGTGACTGACGTCACGGTCGACTGCTAGCCCAACCGCTTGCTATTGCAAGCACACCGCGCGACAATACAGGAGTGGCAACGCTGAAGGTGGGCTCGCTCGGCGAGTACATCCGTGAGCAGCGCCAGGCCGCCGAGGTCTCGCTTCGCGAGCTGGCCAAGGTCGCCGGGGTGTCCAACCCCTACCTTAGCCAGATCGAACGGGGCCTGCGGAAGCCCAGCGCGGAGATCCTCCAGCAGATCGCCAAGGGGCTGCGCATCAGCGCCGAGACGCTCTACGTCCGTGCCGGGATCCTCGAGGAGAGCGACGGTAACCAGTCGGTGTCCGCCGCCGTCCTCGCGGATCCTGGCCTCACCGAGCGGCAGAAGCGCGTGCTCCTCGACGTCTACGAGTCGTTCCGCCACGAGAACGACCGACCCTCCTGACCCATGAAAGGGAATCCCATGCCCGTCGTGAAGGACCTCACCAAGACCCTGGTCGACGCCGTCGAGACCATCGGCAAGCTGGTCGGCGACGCCGTCAGCGAGATGCGCAAGTCGCTGCCGAAGGCCGTCGACACCAAGAAGATGCAGTCGACCGTGACCGACACCGTCGAGAAGACCGGCAAGCAGGTCGCCGACACCGTCTCCTCGACGCGCAAGCAGGTCGTCGAGATCGTCGAGCCGGCCCGCAAGCAGGTCGTCGAGATCGTCGAGCCGGCCCGCAAGCAGGTCGTCGACCTCACCGAGCGGGCGCAGGAGACCGCCCGCCGGGTCGTCGGCCGGCCCGCCCCCAAGGCGAAGGCCAAGCCGCGTGCCGCCACCTCGGCCCGTCCGGTGAAGCGGACCGTCAAGCCCGCCGCCAAGCGCGCGACGACCGCCCGCACGACCGCCAAGCGGACCACGGCGAAGCGCACGCCCGCCCGCAAGTCGGCCTGACCGACTCGAGCCCCCTTCCTCGAGGGGAGAGGCCGCCCCGCTCGCGAGCGGGGCGGCCTCGGCTGTGCCTAAGGTGGCGTCATGAGCTGGGTGTTCGCGGGACAGGGCCTGGTGCTCGCCGGGCTGTACTACGGCCAGCTGGCGCTGAAGGTGTTCGTCTTCGTCGACTCCTTGCGATTCGGGGCGAGCCACTACGACGCCGTCGGCAAGCAGACCCGCACCTTCTGGCTGGTGGTGCTCGGGCTGTCCCTCGCCCTCGGATTCGTCACCAGCCCCCTCCACCTGGTGAACCTGGCCGGGACGGTGGCCGGGCTGGTCTACCTGCTGGGCGTCCGCCCCGAGCTCCAGCGCGTCAAGGGCACCGGCCGTGGGCGGTCGTCGTCCGACGGCCCGTACGGTCCCTGGTAACCAGCCGTGAGCCGCACCCAGCGCCTCGACCTGGCTGACGCCACCCTGCGTGCATGGGAGGCCGTCGTCCTGGCCAGCGACACCGAGCGCGGGGTCGTGCTCGACCGCTCCGCGTTCTACCCGGGCGGCGGGGGTCAGCCGCCCGACCACGGCGTCCTGCTCTGGGGCGGCGTCCAGACCCGAGTGGTCGGAGCCCGCAAGGCTGACGGCGACGAGTGGCTCGTACCGGACGAGAGCGACCCGCTTCCTGCCGTCGGCACCGTCGTGCGGGGAGCCGTCGAGGACGTGCGGCGCACCGGCCTGATGCGCACCCACTCCGCCCTCCACCTGCTCTCCGGCGTGGTGTTCCGCGACTTCGGCGCCCTGGTCACCGGGGGCAACATGGAGCCGCTGGAGGCGCGTATGGACTTCGACCTGCCCGAGCTGCCGGCCGACTTCAAGGAGCGCGTGGCGGCGGCGTGCGCCGTCGAGGTGGCCGCAGACCGGGCGATCGAGGTGTAC
The DNA here is from genome assembly GCA_036802895.1 of Candidatus Nanopelagicales bacterium. GTDB lineage: Bacteria > Actinomycetota > Actinomycetes > Prado026 > Prado026 > DAIRVJ01. The sequence continues at coordinate 6,154 of DAIRVJ010000018.1, forward strand.
GAGCTGCCACGGGAACGCGCCTTCGAGATCCCGGACATCATCCGGACGGCGACCAACCTCCTCCCGGCCGGGCTGGAGGTGGTCCGGATCGTCGACATCCGCGGACTGGACGTCCAGGCCGACGGTGGCACGCACGTGTCCTCCACTCGGCAGGTCGGCCGGATCGAGATCGTCAAGGTCGAGAACAAGGGCAAGGGGTTTCGCCGGCTGCGGGTCAGGCTCTCGGATTTCTGAGGCCGGGACGGACGATCACGAACGCGTCGAGGTCCGTGCCGTACCACCGACGGGTCAGCCCGAGCGAAACCATGCCGAGCCGACGAGTGACCGCGACGGAGGCCCGGTTACCAGGGCGCACCACAGCGTGCACCTCCTCCAGGCCGGCCGCCCACGCCCGGTCGAGAGCCCCGCGGGCAGCCTCGGTGGCATAGCCGTGGCCCCAGTGGGCTGGGTGCAGGTGCCAGCCGACCTCGACGGGCCGGCCGACCGAGTCGTCCAGCGGCACGAGGAGGACGGTGCCGACCGGACGGCCGAGCGCCCTCGGCTGAACCGCCCACAGCCCGAACGGCGGGTCCGCCCGGGCCGACCACCGATCGACTGTCGCATGCATGGCCTCGACCGACTCGGCGACCTTCGGCGTCGCCCCGAGCCAGCGGGCGACCTCCCACCGACGGTAGAGGTCGAAGAGCACCTCGACGTCGTCATGGCCCCAGGCCCGCATGTCGAGGCGCTCGGTGGCGAAGACCACGTCCATCCGTCCACGCTAGTGCGATGACCCCCCTCGTCGACGTGGTCGTGGGTGACCTCACCGAGCAGGACGTGGACGTGGTCGTCAACGCCGCCAACTCCAGCCTGCTGGGGGGCGGGGGCGTGGACGGTGCGATTCACCGCAGGGGGGGTCCGGCGATCCTCGCCGCGTGCCGGGACCTGCGGGCCAGCACGCTCCGTCGAGGGCTGCCCGCGGGGCAGGCGGTGGCGACCACCGCCGGGGACCTGCCCGCCCGGTGGGTCGTGCACACGGTCGGCCCGGTCTGGTCCCCGGACGAGGACCGGTCGGACGTCCTCGCGTCCTGCCACCGGGAGGCTCTCCGGGTGGCCGACTCGCTGGGTGCCCGGACCCTGGCGTTTCCCGCCCTGTCGACGGGCGCCTACGGGTGGCCGCTGGCCGACGCGGCGCGCGTGGCGGTGTCCACCGTCCGTGCCACGCCCTCGGCGTTGACCGAGATCCGCTTCGTCCTGGTCACCGACGCCGCGGCCGAGGTCTTCCGCCGGGCGCTGGCCGAGGGCTCGACGGGCTGACTCGCCGGGAATCCGGCAGGATCGTTGGGGGTTGTGCCGGGCGACGGGACAAGCGATCGGCGAGAGCGGAGGGCTGGCATGACGGTGATCCCGGTGCGGCGTGGCTCGCCTCGTCGGGTGGCCATGCTGTCGGTGCACACCTCACCCCTCGACCAGCCGGGGACCGGCGACGCCGGCGGGATGAACGTCTATGTCGTCGAGCTGGCCCGGCGGCTGGCCGCGGCGGGGACCGAGGTCGAGGTGTTCACCCGCGCGACCAGCAGCGACCTCGACCCCGCCGTCCAGCTTGGTCCGGGGGTCACCGTTCGCCACGTGGTCGCCGGGCCGTTCGAGGGCCTGGCGAAGGAGGACCTCCCCGCTCAGCTGTGCGCCGTGACCCGCGGCGTGCTGCGGGTCGAGGCCCTGCACGACCCCGGACACTTCGACCTGGTGCACTCCCACTACTGGCTGTCGGGGCAGGTGGGGTCGCTGGCCGCCGAACGGTGGGGCGTGCCGCTCGTGCACAGCATGCACACCATGGCCAAGGTCAAGAACGCCGCCCTGGCGGAGGGGGACATCCCCGAGCCCGCGGCCAGGCTGATCGGGGAGGAGCAGGTCGTCGACCTGGCCGACCGGCTCGTGGCGAACACTCCCGACGAGGCCGCGCAGCTGGTCCGGCTCTACGGAGCCGACCCGGCCAAGGTCGTCACGGTCTCGCCCGGGGTCGATCTCGATGTCTTCCGTCCAGGCTCGGTCGCCCAGGCGCGAGCGCAGCTCGGGCTGGCCCCGGACGCCCTGGTCCTGCTGTTCGTCGGACGCATCCAGCCGCTCAAGGCTCCGGACCTGCTGCTCCGTGCGGCCGCGGCTCTGGTGGCGCGACGTCCCGAGCTGCGCGACCGGCTGGTTGTCGCCGTCGTCGGTGGCCCGAGTGGCAGCGGGTTGGCCCACCCGACCCACCTCGACGACCTGGCCCGCGACCTCGGCATCCGTGACCTCGTGCGGTTCCAGCCCCCGATGCAGCAGGCGCGACTGGCGCTGTGGTACCTGGCCGCCACCCTGGCCGTGGTGCCCTCCTACAACGAGTCATTCGGGTTGGTCGCCCTCGAGGCGCAGGCCTGCGGCACCCCTGTCCTCGCGGCAGCTGTCGGCGGGCTGCGGACCGCCGTGGCCGACGGCGTCTCGGGCGTCCTGGTCGCCGGGCACGACCCGGGCCTGTGGGCTGAGCGGATCGACGAACTGCTGGCGGACGAGCACCGCCTGGGCCGGCTCAGCCTCGGGGCGGTGCGGCACGCCGCCGGGTTCGGCTGGTCGGCGACGGCCGCGGCGATGCTGGACGTCTACGAGCAGGCGCTCGCGGAGACCGCGCGGGCCGTCGGGCGGCAGGCCGCGGCGTGGTGACGGTGGCGGACCGCACCCGCCTCATCGCGCTGGTGCGATCGGCACTGACCGCCACCGGCCTGGAGTACGAGCAGCCCCGTGAGGGGGCGTTCCTCGTCCGGCTCCCCGGGACTCACAAGCTGGTCACGTCCGCCTGGCTCGTGGTGGGCGACCACAGCCTGCTCGTCGAGGCGTTCGTCATCCGACGCCCCGACGAGAACCACGCCGACGTGTACCGGTACCTGCTGGAGCGCAACGCGCGCACCTACGGCGTGCACTTCTGCCTCGACGACCTGGGGGACGTCTACCTCGTCGGCAGGGTCCCGTTGTCGGCGGTCACCTCCGACGAGGTCGACCGCCTCCTCGGCTGTGTCCTGACCTACGCGGACGAGGGTTTCGACCCGCTCCTCGAGCTCGGTTTCGTCTCGGCGATCCGCCGGGAGTGGGCCTGGCGGCTGGCGCGGGGCGAGTCCCTGGGGAACCTCAAGGCGTTCGCGCGCTTCGCGGACCCGGAACGGCGCGGCTAGCCGAGGTCCGGCGGCGTCGCGCAACCGGGGACCTTCGCCTGCTGACCGGCAGCGCAGGCTACGGCACGCTCGACCCATGACCCGCCGTGGCCGGCCGACGGTGGAAGCCGTGTTCTTCGTCGTCTCGGTCCTGCTGCTGGTCGCCGGGCTGGCCGCCGCCTGGGCGGGAGCGACTGCCGCCGCCCGCGCGACCTGGCTGGTCGCGGCCTTGCTCGGGGCAGTGCTCGCGGCCTACTGGACGGTGGAGGGGCTGCGCCGGGGCGAGCCGCGGGTGGACGTGCTCGCCCTGCTGGCCCTGGCCGGCGCCATCGCTGTCGGGGAGCTGCTGGCCGGCGCCGTGGTCACCTGGATGGTCGCCACCGGGCGCCTGCTGGAGTCCCGGGCCGAGGCGCGGTCGCGCCGAGAGCTCGGCCTGCTGGTCGCCCGTGCTCCCCGCTCGGCTCGGCGGCACGATCCCGAGGCGGCCGACCGAGCGACGGTGACGGTGGTCCCCGTGGAGGAGGTCCGCCGTGGAGACCGACTGACGGTGAGCACGGGGGAGGTCGTACCGGTCGACGGCCGGCTGCTCGCCGCCGCGACCCTGGACGAGTCCGCCCTGACCGGGGAGCCGATGCCGGCCGAGCGGCTGGCGGGCGAGGAGGTCTTCAGCGGGGTGGTCAACGCGGGACCACCGTTCGACCTGATCACCACGTCGACCTCGGCCGAGTCCACCTACGCCGGGATCGTCCGGCTGGTCGAGCAGGCTCAGGCGTCGTCGGCGCCGTTCGTCCGGATGGCCGATCGGACCGCTTTCGCCTTCGTGCCCTTCACCCTCGCGGTCGCCGGGTTGGCGTGGATGGCCTCCGGCGACCCGGTCCGTGCGGTGGCGGTGCTGGTCGTCGCGACCCCGTGCCCACTGCTGCTCGCGGCGCCGGTGGCGATCATGTCCGGCCTGTCGCGGGCCGCGCGGGGAGGGGTGGTCATCAAGGGTGGTGCCGTTCTCGAGCGGCTGGCCGCCGGGCGCGTGCTGCTCTTCGACAAGACCGGCACGCTCACCCACGGACGCCCCAGGATCAGCGACGTCCTGCTGGCGGACGACCCCCCCGTCGACGCTGACGAGTTGCTGCGGCTGGCTGCCTCCCTCGACCAGGTGTCGCCCCACGTGCTCGCCGGCGCCGTCGTCGTCGCGGCCCGGGCGAGGAACCTGACGCTCAGCCTCCCGACCGAGGTCGTCGAGCGGCTCGGGTACGGCATCGAGGGTCGGGTGGACGGCGTACCCGTCCGGGTCGGTCGGGCCGCCTGGGTGGTGGGCGACCCGTCCCCTGCCTGGGTGCGGCGGGTCCGCCGTCGCGCGTCCCTCGACGGATCGATGACTACCTTCGTGTCCGTCGACGACGTCCCGACTGGGGCGTTCCTGTTCGACGACCCGATCCGCCCGGACGCCCCGCGGATGCTGCGCCGGCTGCGCGAGGCCGGCATCACCCGTGCCGTGCTGGTGACCGGTGATCGGGCCGACGTGGCCGAGGCGGTGGGCCGGATCGTCGGCGTCGACGCGGTGCAGGCTGAGCGGGACCCGGCCGAGAAGCTGCTGGTCGTGGAGGCCGAGCAGGCCCATGGCTCGGTCGTCATGGTCGGCGACGGCATCAACGACGCCCCTGCCCTGGCCGCGGCCGACGTCGGCGTCGCCCTGGCTGCGCAGGGAACCACCGCATCGTCAGAGGCGGCCGACGTGGTGCTGACGGTCGACCGGCTCGACCGGCTCGGTGAGGCGATGTCCATCGCCCGACGCTGCCGACGCATCGCCCGGCAGAGCGTCGTGCTGGGCATGGGCCTGTCCGTGCTGGCGATGGTGGTCGCCGCCTTCGGTCACCTCCGGCCGACGGGAGGGGCGCTGCTCCAGGAGGGCATCGACGTGCTCGCGATCGGCAACGCGCTGCGCGCGGTCCTGCCCGAACGCCGCCGGGACACGAAGCTTCCCGAGGCGGACGCCGCGCTGACCCAGCGGCTGCACGACCAGCACCGTGCGGTGCGCCCCGTCGTGGAGCAGGTCCGCGCGGTGGCCGACGTGCTGGAGGACCAGGGGTCGGACCTGGCGCCGGTACAGCGGCTGCTCCGCCGGCTCGACGACGAGCTGCTGCCGCACGAGCGGGCCGAGGAGCGGGAGCTCTACCCGGTGGTGGCCAGGGTGCTGGGCGGCTACGACCCGGTGGGGGCCATGAGCCGCAGCCACGCGGAGATCGAGCACCAGGTCGAGCGGCTGCGTCGGCTGACGGTCGAGCTCGCCGGCGGCGGCCTCGAGGCCGAGGACGTCGTCGAGCTGCGCCGGCTGCTCTACGGGCTGTACGGCGTGCTGCGGCTGCACAACGACCAGGAGGAGGAGGGTGTCTTCAGCCTGCTGCAGCACCAGTAGGCTCGCAGCCATGGCGCCGTACACCCTCGTGCTGCTCCGCCACGGCGAGAGCGAGTGGAACGCGAAGAACCTGTTCACCGGCTGGGTCGACGTGCCCCTGTCGGAGAAGGGCCAGGCCGAGGCCGTTCGTGGCGGGCGGCTGCTCCTGGAGCGAGGCGTGCGGCCCGACGTCGTGCACACCTCGGTGCTGCGGCGGGCGATCTCGACGGCCAACCTGGCGTTGGACGAGGCCGACCTGCACTGGCTGCCCGTGCGCCGGCACTGGCGGCTGAACGAGCGGCACTACGGCGCCCTGCAGGGCAAGGACAAGAAGCAGACGCTGGCGACCTACGGCGAGGAGCAGTTCATGCTCTGGCGTCGGTCCTACGACACGCCGCCTCCGCCCATCGCCGATGACGACGAATGGAGCCAGTTCGGCGACCCGCGTTACGCCGACCTGCCGCCCGAGCTGATGCCGCGCAGCGAGTGCCTGGCCGATGTGGTGGCCCGGATGCTCCCCTACTGGTACGACGCGATCGTCCCTGACCTGCGTGCCGGCGGCACCGTGCTGGTGGCCGCGCACGGCAACTCGCTGCGTGCGCTGGTCAAGCACCTCGACGGGATCTCCGACCAGGTGATCGCGGGGCTCAACATCCCCACCGGCATCCCGCTGCTGTACACCCTGGACGAGCACATGCGCCCGGTCTCACCCGGAGGGGAGTACCTGGACGCCGACGCAGCCGCAGCCGCGATCGAGGCCGTGAAGAACCAGGGCCGCTGACGGACCGGCGCTACTCGGCGTCCGGGTCGGGCGTCCGCTCACCGATGACCAGGTAGACGACCCGCCGCCCGATGCTCACGGCGTGGTCGGCGAACCGCTCGTAGTACCGGTTGAGCAGCGTGACGTCGACGGCCTCGTTCGTCCTGCTGACCACGCCGGCGAGCAGCTGGTCCAGCACGGCGCGGTGCAGGTCGTCCATCTGGTCGTCGTGCCGCTCCATCGACCGGGCCAGCTCGACGTCCTTGCCGGCGATCACCTCGGCCGCGAGGCCGGCCATCTCCTCGGCCACCCGTGCCATCTCGACGAACTTTGGGACGAGGGCGTCGGGGATCGCCTTGTCGGGGTAGCGCAGCCGGGCCACCTTGGCCACGTGCTGCGCCAGGTCGCCCATCCGCTCGAGGGTCGTGCTCATCCGCATGGCGGTGAGCACGATGCGCAGGTCGGTGGCGACCGGCTGCTGCAGAGCCATGATGTCGGTGGTCTTGTTCTCGATCTCCTGCTGCGCCGCGTCCACCTCCTCGTCAGCGGCGATGACCGCCTCGGCCTTCTCCCGGTCGGCGTTCAGCAGTGACTGCGAGGCCTGGCGCATCATCGTGCTCACGAGGTTGGTCATGGCGACGAGGTCGTCGGTGACTGCGTCCAGAGCGTCGTGGTAGGCGTTGCGCATCGGCCGGGTTCTCCAGGGCACGGAAGGGTGTCGGGCAGGGCTCACCCTACGACCTGGGCGATCACCACCACGGAACGTCGGGTGAACGAAGGGGACCCATCGGGTGAATCCCTGGTGACCGGAGTCGAGCCGCTCCCGCTCGCGTGGGTGCAGGGGTCGGGCGTTGCCTACCATCGGGTGCGTGAAGTCTTGGCGGTCCAGCCGCTCCCGGGTCCGGGATGAAGCCCTCGACCGGGTCGCCGCGGGCCCGCTGCCGGAGGGCGCCGTGGCCGCGTTGAGTGCGGTCGGCGCTGCCTGCGCCGTGGTGGACGAGGACGACGTGGTGGTCTGGGCGTCGCCGGGGGCTACCGCGTGGGGCATGGTGCGCGCCGGCCGGCTCGCCGACCCGGCCCTGCGGCGGGCGGCTGCGGAGGCCCGCGCGGGCGCAGAGGCGGTCGAGGCCGAGTGGCTCCCCAAGGAAGCCAGACAACGCAACCTGCCCGTCCTGCTGGTCATCCGGGCCGCCCCGCTGGTTCCCGGTCAGACCGTGGTGATGGCCGAGGACCGATCGGCCGCGAGGCGGATCGACGACGTGCGCCGCGACTTCGTGGCCAACGTCTCCCACGAGCTCAAGACTCCGGTGGCCGCGCTGACCCTGCTGGCCGAGGCGGTCGAGGACGCCAGCGACGAACCGGAGGCCGTCCGCCGGTTCGCGGCCCGGATGGGGCGCGAGGTCAGCCGACTGTCCGCCCTGGTCATCGAGCTGATCGATCTCTCGCGCCTGCAGGGCGACGCACCGCTCTCGCACGCCACCGTGGTCCCCGTCGACGACCTGGTGAGTGAGGCGTTGGACGCGGTCCGCACCCGGGCAGGCGCCCAGCTCATCGACCTGCGGGCCACGGGCGAGCCCGGGCTCAGCGTGTTCGGTGACCGGGATCAGCTGGTCATGGCCGTACGCAACCTGCTGGACAACGCGATCAACTACAGCCCCGAGCGCACCCGGGTCGTGGTGGCGGCGTCCCTGGTCGGGGACATGGTCGAGATCAGCGTGTCCGACCAGGGCATCGGCATCCCGGAGCGGGACCGGCAGCGGATCTTCGAGCGCTTCTACCGGGTCGATCCGGCCCGATCGCGAGCGACCGGTGGCACGGGTCTGGGACTGTCGATCGTCAAGCACGTCTGCGAGAACCATGGCGGCGAGGTCACCGTGTGGAGCGCAGAGGGAGCCGGCTCGACGTTCACCCTTCGGCTGCCCGCCCAGATCGCCCAAGGGCCAGGGGTCGACGCCGCCGAGCCGGCCGAACGGGGGTCCAGATGACGCGGGTCCTGGTGGTCGAGGACGAGGAGTCGTTCCGGGAGGCCCTCAGCTACATGCTGCGGCGGGAGGGGTTCGAGGTCGTGTCGGCCGACAGCGGGCCGGCCGGGCTGGCGGAGTTCGAGCGGTCCGGGGCCGACCTCGTGCTGCTCGACCTCATGCTGCCCGGGCTGCCGGGAACCGAGGTGTGCCGTCAGCTGCGCCTGCGCTCCAGCGTGCCCGTCATCATGCTCACCGCCAAGGACAGCGAGGTGGACAAGGTCGTCGGCCTGGAGATCGGAGCCGACGACTACGTCACCAAGCCGTTCTCCTCCCGTGAGCTGGTGGCCCGCATCCGAGCCGTGCTGAGGCGAGGCGCTGAGCCCGAGGACCTCCTGGTCGCCGCCATCGAGGCGGGACCGGTGCGCATGGACGTCGACCGCCACGTGGTCACCGTCGCCGGGAGGCCGGTCTCGCTCCCGCTGAAGGAGTTCGACCTGTTGGAGCTGCTGCTGCGCAACGCCGGACGCGTGCTGACCCGCGGCCAGCTCATCGACCGGGTGTGGGGGTCCACCTACGTGGGCGACACGAAGACGCTCGACGTCCACGTGAAGCGCCTGCGCGCGAAGATCGAACCGGATCCAGCCAACCCCCGCTACCTGCTGACAGTCCGGGGGCTGGGGTACCGGTTCGAGCCGGACGGCGGCTGAGCGGGCGGTCAGCCGCCGGCCTGGACGGCGGACGGTTCCTGGATCAGCACCCCGTCGAGGTCGAGGATTCCGCTGCGCTCGAACTCCAGCCGCACCGTGGCCTGCTGCCCGGGCTGACGGGTGAGCCCCCGGACGAACACCCGCGGGCCGTCCGGGCCTCCCACGAGGACGTTCACCCCGGGCTCGATCGTCAGCGGTCCGTCGGGCAGGTCGACCGGGTCGGCGTCCTGGACCTGCACGCCGACCAGCCGGTCGCCGACCGGCCCGATGTTCACGAAGCCGGCGAGCAGCTCGGCGACCGCCGACCCCTCGGACGCGACCAGCAGGACGCTGCGCACCTTCAGGTCGCCCACCCGACCCATCTGCCCGTTGCTGGGCGTGTACGACTGGTTCGTCTGGGCGTCGAAGCCCGCCGAGCACCCGGAGCCGGCCAGCGTCACCGCGACGGCGAGGCCGAGGGCCGCCGTGCGCCTGCTCAGTCGAGTCATGGTCGTGTGCGCTCCCTGGTCGGTCCGACAGCGGCCGGGTCAGCCTAGCGAGATCCGCCCGCGAGGGGCTGACCCTGGGCGTGCAGGCCGGCAACGAGCAGCACAACGACGACCAGTGCGGCCAGGGCCACCAGGGCGAAGGGCAGTCGGGACCGGGCGTCCCTCGGCACGGCGAGCCCGACGCCGGCGAGCACCGCGGACACGGCCACGGCCCCCGCGCCGAAGGCGTCGAGGGGGCCGGGCGGGGCCACGGCCAGGACCGACGCGGAGACCACGAGCAGCAGCCCGGCCAGCTGGCGAGCGCGCCGCCCGCCGAGCCGGTGCGGAAGACCGATCACGCCTGCGGCCCGGTCGTCAGCCAGGTCGGGCAGGGCGTTGGCCAGGTGCGCCGCGACGCCGAGCAGCGCTCCCGAGAGCACGGCCCACCAGGGCGGCCAAGCGGGCATCGACCGCGACAGCGTGGCGACGGCGGGGAGCAGGCCGAAGCTCCACGCGAAGGGCAGCGCGGACCAGCCGGTACGTTTCACCCCTAAGTCGTAGGCCCAGCCACCGGCGACGGCCGCGAGGTGCGTCACGCCGGCCCGCCAGCCCAGCGCGAGCGACAGCGGCACCGCGGCGAGCAGCGCGAGCCAGGCCCAGGACCAGGCCCGGGCGCGGTCGACCCGCCCGTCCGAGACCGGCTTGTCCGCCCGACCGGCCGCCCGGTCCCGCTCGGCGTCCACGGCGTCGTTGGCCCAACCGATCGACAGTTGCCCGGCCAGCACGGCCGCCGCGAGCACGACCACCCGCGAGGTGGGAAGTCCGGCGGCCAGGCCGAGGGCCGTGGCCGTCGTCGTGACCACCAGCGTCGGCCCCGGGTGGGACGCCCGCGCCAACGCGCCGAGCCCACCGGGCGCCCTCCCTCGGGGCGCCATCAGGTCGACCTCCGCACGGCGCGCGAGCACGGCCCAGGCGCCTTTGTCAAGGCCCTGACCTGCGGGAACGCGGTTCGTGTGCTGATCGTCACGTGCTACTCTCGTGGTCCGAGGAAGGGGCTCCAGGACTATGGCTTTCACTGTCGGCGAGACCGTCGTCTACCCCCATCATGGGGCGGCACTCATCGAAGCGATCGAGACCCGGACGATCAAGGGCGTCGACAAGCTCTACCTGGTCCTCAAGGTGGCGCAGGGTGACCTGACCGTTCGCGTCCCGGCCGACAACGCGGAGTTCGTCGGGGTCCGTGACGTCGTCGGCCAGGAGGGCCTCGAGCGGGTCTTCGCGGTGCTGCGCATGCCGCACACCGAGGAGCCGACGAACTGGTCCCGTCGCTACAAGGCCAACCTGGAGAAGCTCGCCTCGGGCGACGTCATCAAGGTCGCCGAGGTCGTGCGCGACCTGTGGCGTCGTGACCGGGAGCGCGGGCTCTCCGCCGGCGAGAAGCGCATGCTGGCCAAGGCCCGTCAGATCCTCGTCTCCGAGCTCGCTCTTGCCGAGAACACCAACGAGGACAAGGCCGAGGCCATCCTCGACGAGGTTCTGGCGTCGTAGCCCGGGCCCGTCCCCGCCTGCCCGGGGTGCCCGGGTCGACCGTAAGGACCACGATGAGCCCGCGCCCGGCCCGCGTCCCGAACGCGGTGGTCGAGTTGCTCCGGCTGTGCGTGGTCGTCTTCTTCGCCGGTCTCGGCTACGAGCTCGCCCAGGTGGCTGAGAGCCGTGGTTCGACCGACGCCCTGGGCGGCGTCGACCCGGTCTGGCTGGGACTGCTCCTGGGCACGGCCATCGGGTTCGTGCTCGGCGGTGTGCTGGGCCGGGCGACCGAGCGATCCGTCGCGGCGGCCGAGCGGCAGCTCGCCGGCCAGTCCGCCGAGCATGTCGTCGCCGGGGTCTTCGGTGCGGTGGTCGGCATGATCGGGGCGGCCGCGGTCGGCTGGCCGATCTTCCTCATCGACAACCGCACCCTGGCGGTCCCCCTCTTCGCGTTCGTCGTCGTCACGCTCGGCATGCTCGGCTACCGGGTGGGCGTCGCCCGACGCGACGGCATGCTCGGCCTCTTCGGCCGATCCGCGGGGCTGGTCCCCCAGCCGCCGGCGACCGCGCTGCTGCCGAGGCTGGTCGACACGTCCGTGGCGATCGACGGCCGGGTGCTGGACGTCGTCCGGGCCGGGTTCCTGGGCGGGGTCATGCTCGTGCCGGCACCGGTGCTGGCCGAGCTGCAAGGGCTGGCGGACGCTCCCGACGACCTGCGCCGATCCCGCGGCCGCCGCGGGATCGAGGTGCTCGAGACGCTGCGGCGCGAACCCGGGGTAGACGTGCAGGTCATCGACGACGAGGCGCCGGGGGTCCCCGAGGTCGACGCCAAGCTCGTGCGCATGGCGCTGGACCGGGGGGCCGCCCTGCTGACCCTCGACACGAACCTGGCCCGGACGGCCGCGCTCGCCGGGATCCGCGTGATGAACCTGCACGCACTCACCCTCGCCGTGCGCCCGGCGGTCACTGCGGGCGAAGAGGTCCCCGTGCTGGTCACCAAGCCGGGCAAGGAGCCCGGTCAGGGCGTCGGGTACCTGGACGACGGAACCATGGTGGTCGTCGAGCGCGGTCGCCAGCTCGTGGGCCACGAGGTGACCGTGCAGGTCACCAGCGTCCTGACCACCGCCAACGGCCGGATGGTCTTCGCCCGCCCGATGCCGGCGGAGGCGCATCCGTGACCGTGGCCGCTCTGGTCCCCGCGGCCGGCCGAGGGGAACGGCTGGGCCCGGGCGTGCCCAAGGCCCTGCGCCAGATCGGCGGGGTGCCGCTGCTGGTGCACGCCGTCCGGGCGCTGGCGTCCGCCCGCTCCGTCGACCTCGTCCTGGTCGCCGCACCGCCGGACGACGTGGCCGAGGTGCGCACCCTGCTCGCCGGTCACGAGGTCCCGGCCGAGATCCTCGTCGTGCCCGGTGGCGCCACCCGCCAGGAGTCCGTCGCCCTGGCGCTGCGCGCGCTGCCCGCCGAGGTCGATGTCGTGCTCGTGCACGACGCCGCTCGGCCGCTCGTCCCCGTCGAGCTCGTCGACCGGGTGACGGCGGCCGTTCGGACCGGCGCCGACGCGGTCGTCCCCGGCCTGCCGGTCGTGGACACCGTCAAGCAGGTCGACACCGCCGGCCGGGTGGTGCAGACGCTCGACCGGACGGTGCTCCGAGCCGTGCAGACCCCGCAGGGCTTCCGCCGGGCGGTGCTCGAGCGCGCCCATGCCGTCGCCACCGACGACACGACCGACGACGCTGGTCTGGTCGAGCGCGCGGGGGGCACCGTCCTCGTCGTCGCGGGCGAGGAGGAAGCGTTCAAGGTGACTCGGCCACTGGACCTGGTGCTCGCCGAGGCCGTGCTGGCCCGGCGGCGGGCGACCGGGTCCGTCACGTGAGCCCGCTGCCCAGGGTCGGCCTGGGCCTGGACGTCCACCGGCTCGAGCCCGGGCGGCCGATGTGGCTGGCCGGACTGCACTGGCCCGACGAGGACTCCGGCTGCGTGGGCCACTCCGACGG
>DAIRVJ010000018.1:19219-23772 GCA_036802895.1 Candidatus Nanopelagicales bacterium
GAGCAGGCTGAGCGCTGCCTCTAGGCTGGTCGAGTGACCGTGCACCTGTACGACACCGCGACGCGAGCGGTGCGTGCGTTCGAGCCGCTGGAGCCCGGGCGGGCCACGATCTACCTCTGCGGCGCCACGGTGCAGGCCCCGCCGCACATCGGTCACATCCGTTCGGGCGTCGCCTTCGACGTCCTGGGCCGGTGGCTGGAGCACCGTGGCTACGCCGTCACGTTCATCCGCAACGTCACCGACATCGACGACAAGATCCTCGCCAACGGGCTCGTCGAGGGCGTGCCCTTCTGGGTCATCGCGGCGCGCAACGAGCGAGCGTTCAGCCGGGGGTACGAGGTCCTCGGCTGCCGTCCCCCGACCTACGAGCCCCGGGCCACCGGGCACGTGCCCGAGATGGTCGCCCTCATGCAGCGGCTGATCGACGCCGGGCACGCCTACGCCGCCGGTGGGGACGTCTACTTCGACGTCGGGTCCTGGCCGGCCTACGGCGAGCTGTCCGGTCAGCGCCCGGACGAGATGCAGGCCGCTGCCGACAGCGACTCCTCGGCCAAGCGGGATCCGCGTGACTTCGCCCTGTGGAAGGCGGCCAAGCCCGGGGAGCCCCAGTGGGAGACCCCGTGGGGGCCCGGCCGACCTGGCTGGCACCTCGAGTGCTCGGCGATGGCCCACCGGTACTGCGGGCCGGAGTTCGACATCCACGGTGGCGGCCTCGATCTGGTGTTCCCTCACCACGAGAACGAGCTCGCCCAGTCGAGGGCCGCCGGCGACGGATTCGCGCGGTACTGGATGCACAACGCCTGGGTGACGACGTCCGGCGAGAAGATGAGCAAGTCGCTGGGGAACTCGCTGCTGGTGAGCGAGGTGGTTCAGCGGGTGCGCCCGGTCGAGCTGCGCTACTACCTGGTCAGCCCGCACTACCGCAGCCACCAGGAGTTCTCGGAGGAGGCGCTGGCCGACGCTGCGGCGGGGTATCGCCGGATCGAGGGATTCGTGCACCGGGCCGTCGAGCTGGTGGGGCCGGTCGCGCCGACCGTGCTCTGCGCGGACTTCGAGTCCGCCATGGACGACGACCTGTCCGTGCCCGCGGCCCTGGCCGCTGTGCACGACGTCGTCCGCGAGGGCAACAAGCTGATCGCCGACGGTGCGTCCCCGGCGCTGGCGGGCAGCCTGGGCTCGGTGCGCGCGATGTTGGGTGTGCTCGGGCTGGACCCGCTCGACCCGGTGTGGGCGGGCGGATCGTCCGACAGCGGGCGCCTTCGCGACGTGGTCGACGCGCTCGTCGGAGTCGCGCTCGACCAGCGCGCCGCGGCTCGCGCCCGCAAGGACTTCGAGGCCGCCGACCAGGTCCGCGACGCACTGCATGCCGCCGGAGTCGTGGTCGAGGACACCCCGCACGGACCGCGTTGGACGCTGGAAGGGGAGGCCTGATGGCGGGCAACAGCTCGCGACGAGGGGCCGCCCGCAAGCCCGGCTCGAAGAAGGGTCCGCTCGTCGGGTCCGGCGGCCAGAAGTCGAAGGGGCTGCGCGGGCGCGGGCCGACCCCCAAGGCCAACGAACGGACCAAGCACCCGGCGGCCCGCCGGGCGGGTGCTACGTCCCAACGGACCGAGCGGCCCGACCGGACGAAGCCGACCAAGCCGTCCGGGGGGCGCGCGCCTGCGCGGTCGCGCAGCGGCGGCGCCTCGACCGAGGTCGTCGCCGGACGCAACGCGGTCGTCGAGGCCCTGCGCGCCGACGTCCCCGCGACGGCCCTGTGGGTGGCCGAGCGCATCGACACCGACGACCGGGTGCGTGAGGCGATCACCCTGGCCAACGCCCGTCGTCTGCCGCTGATGGAGGCACCTCGCCCGGAGCTGGACCGACTCACCAGCGGGGCCGTGCATCAGGGCCTGGCGCTGCAGGTCCCTCCGTACGCCTACGCCCATCCGGACGACCTGCCCGGGCGGGCCGAGGGCACCGGCCGACGGGCGTTGCTGGTGGCGCTGGACGGCGTGACCGACCCGCGCAACCTGGGAGCCGTGGTGCGCTCGGCGGCGGCCTTCGGAGCGCACGGCGTCGTGGTCCCGGAGCGGCGGGCGGCCGGCATGACCGCAGGTGCGTGGAAGGCCTCCGCCGGTGCGGCGGCGCGCGTCCCGGTCGCGCGGGCGACCAACCTGACCCGACAGCTGGAGAAGTACCGGTCCCTGGGCTTCGTGGTCGTCGGGCTCGACGCCGACGGCTCCGTCGACGCGGCCGACCTGGAGGTGTCGACCGACCCGCTGGTGGTCGTCGTAGGCGCCGAGGGGCAGGGGCTGTCGCGGCTGGTCGCACGGGCCTGCGACGTGCTCGTGCGCATCCCCATGGTGTCGGGCACCGAGTCGTTGAACGCGGGGGTCGCGGCCGGGATCGTGCTCTACGAGGTGGCCCGCCGCCGCAGCGCCGGCCCCGCTCAGGGCTGAGCCGGTTCCTCCGCCTCGGGCAGGGTGAGCCGTAGTTCTGCCGTGTCGTCGGATGGGCTGCCGATCCGGGTGCCCAGCACCGCCCGCTCGTCCGGCTTGCGCGCGAGCACCTCCACGACGTAGCTCTCGACCGCGGTGCGGATCCCCACGTCGTGACCTGCGTGCTCGGACAGGAACCAGCGGTGCTCGAGCATCTCGTGGAAGATCTCGGCCGGCTCGAGCTTGCCGCGCAGGCTCTTGGGCACCGCACGGATGGTGGGCTCGAACACCTCGGCCACCCACCGGTGCGCCACGATCTCCTCGTCCTCCGCCGACAGTCCCCACTGGGCCCGGAAGGCGTCGAGGTCGTTCAGCAGGCGCCTGGCCTGGTTCTCCCCCGCGTCGATGCCGGTCAGGCGCAGCAGCCGCCGTGAGTGGTGGCCGGCGTCCACGACCTTGGGCTGGACGGCGACCTCGTAGCCGCCGGGCTGCACGGTGACCTTCACCTCCGCGACGTCGAAGCCGAGGTCGTTGAGCCGCCGGATCCTGGCGTCGACCTTGTACCGCTCCTTCGAGGTGACCGTCTCGGTCTGGGTCAGCTCGTCCCACAGTCGGGCGTACCGACGCACCACGGCGTCCGCGGTGTGGAGGGGGTCGATCGACTCGTGCATCAGGCCGCCCGCCTCCAGGTCGGACAGCTCACCGAAGATGTTGATCCGGGCGACCTCCAGGTCGTAGCCCCGCTGACCGTCGGAGAGCTGCGGGTGCAGTTCACCCGTCTCGGCGTCGACGAGGTAGGCCGCGAACGCTCCGGCGTCCCGCCGGAACAGGGTGTTGGACAGCGAGCAGTCCTGCCAGGCGAAGCCGGCCAGATGCAGCCGCACGATCAGCAGGCTCAACGCGTCGAGCAGCCGGTTGGCGGTGTCCGGGCGCAGCGTGGAGGAGAACAGCGCCCGGTAGGGCAGCGAGAACTGCAGGTGGCGGGTGATCAGCGCCGGGTCCAGGGGCTCGCCGTCGGCGGTCTCCCGGCCGGTGATGACGCCGACCGCTTCGACCGCCGGCACGTTCAGCCGCGCGAGGTCACGCAGCAGCCGGTACTCGCGGTTCGCCAGGTGCTCGCCGACCTCCTTGACGGCGTACACCCGGCCGCCGAGACGCACGAAACGGACGACGTGGCGCGAGATGCCGCGGGGGAGCGCGACGAGCTGGTCGTGCGGCCACTCCTCGAGCGGCACGTCCCAGGGCAGGAAGAGCAGGTCGGGGTCGTCGGGGGCCGCGGTGGCCTGGAGCGGCAACGCGGCCCCCTCACGCCGTCAACTGCGGGGAAAGCGGCGGTCAGACGATCCGCTCGCCCGTCTTGACCGAGAAGACGTGGCCGTGGCCGGGCGCGATGGAGACGTGGATCGTGTCGCCCTTGCCCGGTGGCCGCCGACCGTCGGTGCGCACGATGACGTCCTGCTTGCTCCCGTCGAGGCGCGCAATCTCGCCGTAGACGTAGGCGTCGGCACCGAGCTCCTCGACCACGATGACCTCGACGGGCACACCCGTCTCGTCCATCCGCAGGTCCTCCGGACGGAAGCCGAGCGTGACGGTCTTCTCGCCTCCCTTGCCCGCGGTCTCGAGGATGTCGCGCTCCAGGGCGAAGGTGCCGGCGCCGAGGTGCGCGCCCTCCGGTGTCAGCTCGGACTCCAGCAGGTTCATGGCCGGCGAGCCGATGAACCCGGCGACGAAGACGTTGCTGGGCTTGTCGTAGAGCTCTCGGGGCGTACCGACCTGGTGCAGGATGCCGTCCTTGAGGACGGCCACCCGGTCGCCCATCGTCATGGCCTCGACCTGGTCGTGGGTGACGTAGACCGTGGTGACGCCCAGGCGTCGCTGCAGCGACGCGATCTGGGTGCGGGTCTGCACCCGCAGCTTCGCGTCGAGGTTCGACAGCGGCTCGTCCATGAGGAACACCTGCGGCTCGCGCACGATGGCCCGGCCCATGGCGACCCGCTGACGCTGGCCGCCGGAGAGCGCCTTGGGCTTGCGTCCCAGGTACTCCTCGAGGTCCAGCAGCTTCGCCGCCTCGGCGACGCGGCGGGTGATCTCGTCCTTGGACACCCCGGCGATCTTCAGCGCGAAGCCCATGTT
>DAIRVJ010000019.1:0-20768 GCA_036802895.1 Candidatus Nanopelagicales bacterium
GTGACGTCGTTCGCGCCGCCGCTGGACGCCGCAGGCACCGAAGCCGCCCTGGACCTGCTGGCTCGCGGCGACTTGTCGATCGAGGGCCGCCTGGTCGACGCATCGAACGCCACGTTGTACTGCACGGTGTCCCTCGACGGCGTGTCGGCCGGGTGCGTCCACAAGCCGGTGGCCGGCGAACGCCCGCTGTGGGACTTCCCCGACGGGACGCTGGCGTTTCGCGAGGTGGCCGCCTACGAGGTCTCCGCAGCGACCGGCTGGGACCTGGTGCCGCCGACCGTGCTCCGGGACGGCCCGTTCGGACCGGGGATGGCCCAGCTGTGGGTGGACGTCGACGAGTCGGTCGACCTGGTCGCCCTGGCCCGCAGCGCGCACCCGGACCTGCGCCGGATGGCGGTCCTGGACGCCGTGCTCAACAACGCCGACCGCAAGGGCGGTCACCTGCTGCCCGTGCCGGGGGGCCGGGTGTTCGGGGTCGACCACGGCGTGTGCTTCGCCGCCGACGACAAGCTGCGCACCCTGTTGTGGCAGTGGCGGGGTCAGCCGCTGGACGACGACGCCACGGAGGTCCTGCGTGACCTGCAGGCGGCGCTGGACGCCGACCTCGGGCGCCGGCTGGCCGGGCTGCTCAGCCGCCGGGAGGTGGCCGCCGTCCGTCGTCGGGTCGCCCGGCTGCTCGCCGCGGGCGTGCATCCGCTGCCGACGGGGGACTGGCCGGCGGTTCCCTGGCCGCCCTTCTGACCGGCGCCCCCGGCGGTGCACCGTAGGCTGCCCGGGTGGAGTCCTGGGCCGCCCCGACGGTGCCGTCGCTCCCCGACCGCGGGCCAGCTCCCCGGCTGTACGACACCGCCACGGACGAGGTTCGGCCGCTGGCTCCCGGCGAGACCGCCCGGATGTATGTGTGCGGCATCACGCCCTACGACGCCACCCATCTCGGTCACGCCGCCACCTACGTCGCGTTCGACCTGGTCAACCGGGTGCTGCGCGACGCCGGCCACCGGGTGCGCTACGTCCAGAACGTCACCGACATCGACGACCCGCTGCTCGAGCGGGCCGTGGCCACCGGGCAGGACTGGCGGGAGATCGCGCTGCGCGAGACCCAGCTGTTCCGCACCGACATGGTCGCCCTGCGGGTGCTGCCGCCGGACGAGTACATCGGCGCGGTCGAGGCGATCCCGCTCGTCGTCGAGCTGGTGGACCGCCTCCGCACCGAGGGGCACGCCTACGCCGTCGACCAGGACCTCTACTTCCGGGTGCACGACGACCCGAGGTTCGGCGGCATCGGCGGACTCCCGCCGGAGCAGATGCTGGCCCTGTTCGCCGAGCGCGGCGGCGACCCCGCCCGACCCGGCAAGGCCCATCCGCTGGACTGCCTGCTGTGGCAGGCGGCCCGCCCGGACGAGCCGGCGTGGGACTCCGACCTCGGCCACGGCCGGCCCGGCTGGCACATCGAGTGCGCGGCGATCGCGCTGCACCACCTCGGACCGTCGTTCGACATCCAGGGCGGCGGGCGCGACCTGGTCTTCCCGCACCACGAGATGAGCGCGGCCGAGGCGCACGTGGCCAGCGGGCACTGGCCGTTCGCCCGGCACTACGTCCACGCCGGGCTGGTCGGCCTGGACGGCGAGAAGATGTCCAAGTCCCGGGGCAACCTGGTGTTCGTCTCGGCGCTGCGCACGGCCGGTGAGGACCCGGCGGCGATCCGCCTGGCCCTGCTGGCCCACCACTACCGCGGGGACTGGACGTGGACCCCCGCCGACCTCGACCTCGCCCGGGAGCGGCTCAGCCGCTGGCGCGCGGGCACGGCCCAGCCCGCCGGCCCGTCCGCGACGCAGACGCTGGCCCGGGTCCGGGACCGGCTCGCCGACGACCTGGACGCCCCTGGAGCGCTGGCGGCGGTCGACCGGTGGGCCGCGGACGCCCGGTCGCAGCGGGGGACCGAGCCGTCATCGCCCCGGCTGGTCCGCGACGCGGTCGACGCGCTGCTCGGCGTCCAGCTGTGACCGTCAGCGGTCGTCGCCGCGCCGCCTGAGGTACTGCTCGAACTCACGGGCGATCGCCTCGCCGCTGGCTTCGGGGAGCTCCGCGGTGTCGCGGGCCTCCTCCAGGGTGCGCACGTACTCGGCGACCTCCTCGTCGCCGCTGGCCAGCTCGTCGACCCCTCGCTCCCACGCCTTGGCCTCCTCGGGCAGGTCGCCCATGTCGATGGCCACCGCGAGCAGCTCCTCGACCCGACCGAGCAGGGCGAGGGTCGCCTTCGGACACGGCGGCTGCGCCACGTAGTGGGGGACCGCGGCCCACAGGGACACCGCGGGCACCCCGACCCGGCCGGCGGCGTCCTGGAGCACCCCGACGATCCCGGTCGGACCCTCGTAGCTCGAGCGCTCCACGCCGAGCGACCGGGCGACGTCGGAGTCCGTGGCCGTGCCGGTGACCGGCACCGGCCGGGTGTGCGGGGTGTCGGCCAGCAGGGCGCCCAGCGTGACCACCAGCTCCACGCCGAGGTCGGCGCCGATGCCGAGCAGCTCCGCGCAGTAGGTGCGCCAGCGCATGCTCGGCTCGACGCCGCGGACCAGGACGACGTCGCGCTGCTGGCCGGGCAGGCGGGCCACCGACAGCGTGGTCGCCGGCCAGGTGATCTCGCGGGTGCCGTCCTCGTCCAGGCTGATGTGCGGACGGTTCACCTGGAAGTCGTAGTAGTCCTCCGGGTCGATCTCGCCGATCAGCCGGGCGTCCCAGAGCTCGGCCAGGTACTCGATCGCGTCGGTCGCCGAGTCCCCGGCGTCGTTCCAGCCCTCGAACGCGGCGATCAGCACAGGGTCGAGCAGCTCCGGCAGTCCCTCGAGCTCGATCACCGACGGCCTCCTGGGATGGATGCGCGGA
This sequence comes from Candidatus Nanopelagicales bacterium, assembly GCA_036802895.1. Classification (GTDB taxonomy): domain Bacteria; phylum Actinomycetota; class Actinomycetes; order Prado026; family Prado026; genus DAIRVJ01. The sequence goes on from DAIRVJ010000019.1 coordinate 2,884, forward strand.
CCTGGCCCGGCTCGCGCGGCCCGTCCGGTGCTCGGATCGGCCGACCGCCAGCCTACGTGCTGAGCGACCCGGGCCGGCGCCGTCGGACGAGGTGGCCGTCGGCCGGCGGCTAGGCTCGACGGGTCATGGCCACACCGCAGACCGGCCCGGAAGGGCTACGCCAAGCCCTCAGTCGCCGGGTCGTCGTGGCGGACGGCGCGATGGGCACGATGCTGCAGGCCCACGCGCTGACGTTGGACGACTTCGACGGCCACGAGGGCTGCAACGAGATCCTCAACGCCACCCGGCCGGACGTCGTCCGGGCGGTCCACGACGCCTACCTGGCCGTCGGCGTCGACTGCGTCGAGACGAACACGTTCGGGGCCAACCTGGCCAACCTCGGCGAGTACGGCATCGAGCACCGGATCCGCGAGCTCGCCGAGGCCGGCGCGCGGATCGCCCGCGAGGCAGCCGACGCCTGGAGCACGTCGGACCAGCCCCGCTGGGTGCTCGGGTCGGTCGGACCAGGCACGAAGCTGCCCACCCTCGGCCACGTCGGGTTCCGTGCGTTGCGCGACGCCTACGCGACCCAGGTCGAGGGGATGCTGGCGGGCGGCGCTGACGCGGTGCTCGTCGAGACCGCCCAGGACCTCCTGCAGGCGAAGGCGGCGGTGCTGGGCGCCCGGCGGGCGCTCGCCGCGGCCGGGCGGGACGTCCCCGTCTTCGTTCAGGTCACCGTCGAGACGACCGGCGTCATGCTGCTGGGCACCGAGATCGGCGCGGCCCTGGCTGCGCTCGAGCCGCTCGGCATCGACGGGCTCGGCCTCAACTGCGCCACCGGGCCGGCGGAGATGAGCGAGCACCTGCGCCACCTCTCCCGCCACGCCCGGCCCCTGCTGTCGTGCATGCCGAACGCCGGGCTGCCCGAGCTGGGCCCGGACGGCGCGCACTACCCGCTGACCCCCGACCAGCTGGCCGACGCCCACGACGTGTTCACCCGGGAGTACGGGCTGGCCCTGGTCGGTGGGTGCTGCGGAACCACGCCGGAGCACCTGCGCCGGGTCGTCGAGCGGGTCGGCGGGCGGGCGCTGGCACCGCGCCGGCCCCGACCCGAGCCGGGCGTCGCCTCCCTGTACCAGCAGGTGCCGTTCCGCCAGGACACCGCCTACCTGTCGATCGGCGAGCGCACCAACGCCAACGGGTCGAAGGCGTTCCGGGAGGCCCTGCTCGAGGGCCGCTACGAGCACTGCGTCGAGATCGCCCGGGAGCAGATCCGCGACGGCGCCCACCTGCTCGACCTCTGCGTCGACTACGTGGGCCGTGACGGCGTCGCCGACATGAAGGAGATCGCCGGACGGCTGGCGACCGCCTCGACGCTTCCGCTGGTGCTGGACTCCACCGAGCCGGCGATCATCGAAGCCGGGCTGGAGATGCTGGGCGGTCGGTCGGTCGTCAACTCGGTCAACTACGAGGACGGCGACGGTCCCGGCTCCCGCTTCGCGCGGATCATGCCGTTGGTCGTCGAGCACGGGGCGGCGGTCGTCGCCCTGACGATCGACGAGCAGGGGCAGGCCCGTACGGCGGAGTGGAAGATCGCCGTCGCCGAGCGGCTGATCACCGACCTCACCGGCCGCTGGGGGATGCGGGTCGAGGACATCCTCGTCGACTGCCTGACGTTCCCGATCGCGACCGGGCAGGAGGAGACCCGCCGCGACGGACTGGAGACCATCGAGGCGATCCGCGAGCTCAAGCGCCGGCACCCGGACGTGCAGACGACGCTCGGGCTGTCCAACGTGTCGTTCGGCCTGAACCCGGCCGCCCGCCAGGTCCTCAACTCGGTGTTCCTGGGCGAGTGCGTGCGCGCCGGGCTGGACTCCGCGATCGTGCACGCGTCGAAGATCCTGCCGACGGCCCGCATCCCGGACGAGCAGCGCCAGGTGGCGCTGGACCTCGTCTACGACCGGCGACGACCCGGCTACGACCCGCTGGCCCGGTTCCTCGACCTGTTCGAGGGCGTCGACGCCACCGCGCTGCGGCAGTCCCGGGCCGAGGAGCTGGCCGCGCTCCCGCTGTTCGAGCGGCTGGAGCGACGCATCGTCGACGGCGAGCGCCCCGGCCTGGAGGACGACCTGACCGCGGCCCTGGGCGCCCGGCCGGCCCTGGAGATCATCAACGACACCCTGCTCGCCGGCATGAAGACGGTCGGCGACCTGTTCGGCTCGGGACAGATGCAGCTGCCGTTCGTGCTGCAGTCCGCCGAGGTGATGAAGGCGGCCGTCGCCTTCCTCGAGCCCCACCTGGACCGGGTCGAGGGGCCGGGCAAGGGCACCATCGTGCTGGCCACCGTCAAGGGCGACGTCCACGACATCGGCAAGAACCTGGTCGACATCATCCTGACCAACAACGGCTACACCGTGGTCAACCTCGGCATCAAGCAGCCGGTCAGCGCGATCCTGGACGCGGCCGAGGAGCACCGCGCCGACGTGATCGGCATGTCCGGGCTGCTCGTCAAGTCCACGATGGTCATGCGGGAGAACCTGGAGGAGATCAACCAGCGCGGCCGGGCGACCCGCTGGCCGGTGCTGCTGGGCGGTGCCGCGCTCACCCGGGCCTACGTCGAGCAGGACCTCGCCGAGCTCTACCTGGGCGAGGTGCGGTACGCACGCGACGCCTTCGAGGGGCTGCGACTGATGGACGCCCTCGTCGCCCACGGCCGGGGGGAGCCCGGCCCGGCGCTGCCGCCGCTACGCACCCGCGTGGTGCGGGACGTCGTGCGGCCGGACGAGACCCCGACCGACCAGATGCCGGCCCGATCCGACGTCGCGGTGGACAACCCGGTCCCGGTGCCGCCGTTCTGGGGGGACCGGGTGGTCAAGGGTGTCCCGCTGGCCGACTACGCCGCCTACCTGGACGAGCGGGCGCTGTTCCTCGGCCAGTGGGGCCTGAAGCCCGGCCGCGGTGCGGACGGGGCGACGTACGAGGAGCTGGTCGAGAGCGAGGGCCGGCCCCGGCTGCGCCTGTGGCTGGACCGGCTGCAGACCGAGGGGCTGCTGCAGGCCGCGGTGGCGTACGGCTACTTCCCGGCGGTCGCCGAGGGTGACGACCTGGTCGTGCTGCACCCCGACGGCAGCGAGCGCGCCCGGTTCACCTTCCCGCGCCAGCGGCGGGACCGCCACCTGTGCCTGGCGGACTTCTTCCGGCCCCGGCCCAGCGGGGAGACCGACGTCGTCGGGTTCACCGTGGTGACGATGGGCGCCCGCATCGGCGAGGCCGCGCAGGAGCTGTTCGCCAAGGACGCCTACCGCGAGTACCTGGAGCTGCACGGGTTGTCGGTGCAGCTGGCGGAGGCGCTCGCCGAGGCATGGCACGCACGAGTGCGCGCCGAGCTGGGGTTCGGCAGCGAGGACGACCCCGCCCTCGACGCGATCCTGCGCCAGGCCTATCGGGGCTCGCGGTACTCCTTCGGGTACCCGGCCTGCCCTGACCTGGAGGACCAGTCGGCCGTCATGGACCTGCTGCGGCCGGACCGGATCGGCGTCACGCTGTCCGAGGAGTTCCAGCTGCACCCGGAGCAGTCCACGTCCGCGATCGTCGTCCACCACCCCGAGGCGAAGTACTTCAATGCCCGCTGATCCCGATGCCTGCTGAGCTCGCCGCGGTCCTGTTCGACATGGACGGCCTGCTGGTCGACACCGAGCACACCTGGTTCGTCGCCGAGAGCCGGGTCATGCAGGGGCTGGGGCACGACGGCTGGGACGCCGACGACCAGGCGGCGACCGTCGGCGGGCCGATGGAACGGGCCGCGCGCTACATGGCGGCGAAGGCCGGCTCGGAGCTGCCGTGGCAGGTCGTGGGGGAGCGGCTCATCGACACGATGGCCGACCTGCTCGCCCACGGGTCCGACCACCGGCCGGGCGCGCAGGCGCTGCTCGACGACCTGGTGGTGCACGGGGTGCCGGTCGCGCTGGTCAGCTCCTCGCCGCGCCGGCTGGTCGACGCGGTGCTCGCCTCCGTCGGCGGCGACCACTTCACCACCACCGTGGCGGGCGACGAGGTCCCGCGGACCAAGCCGAACCCGGATCCCTACCTGCTGGCAGCCCACCGGCTCGGGGTCGCGCCCGAGCGCTGCGTCGTGCTCGAGGACAGCCCGGTCGGCATCGCCGCCGCCGAGGCGGCCGGCTGCCTCGTCGTGGCCGTGCCGTTCGTCGTCCCGATCGAGCCGGCGCCCCGACGGCACGTCGTGGAGTCACTCGAGCGGCTGGACACCGCAGCGCTGCGCGCGCTGGTCGCTGCGGACTGAGCCGTCGCGTCGTCCGGCCGGCCCAGCGCGACGGCTACTCGGTGGCGATCGCGTCCAGGACGTCGAGGCGGGCGGCTCGACGCGCCGGCCACACGGCGGCCAGCACCCCGACGACGCCCGAGACGACGAGGAACGCCGCCAGCTGGGCCCACGGGACCTGCAGCACCTCGATCCCGGAGTCGGCCAGCGAGCGCTGGAGGGCCACGCCGAAGACCAGCCCCATCGCCGTCCCGAGGATCGCCCCGAACACCGCGATGACCACCGACTCGACCCGGATCATCCGCCGCAGCTGGCGGCGGGTGGCGCCCACGGCCCGCAGCAGACCGATCTCCCGGGTCCGTTCGACGACCGACAGCACCAGCGTGTTGACGATGCCGAGGACGGCGATCAGCACCGCGAGAGCGAGCAGCGCGTAGATGAGGGTGAGCAGCTGCTGGATCTGGTCGCGGATCTGCTTCTTCAGCTGGGTCTGGTCCTGAAGCTCGACCGTGGGGTAGGGCGCCAGCGCCTGCTCCAGCGCCGGCCGCAGGGCCGCGGCGTCGGTTCCCGTCCGCGCCTTGAGATAGACCTGGGCGTCCAGGGCGGGCAGGCCGGCGGCCACGAAGGTGGCGTTGTCGACGACGTAGCCGGAGAATCCGCTCTCGCTGGTGTAGACCGCGACGAGCGGGAGCGAGCGCTTCCCCGTCGGGAAGGTCACCTCGATCGTCTCGCCCAGCCGGTAGCCCTCGCTCTGGGCGAGGTTCGAGTCGACCCCGATGCCCGGCCGGTCGAGGTCGTCCAGCGACCCCTGCCCGGTGGGCAGGTCCAGCATCTGACGGATCGTGCCCGTCTCGACGCCGGTCACCGAGGTCTGCTTGCCGCCGATCCGGGCCGGCGCGATCCGGATGGTCGAGACCGTGCCGACGCCGTCGACCTTCCGCAGCGCGGCCGCGACCTCCGGCGTGAACGGCTGGAAGGTTCGCGCACTGACCAGGTAGTCGGTGGTCAGCACGTCGTCGATCACCGCGTCCGTGGACGCGGTCGTCGATGCCCCGAGGATCCCGAAGGCGGTGACCAGCGCGAGGCCGATCATCAGCGCGCTCGCGGTGACGGCGGTCCGCCGAGGGTTGCGCGCGGCGTTCTGCACGGCGATCCGCCCGGTGGTGGTGCGGAACGGTCGGCCGAGCACGCGCACGGCCGGGCGGGAGAGCGCTGGCGCGAGGGTGATGACCCCGATCAGGCTGAGCAGGGCGCCGACCCCCACCAGCACCGCCGCATCGCGGCCGTCGGCTGGGGCGCTGCCCGCCAGGGCGGCGATCCCGGCGAGCAGCACCACCGCGCCGCTGAGCAGCCGGAAGCGCAGCGAGCGAGTGCTGACCGTCACCCCGGAGCGCAGGGCGGCCACGGGAGGCACCCGCGACGCCCGCCGGGCCGGCAGGTAGGCGGCCGCGACCGTGACGACGAGCCCGAGGAGCAGCGAGGCGACGACCGTGCGCGGCTGCAGCACCAGCCCGCCGGTCGGCAGGTCGAGCCCGAGCCGTTCGAACAGCGCCTTCAGCCCCGTCGCCAGGCCCAGGCCGAACACCAGACCCGTCGCACCGCCGAGCGTCCCGACGATGGCGGCCTCACCCAGGACCGACGCGGTGACCTGTCGCCGGGTGGCCCCGACCGCCCGGAGCAGCCCGAGCTCCCGGGTGCGCTGGGCGACCAGCATGGAGAACGTGTTGAGGATGAGGAACGTGCCCACGAACAAGGCGACCAGCGCGAAGACCAGCAGGAAGATGTTGACGAACTGCAGGCCCTCGCTGACGCTGGCGGCCGCCTGGTCGGCCACCTCAGCGCCCGTCTTGACCGTCACGTCGGGGCCGACCGCTGCCGCGATCCGCCGCCGCAGCTCCTCCTGGGACACCCCGGGATCGGCCTTCACGTCGATCTCGGTGAAGCGGTCCGGCGCCAGCAGGATGCGTTGGGCCTCCGTGGGCAGGAAGGCGACGATGCTCGCCCCGGCCAGGTTGCCCGTGGTGCCGTAGCGGAAGATGCCGACGATCGTCGGCTCGAGCCGCGGGCCGGTGGTGATGAGGGTCACGGTGTCGCCGACCGACAGGTCGCCCTGCTCGGCGCTCTGCGAGTCGATGGCCACCTCACCGCCGGTGACCGGACCACGGCCTTCGGCGATCCGGTACGGGCTCAGGTCGGGGTCCTCCGACCAGGTCGAGCCGAACGAGGGGGCGCCCTGGACGCCGACCGGGTCGCCGTCCTTGCCGATGATGGACACCCCCGTCGTGAAGACGATGCCCTCGGCCTTGGCGACCCCGTCGACACCCTGGACGACGGGGACCAGCTCCGACGGCAGGCTGGCCGTCGGCGGGAGGACGCCGGACGTGTCCTCGAACTCCTGCTTGGGGGTCAGCACGACGTCCGTCGTGGTCTGGGTGAACAGGTCGTTGAAGGTCTTCTGCAGGGTGTCGGTGAAGATCAGCGTGCCGGCCACGAAGGCCACGCCGAGCACGACGGCCGCACCGGACAGCAGCAGTCGGAGCTTGTGGGCGAGCAGGCTGCGCAGGGTCGCCTTGAGCATGGTCAGGCCTGCCCGTCCCCGGGGCGGGTGTCCAGGTGGGTCATCCGCTGGATGACCCGCTCGGCGGTCGGGTCGGCCATGTCGTCGACGATCCGGCCGTCGGCCAGGAAGACCACCCGGTCGGCGAAGGACGCCGCGTTCGGGTCGTGCGTCACCATCACCACGGTCTGCCCGAGGGAGTTGACCGACTGCCGAAGGAAGCCGAGCACCTCCACCCCGGACCGCGAGTCCAGGTTGCCGGTGGGCTCGTCCGCGAAGATCACCAGCGGCCGGGCGGCCAGCGCGCGGGCCACGGCAACCCGCTGCTGCTGCCCGCCGGAGAGCTCCGACGGGCGGTGGTGCAGCCGGTCGCGCAGGTTGACCGTGTCGATCACCTCGTCGAGCCAGGCCTGGTCGGGCTTACGGCCGGCGATGTCCATCGGCAGGGTGATGTTCTCCCGCGCGTTCAGCGTGGGCAGCAGGTTGAACGACTGGAACACGAAGCCGACCTGGTCGCGGCGCAGCCGGGTCAGCCGGTTGTCGTCGAGGGTCGTGAGGTCGGTGTCGCCGATGAACACCTGCCCGGTCGTCACCGAGTCCAGGCCGGCCAGGCAGTGCATGAGCGTCGACTTGCCGGAGCCGGACGGGCCCATGATCGCGGTGAACCCGCCGCGGGCGAGCTCGAGGGACACACCGTCCAGAGCGGTGACCGCGGTCTCGCCCTCTCCGTACACCTTGACGAGGTCGAGGGCTCGGACGGCGGTGGCGCTGGCGAGAGCGGAGGGGGTGGTCACGGGACCTCCAGGCGAGGGGGGTGTTCGGCTCCCACTCTAAGATCAGCGGCGGCGCCATCCCTCGGGGCGGGCCCTGAGCGGGCCCTGAGCGGGCCCTGAGCGGGCCCTGAGCGGGCCCTGAGCGGGCCCCGGCCACCGCTTGGGGATCAGACCTCGTCGACCGGCATGCGGGGAGACGGTTCGTCGGCCTCGACCGGGAGCACGGCGGCGGTCAGGTCGGGACCCAGTTCGGGCAGCGGGGGCAGCGTGCCGCCCTTGGCGGGGCAGCGGGCCTGGTGGTCGCACCAGTCGCACAGCCGGGACGGGTTGGGGCGCCAGTCCCCGCTCTCGGCGGCCCGGGCGATGGCCGCCCACAGCGCCTGGACTTTGCGCTGGGTGGCCAGCAGGTCGGCCTCGTCGGGGCGGTAGGTGAGCACCTCGCCGCTGCCCAGGTAGAGCAGCTGCAGCTGGCGGGGCACCACGCCGCGCAACCGCCACAGGACCAGTGCGTAGAACCGCATCTGGAACAGCGCCTTGGCCTCGAAGCCCTCGGTGGGGGCGCGCCCGGTCTTGTAGTCGACCACCCGGAGATCCCCGGACGGCGCCACGTCGAGCCGGTCGACGTAGCCGCGCAGGGTGAGCCCCGAGTCGAGCACGGTCGACACGTGCAGCTCGCGCTCGGCCGGCTCGAGCCGGGTCGGGTCCTCCAGCTCGAAGTAGCGCTCCAGCAGGCCCAGCGCGCCGGTCAGCAGCTCGGCCGGGTCGCTGCCCCCTTCGCCCGCCACCAGGTCGGCCAGCTCGGGCTCGGCGTCGAGCAGCCGCGCCCACTCCGGCTCCAGCAGCCCGGCGGCGGCGGACAGCGTGCGCTCGGCGGCTGGCAGGTCGAACAGCCGCTCGAGCACGGCATGCACGACCGTGCCGCGCGTGGCGGCCAGGCTTGGCGCCTCGGGGAACCGGTCGACGACCCGGAAGCGGTAGAGCAGCGGGCAGGTCATGAAGTCGGCGGCCCTGGACGGCGACAGCGACGGCCCGGGCGCCGCCGCCGCCCCCGCCGGGACCCCCGGGGGGTCGGCGGTCGGCAGGCTCGTCGTCGTCATGGACCCGACTGTAGGACAGGGGTCCGACGCTTTCGCTGCGCCGCGCGCGGGCCCGTCTAGCATCGAGGGGTGGCCGATGACTCGCCGTCCCCCGGCATCCGGATGGGGTCGTTCTTCGGCGTCCCGGTCTACGCGAACGTCTCGCTGTTCGTCACCGCGGCGCTGGTGGCGGTGGCGTTCCTGCCGGCGATCGAGTCGGTCGACTCCGGGCTCGGCTCCCGCAAGTACCTGGTCGCCGCCCTCTTCGCCGGGCTGCTCTACCTCTCGATCCTCGGCCACGAGCTGGCCCACGCGGTGGTCGCCCGGGGGTTCGGCCTCCCGGTGCGCTCGGTCACGCTGTACATGCTCGGCGGGGTGACCGCACTCGACCGGCCCCCCGGCACGCCCTGGCGCAGCTTCGCGGTGTCCGCGGCGGGCCCGCTCACCACGCTGGTCATCGCGGCCGCCGGGTGGGCCGGCCTGCTGCTGACCGACCAGGGCACGCTCGCCCACCTGCTGCTCTTCCAGGTGACCGCCGCGAACCTGTTCGTGGGCATCTACAACCTGCTGCCCGGCCTGCCGCTGGACGGCGGGAGCATGCTGGCGGCGGCGGTGTGGAAGGTGTCCGGCCGGGAGACGACCGGCACCCTGGTCGGGGCCTGGGCCGGCCGAGTCGTCGCGCTGCTGACCGTCGCGCTGCCCTTCCTGATCGCCGGCCTGGCCGGCGGCCGGCCCGACCCGATCTTCGTGCTGTGGTCCGCGGTGATCGGGCTGTTCCTGTGGTCGGGGTCGACCCAGGCGCTGCGGTCGGCCCGGGTGCGCGCCCGGCTGCCCGCGCTGACCGTGCTCGGGCTGGTCCGGCCGGCTCTCGCCGTCCCGGCCGACACCCCGCTGGGCGAGGCCCTGCGCCGGCTGGCCGACGCCGGCGCTCGGGCGCTGGTGGTCGCCGATGCCGACGGCCGGACCACCGGCCTGGTCAACGAGGCGGCGGTCCGGGCGACCCCGCTCGCGCGACGACCTTGGGTCACCGTCGGCGAGGTCTCCCGTCGGCTCGACCCCGGCCTGGTCCTGCGCACCGACCTGGCCGGCGAGGCACTCATCGAGGCCATGCAGGCCACCCCGGCGTCGGAGTACCTCGTCGTCGAGCCGGACGGCTCGGTACGGGGCGTCCTGACCACGGCGGACGTCGAGGCGAGCTTCGCCGGCGCCTGAGCCCGGGCCGGTCACCCGAGGCCACTCCTCGGCTCCCGTACGCTGCCAGCCGTGGACGAGCCGACCGGATCGCGGCACCGCGGCCCCTTCCGTGCCGGCGACCGGGCCCAGCTGACCGACGCCAAGGGCCGCCGCCACACCGTGCTGCTCAGCCCCGGAAAGGACTTCCACACCCATCACGGGGCGATCGCGCACGACGCGCTGATCGGCTCTCCCGAGGGCAGCGTGGTGCGCTCCGGAGGGGGAGCCGAGTACCTGGCCCTGCGTCCGCTGTACGCCGACTTCGTGCTGTCGATGCCCAGGGGCGCAGCGGTCGTCTACCCCAAGGACGCCGCCCAGATCGTCACGCTGGGGGACGTGTTCCCGGGCGCCCGCGTGGTCGAGGCCGGCGTCGGCTCGGGCGCGCTGACCTGCGCGCTGCTCCAGGCGGTGGGCGACAGCGGCCTGGTGTCGTCCTACGAACGGCGCGCGGACTTCGCGGAGGTGGCGACGCGCAACGTCGAGACGTTCTTCACCCGACGTCCGCCGGGGTGGCGCCTGACGGTCGGTGACCTCCAGGACGAGCTGGCCGAGACCGAGGTCGACCGCGTCGTCCTCGACATGCTCGCGCCGTGGGAGTGCCTGGACGCCACGGCCCGCGCGCTGGTGCCCGGAGGGGTCGTCGTCGTCTACGTGGCGACCACGACGCAGCTGTCGACCGTCGTCGAGGCGCTGCGGGCCGACGGCCGCTTCACCGAGCCCGCCTCCTGGGAGTCCTTGGTGCGCACCTGGCACGTCGAGGGGTTGGCGGTGCGGCCGGACCACCGGATGGTGGGGCACACCGGGTTCCTCGTGCAGTCCCGACGGCTGGCCGACGGAGTCACGCCGCCCCAGCTGCGCCGGCGTCCGGCGAAGGGCGGGCCCGCCACGGGCTGACCGCGACACGCCGAACACCCCGACGCGCCGGATTCGGCCGGAGGGGTCGTCCTGCCGTAGATTGCCCGCGTCGGTATGTCCTGTTCGCCCGGTTGGTGATGATGGCCCTCGTGTCCCCTGAGCGCACCCTGCCGCGTCCGGCTGCCCTGGTGCTCATGCTGGCCGTCGTCGGGGCCGGCCTGGTCGCCTCGGGCCCGCCGTGGCGTTCCGACGACGCCACCCGGGCCGCCCCAGCGCCGTCCAGCCGACTGGACGAGGCCGCCGCCGCGGCCCTGCTCGCGGTCCCCCTCGGCTGCACGCCCGACGCCCCGACGACCCTCGACCTGGTCCGCGACGCGCCCGACCTGCTCGCCCCGGGGGCGCGGTCGGTGGTGGCCGCCCACTGTGAGTCGGGGGCTGGGAACCCGCCGTCCGGGGTGTACGTCATCGACCACTCGGAGGCTCTTTCGGTCGCGGCCGTGGCCGTGCGCCCTCAGCAGCAGCTGGTGGTGACCGGGCTGGCGGTGGTCGGCGACCGGGTGACCGTCCAGGCGGACGGCTGGAGCCGCCCGGACGTCCCCCGCTGCTGCCCGGACCGGCACGTCGTCCGCCGGCTGGTGGCCGTCGGCGGCAAGTTGGTGCGCGCCTCGGGCTCGTGAGAGCGCCGTGACGTGCCGAAGATGCCGACGGACTAGCGATCTGCGGCGGCGCGGGTAGGGTCGAACCGAACCGCTGCAGCGGGAGGTGAGCACCATGTCGGCGTACGACGACGAGAGCCGGGCCGCGCGGGTGCGGACGCTCGAGGAGCGCCTTGCGGCCAAGGAGGCCGAGGTGGCGGCCGCGCTGAGCCAGAACCAGCGGCTCGCGGGCACGCTGCGCGAGGCGCGCGACCAGATCGTGGCCCTGCGCGAGGAGATCGACCGGCTGGCCCAGCCGCCGTCCGGCTTCGGCGTGTTCCTCGAACGGCACGACGACGGCACCGTGGACGTCTTCACCGGTGGCCGCAAGCTGCGCGTCGCGGTGAGCCCCGACGTCGAGGCGGAGGGGCTGCGCCACGGCCAGGAGGTCATGCTCAACGAGGCGACCAACGTGATCCGGGCGATGAGCTTCGAGCGCATCGGCGACGTCGTGATGTTCAAGGAGCTGCTCGACGACGGCGAGCGGGCCCTGGTCATCGGGCACACCGACGAGGAGCGGGTCGTCCGGCTCGCGGACACCCTCTCCGACGTACCCCTGCGGGCCGGTGACTCGCTGCTGCTGGAGCCGAGGTCCGGCTACGTCTTCGAGCGCATCCCCAAGTCGGAGGTCGAGGAGCTCGTCCTGGAGGAGGTGCCCGACATCGACTACTCGGGCATCGGCGGCCTGGCGGCGCAGATCGAGCAGATCCGGGACGCGGTCGAGCTGCCCTACCTGCATCCGGACCTGTTCGCCGAGCACCAGCTGGCTCCCCCCAAGGGCATCCTGCTCTACGGCCCGCCGGGCTGCGGCAAGACGCTGATCGCCAAGGCGGTGGCCAACTCCCTCGCCAAGAAGGTGGCCGAGCGCACCGGCCGGCCGGAGGGGCGGTCGTTCTTCCTCAACATCAAGGGTCCGGAGCTGCTCAACAAGTACGTCGGCGAGACCGAGCGGCACATCCGGCTGGTGTTCCAGCGGGCCCGGGAGAAGGCCACGGAGGGCAACCCGGTCATCGTCTTCTTCGACGAGATGGACTCGCTGTTCCGCACCCGCGGCTCGGGGGTCTCCTCCGACGTCGAGACCACGATCGTCCCCCAGCTGCTGTCGGAGATCGACGGCGTCGAGGGGCTGGAGAACGTCATCGTCATCGGGGCGTCGAACCGCGAGGACATGATCGACCCGGCGATCCTGCGTCCCGGCCGGCTGGACGTGAAGATCAAGATCGAGCGCCCGGACGCCGAGGCGGCCCGCGACATCTTCAGCAAGTACCTGGTGCCGCAGCTGCCGCTGCACGCCGACGACCTGGCCGAGCACGGCGGGTCCGCCGAGGCCACCTGCGCCGCCATGATCCAGCGCGCGGTCGAGAAGATGTACTCGGAGTCGGAGGAGAACCAGTTCCTGGAGGTGACCTACGCCGGCGGCGACAAGGAGATCCTGTACTTCAAGGACTTCAACTCCGGGGCGATGATCGAGAACATCGTCTCCCGGGCGAAGAAGATGGCGATCAAGGACTTCCTCGACCGTCAGCAGCGGGGCATCCGGGTCTCCCACCTGCTCGAGGCCTGTGTCGACGAGTTCAAGGAGAACGAGGACCTCCCCAACACGACGAACCCGGACGACTGGGCGCGGATCTCGGGCAAGAAGGGTGAGCGAATCGTGTTCATCCGCACCCTCATCCAGGGCAAGAAGGGCCCCGAGGCCGGCCGCTCCATCGACACCGTCGCGAACACCGGCCAGTACCTGTAGGCGCGTCGCGTTGACCAGGCGAGGCAGGTGGACGTGGACGGCAACGGGCACCCGCACCCGTTACGGTCCGTGCTCACCCCTTACCGCGCCACGCGGGACCCGGGACGGCGCACGCTGACCCCGGACCGCCGCAACCGGCGGGCGTCGGCCGCACGACGTACCCTCGTGCCATGACCGTCCGGCGCGTCATGGGAATCGAGACCGAGTACGGCATCACCGTGTCCGGTCAGCCCGGCGCGAACGCGATGCTCGCGTCGTCGCAGGTGGTGAACGCCTACGCGCTGGCCGACGGCCACCACCGTCGACCCCGGTGGGACTTCGAGGAGGAGAACCCGCTGCGGGACGCCCGGGGGTTCGACCTGTCCCGCGACGCGGCCGACGCGAGCCAGCTCACCGACGAGGACCTCGGGCTGGCCAACGTCATCCTCACCAACGGCGCCCGACTGTACGTCGACCACGCGCACCCCGAGTTCTCCTCGCCCGAGGTGCTGTCGCCCCGGGACGCGGTCCGCTGGGACGTCGCCGGCGAGCGGATCATGGCTCGGGCGGCCGAGCTCGCCCACCAGCTGCCCCAGGCGAGCCCGATCCAGCTCTACAAGAACAACACGGACAACAAGGGGGCCTCCTACGGCACCCACGAGAACTACCTGATGCGGCGGGAGACCCCGTTCGCGGACATCGTCCGGCACCTGACGCCGTTCTTCGTGACCCGCCAGGTGGTGTGCGGATCGGGGCGGGTGGGCCTCGGGCAGGACGGCCGCGACCATGGCTTCCAGCTCAGCCAGCGCGCGGACTACTTCGAGGTCGAGGTGGGCCTGGAGACCACGCTCAAGCGACCCATCATCAACACCCGCGACGAGCCGCACGCGGACGCCGAGCGTTACCGCCGGCTGCACGTGATCATCGGCGACGCCAACCTGTGCGAGATCTCCACCTATCTCAAGCTCGGGACGACGGCGCTGGTCATCTCCATGATCGAGGAGGGGTTCCTCGAGGGCAGCAGCCTGTCCGTCGCGCAGCCGGTCGGCGAGCTGCACGCCGTCTCGCACGACCCCTCGCTCGCCCACCTGGTCCGGCTGCGCGACGGCCGCCGGCTCACCGCCGTGCAGCTGCAGCTGGAGTACCTCGAGCAGGCGCGCAAGTACGTCGAGGACCGGTACGGCAGCGACGCGGACGCCGAGACCGTCGACGTGCTCGACCGGTGGGAGTCGGTGCTGACCCGACTGGCGACCGACCCGGCCAGCCTGGCTCGGGAGCTGGACTGGGTGGCGAAGTGGCAGCTGCTCGAGGCCTACCGGGAGCGCGACGGGCTGGGGTGGGAGAGCGCCCGGCTGCAGGCCGTCGACCTGCAGTACTCCGACGTCCGTCCCGACAAGGGTCTGTACCACCGGCTGGTGGCTCGCGGCCGGATCGACCGGCTGGTGAGCGACGACGAGACGGCCACGGCCGTTGCCGAGCCACCGGAGGACACCCGCGCCTACTTCCGGGGGGAGTGCCTGCGCCGGTACGCCGACCACGTCGCGGCGGCCTCGTGGGACTCGGTGATCTTCGACATCCCGGGCCGCTCGTCCCTGCAACGGGTGCCGACGCTCGAGCCGTTGCGAGGCACCAAGGCGCACGTGGGCGCCCTGCTCGATCAGTGCGCGACGGCGGCCGACCTCGTCGACGCGCTCACTCGCGCTCCAGCCTGAGGGCCAGCACCGGGCAGGCGGCCCGCGCGCGCAGCGCCAGCTCCTCCAGGTGCGGCGGCACCGCGGATCCCACGACCGGAAAGCCCCAGTCGTCGAGCGTGACCACCTCCGGCAGCAGCTCGGCGCACAGGCCGTGTCCGTCGCAACGGGTCCAGTCCACGATCAGCCGGCTGGCGGCCGCCGTCCGGCGCGAGGGTCGGGTGATCAGCGCCATGCCAGCTCCCCGTGCTCGGGGGCGGGCAGGGCGAGGACGGACTGACGGGCGGTGGCGTGCGCGCTCGCACAGGGCAGGCCGGCCGCGTGCCGCGCCACCTCCTCGGGGAACGCCTCCAGCATCGACCGGACCAGCCCGGCGACACCGTCGGGATGGTGGCAGGCGCCGCGTCCCTCGACCATGCCGGCCCAGCGGCGCAGCAGCGGGGGCGCGGAGTCGGCCGCGGGGCCGGTGGCCAGCGTGCGGCAGGCCTTGGCCAGCGCGGGCAGCCCGTTGAGGCAGGGCCCGCACTGCTGAGCCCCTTCGCCGGCCAGCCACCCGGCGAGTCGGGCGGTCTCGGCGACCACGCACGCTCCCTCGGGTAGCACCGCGATCAGGCCGACACCACCGGAGACGCCGGCGCTGGCCAGCGACTCGGCCGCCCACGTCAGCGGACGCCCCCGCTCGGCCGGCACCCAGGTGCCGGCGTAGCCACCGATCAGCAGCGCGGCCGGGTTGGACGTCGTCCCGCCCGCCGCGGCCAGGATCGCCCCGATCGAGGTGCCGACGCCGACCTCGATGACCCCCGGCAGCGCGACCGCCCCGGTCAGCGTGATGAGGGCGGTCCCGGGCTCGGCTGCGGTGCCCAGGCCGCGGTACCAGGTCGGGCCGTGCCGGACGACGAGGGCGAGGTGGGCCAACGTCTCCGCGTTGGACACCAGGGTGGGTCGGCCGTCGACGCCGCGCTCAGCCACCCGCGGGGGCGACATGCGGGGCCGGGCCTCGCCGCCGGAGAGGAACGAGGCCATCGCGGAGGCCTCCCCGCCGACGTACCGCGGAGGTCCCTCCACCACCCGGAACCGACCGGGCAGCCGGGCGCCTCGGCGCTCGGCGATCGCCGCCTCGACCGCTCGACGCTTCGCCGGCTCGCCACGGTGCAGCCACAGCACGATCTCCCTGGCGTTGACCGCGGCCGCCGCGGCGACCGCGCCGTCCAGCACCAGGTGGGGGACCAGGCTCAGCAGGGCGGCGTCCTTGCGGGAGGCCGGCTCGCTCTCCGCGGCGTTGACGACGACCACCGGCCGCCGCAGGGGCCCGGCGGACTCGACGACCGTGCGCATCTTGCGGGCGAGCGGGAACCGGCCGCCGCCCTTGCCCAGCAGCCCGGCGGCGTCCGCGGCGCGCACCACGGGGTGCTCACCGGAGGTTCCCGGCCAGTGGGGCAGGGGACCGTGCAGGGCGACGTGCTCGGCCAGGCTGAGTCGGGTCCCGTCGGCGCGGATGCCGCGCAGGATCCGGGTCGAGTCCGACGCGGGCGGCGTCGGACCGTACCTGGTGGTGCGGGTCGCCGTCGGGCTGAGCACGGGGATGCCCTGGCGGGCCTCGGTCGAGGAGGGCTCGGTCATCACTTGGCTCCGGCTGGCGAGGGGGAGGGCTCGGACGCGGTGGACGACGGTGGCGGCGGGGTCCCCGATCGCTTGGCCCAGCCCGGGGCGAGCGGACCGCCGAGAACCCACGAGGCGAGCAGCAGCGGCGCGAGCGGCAGCGCGACCAGGGTCGCCACCTGCGGGAGTCGCAGCCGGTCCGGTGCGCCGAGGATCCGCCACCCGACGGTGAGCAGCACGAGCCCCACGCAGGCGAAGGTCAGGATGAGCACCGGGATCTTGCGGGTGTCGGAGCCGGTGCCCAGCCCGTGCAGGACGGCCACCGGCCAGACGGCGTAGACGCTGAGGTGGATGGCCTTCCAGGCGCGCGGAGGCATCCGGTGCCGGAGCAGGCTGGTCCCGACCATCGCCAGGATCACGTCGAGGGTGAGCGTGCCGAACCCCAGCCACAACGGGCGGTAGCTGCCCTGGAAGGGCACGACCGCGTCCAGGTAGGTGATCGTCGCCCAGTTGTCCGCGATCGACGAGAGCACGTGCAGCACGAGCAGCAGCACGGCCAGCAGGCTGATCCGCCGGTGCAGGTCGGTCGCGACGAACCGGGGGACCCACCGACCGGCCTGACCCACGCGCGAGGCGATGCCGAGCACGGTGGCGAGGGTGAACAGCACGAGCAGCACCAGCCCGCTGGACCGGGTGAGGTACCAGGCCAGCTTCGGGTCCAGCTGCAGGTCGACCAGACCGTCGGCGAGGAGGTGGGTCATGCGGCCCCCCGGTCACGGGCCTGGTCGGCCGGCCAGCCGCCGAGCGTGCGCACCTGGCCATCGATGCCCACCAGCCGAGCGGGCAGTCCCGTTCCGGACAGCCAGGCGGCTCCCTCGCGTCCCATGACGACGGTGGCGGTGCTGGCCGTGTTCGCGTCCACGCACGAGCCGGCGCAGACGGTGACGGTCCGCCAGACCTCGCGGGCGGGCAGCCCGGTCGTGGGGTCGAGCAGGTGGTGGACCGGCCGGCCCGCCATCCGCCACCGGCGGGCCTGGGTGGTCGAGGTGGCCACGCCGCAGTCACCGATCCGGACCACGGTCTGGTCGGGGTCGCCCGGCCGCTCGCGCACGCCCACCAGCCAGGGTTCGGCGCCCGTCCCGACCACGGCGAGGTCACCGCCCAGGCTGACGAGCACCGGCAGGCCCAGGACGGCGTGCGCCTCGGCCGCGGCCCGGTCGGCGACCAGGGCCTTCGCGGTGGCTCCGAGATCGAGCAGCACCCCCTCAGGAACCTGGATCGTCCCCGCGTCGTCGTCTACCCGGACGTCGCGCCAGGCCACCAGGCGCCGGACCCGGGTGAGAGGCTTCGCCCGGTCCTTCGGCAGCAGGGCGAGGTCGGTGTCGTAGCCCGCGTCGACCAGCGCCTGGCCGAGCGTCGGGTCGA
>DAIRVJ010000019.1:20868-23290 GCA_036802895.1 Candidatus Nanopelagicales bacterium
CAGCGCCTGGCCGAGCGTCGGGTCGACCGCACCACCGGTGAGGTCGGCGGCGCGCAGGGCGACCGCGACCGCCTCGCGGAGCAGGGGGGACGCCGGGAGCGGACGCCCGCCGGCGGCGGCGAGTCGGGTCACCTCGGAGTCGGGACGGAACCGGCTGGCGGCCGCGTCCATGGCGGCCGTCTGAGCCTGGACCAGCCGTCGGGCGGTGGCCAGCGCCGTCGGACCGTCGAGCTCGTCGAGCCCGTCGAGCCCGTCGACGCGCAGCGTCACCTGGGCGCGGCCGCCCCAGAGCGGCCACTCGGCCGTCAGCTCGCTGGCCGGCTCGCTGGCTGGCTCGGCGGAGGTCGCGACGGTCACGAGCCGCTCGAGGAGGCGCTCGGCTTGGGGGTGGGCTTGGGCTTGGGGGCCGGTGCCTTCGTGGTCGGTGCCTTGCTCGGCGCGGGAGCCGGGGTGCGGGTGGCTGGGGCCCTCGTCGCTGACGCCGTCCGGGAGGCGGTCGCCGTCCGGGTGCTCGCGGCTCGGGTGGCCGCGGCCCTGCTGGTCCGCACGGCGGCGGCTGCCGCGGCCTTCGTCGCAGCCTTCGCCGCCGCTGTCTGCGCGGCGGTGGCGGCCGCCGAGGCCCTCGGCGCCGCGCTGGGCCGGGTAGCCGGCTGAGCCAGCCCGCTGGCTTCGGGGGTGGCCGAGGTGGACAGTCCCGCGGCCGCGGTGAGCGCGGACGCAGCACCGGACAGTCCGAAGGTGATGGCGCCAGTGGCGGCCAGCGCTCCGGCCGCTGCACCAGCGGTCAGTGCGTCGACGACCCAGACGGCCCGGTCACGGCGGCGATGAGGGGGTGAGGTCATGGGTCAACCATCGGCAGGCGGCGCCTAACGGTGCAGCAGATCCCCGCTAACGCCCCGTTAAGACGAACCGGCTGCGCGCTCATCGGGCCGATCGTCGGTGCCGACGTATAGGTTCGTAGGGTGCACGCCGTGGTGATGGGAGGCACACCGTGACCAGCAAGGATCACAGCGGGGGCCAGGAGCGGGTGTCGCGTCGTGGCGACGAGGCCGACCAGGCGCCTGAGGAGCTCGAGACCACCGACGCCGCCGAGCGCAAGGCCGCCCTCGACCAGGACGTCGACTCGCTCCTCGACGAGATCGACGGGGTGCTGGAGCAGAACTCGGAGGAGTTCGTCCGGTCGTTCGTCCAGAAGGGCGGCGAGTAGCCGCTCCCCACCCGCTCGGAAGGATCACCGTGGAGAGCCCCATCCTGCGCGACGGCCGGCTGCCGGCTGCGTTCCTGACGCCCGGGTCGTCCTCGTTCACCCAGTTCCTGCACGGCCTTGCCCCTGAGATGCTCCCCGCCGGCCGGTCCCTGCCCGCCGGGGGCACGATCGACACCCCGCACGCGACGACCATCGTCGCGGCGACGTTCCCCGGCGGGGTCGTGATGGCCGGCGACCGGCGAGCCACGATGGGCAACGTCATCGCCCAACGGGACATCGAGAAGGTCTTCCCGGCCGACGAGTACTCCGCGGTGGGCATCGCCGGCACCGCCGGGCTGGCCGTCGAGGTCGTCCGGCTGTTCCAGGTGGAGCTCGAGCACTACGAGAAGATCGAGGGCGCGTCGCTGTCGCTCGACGGCAAGGCCAACCGGCTGGCCACGCTCATCCGCGGGAACCTCGGGATGGCCATGCAGGGCCTGGCCGTCGTCCCCCTGTTCGCCGGGTGGGACCTCGAGCAGCAGTTCGGCCGGATCTTCTCCTACGACGTGACCGGCGGTCGCTACGAGGAGCACGCGTTCCACGCGGTCGGCTCCGGGGCGATGTTCGCCCGAGGGGCCCTCAAGAAGCTCTACGGTCCCGAGCTGACCGAGGAGCAGGCGGTCTCCGCCGTCGTGGAGTCGCTGTACGACGCCGCCGACGACGACTCGGCCACCGGCGGACCCGACCTGGCCCGGCGGATCTTCCCGGTCGTCGCGGTGGTCGGCCCCGAGGGCTACCGCCGGATGCCCGACGCCGAGATCGGCTCGCTGGTCGAGCGGGTCGTGGCCGCCCGGCTGGCACGTCCGGACGGTCCGTCCGCCGTGCCGCTGCCCTGACCCTTTGGCTCCACCCCCGACGTCCCCGTCCCTACCAGCGCTGAGGACCACCGGTGTCGATCCCGTTCTACGTCTCGCCCGAACAGATCATGAAGGACAAGGCGGACTATGCCCGCAAGGGCATCGCCCGCGGACGCAGCGTGGTGGTCGTGCAGTACGCCGACGGGATCCTGTTCGTGGCCGAGAACCCGTCGCGGGCCCTGCACAAGGTCAGCGAGATCTACGACCGGATCGCGTTCGCGGCGGTGGGCAAGTACAACGAGTTCGAGAACCTGCGGGTCGCCGGGGTGCGGCTGGCCGACCTGCGGGGGTACTCCTACGACCGTCGCGACGTCACCGG
>DAIRVJ010000020.1:0-23012 GCA_036802895.1 Candidatus Nanopelagicales bacterium
GCCCCGGCGGTCAGGACGAGCAGGAGGCCGAGGACGCTCCCGATCACCAGGGTCATCGAAGACGGGGTTCGCTTCAGTCGCATAGCAGGCAGGTCCTCTGGTGGCGGCGGGTCTCGGCGGGGGCATCCGGGTTGTTCGGGGGCGCGCCGGACGATCTCGCGCCACCCTACTCCGCAGGCCGGCCAAGTCCAGGGAGCGTGGTGGCCCGAGTTGGGGGCCGAGCGCCGGTAGCCTCCCCCCGTGAGCGGAGCGGGCCGAGTGTTCATCGCCCGCCTGGCCGGGGTCGCCGTGTTCGACCCGAACGGCGACCAGGTCGGGCGGATCCGCGACGTGGTGGCCACGCTGCGCTCCGCGCGCCAGCCCCCCCGGGTGCTCGGCCTCGTCGTCGAGGTGCCCATGCGCCGGCGGATCTTCCTGCCGATGACCCGCGTCACCGCGCTCGACCCCGGCCAGGTGATCACCACCGGGGTCGTCAACATGCGGCGGTTCGAGCAGCGCAGCGGCGAGACCCTCGTCCTGGCGGAGCTGCTGGACCGGCGGGCCACGCTCCTGGAGTCCGATGCGGCGGTGTCGGTCGTCGACGTGGGCATGGAGCAGGACCGCTCCCGCGACTGGGTGATCACCCAGCTGTTCGTCCGGCGTGGCGCCTCGGGCACCTTCCGCCGCCGCGGCGAGACGGTCGTCGTCGGCTGGGGCGACGTCGCCGGCCTGGCCGACGTCGAGGCGAACCAGAGCGCGGCCAGCCTGGTCGCCAGCCTGGAGGGCAAGCGGCCGGCCGACGTGGCCTCCGCCCTGCACGAGCTCACGCCCAAGCGACGGGGTGAGGTCGCCGCAGCGCTCGACGACGAGATGCTCGCCGACGTCCTCGAGGAGCTCCCCGAGGACGACCAGATCCAGATCCTGGGTGTCCTCGAGCAGGAGCGGGCGGCCGACGTCCTGGAGGCGATGGCCCCCGACGACGCCGCCGACCTGCTGGGCGAGCTGCCGCCCGACCAGGCCGAGCAGCTGCTGGAGCTGATGGAGCCCGAGGACGCCGAGGACGTGCGTCGGCTGCTGGTCTACGACGAGTACACCGCCGGCGGGCTGATGAACCCCGAGCCGGTGGTGCTGCCCCCCGACGCGACGGTCGCCGAGGCGCTCGCCCGGGTGCGCAACCCCGACCTGTCCCCGGCGCTGGCCTCGCAGGTCTACGTCTGCCGCCCGCCGCTGGACACGCCGACCGGACGCTTCATCGGGGTGGCCTACATCCAGCGGCTGCTGCGCGAGCCCCCGGCGACCCTGGTCTCCCGGGTGTGCGACACCGACCTCGAGCCGCTGCCGCCCGAGACCCAGCTCCCCCGGCTGACGACGTACCTGGCCACCTACAACCTGGTCGCACTGCCCGTCGTCGACGCCAACGGGCACCTGCTCGGCGCGGTGACCGTCGACGACGTCCTCGACCACCTGCTCCCCGACGACTGGCGCGACCGCGACCAGGACGAGGGCCGGGAGGCCGACCGTGGCTCGTGAGGCCAGGCGGCGCAGCCTCGACCAGCCCTTCGAGGCCCGCCGTCGGGTGCCGCGACGGGCCTACGACCCCGACACGTTCGGCCGGGTGTCCGAGCGGATCGCCCGGTTCATCGGCAGCTGGCGCTTCATCGCCTACATGACGACGTTCGTCATCACCTGGGTGCTGTGGAACTCCCTCGCACCCGATCGCCTGCGCTACGACCCGTGGCCGTTCATCGGGCTGACCCTGGTGCTGTCCCTGCAGGCCTCCTACGCGGCCCCCCTGATCCTGCTCGCCCAGAACCGGCAGTCCGACCGCGACCGCGTGCAGTACGACCAGGACCGCGACCGCGACGAGCGGTCGATCGCCGACACCGAGTACCTCGTCCGTGAGGTGGCCGCGCTGCGGATCACCCTGGGTGAGGTGGCGACGAGGGACTTCCTGCGCTCGGAGCTGAGGGACCTCGCCGAGGAGCTCGCCGACCAGGACGTCCGAGCCGACGAATCGTCAAGAGGCGGCCGCGCCGCGCCGATCTGACGAGCGTGACCCTTCTGCGTGAGCCTGCGCCCGACGGTGCCGCGGCCGAGCAGAGGCTGCGCCGCCGGCTGGGCGAGATCCTCGTCGAGCGCCGGGCGCTCGACGAGGAGTCCCTCGACCGGGTCCTGGAGGAGCAGGGGGCGGGCCGGCACCGCAGGCTCGGCCAGCTGCTGCTGGAGCGCGAGCTCGTCACGGAGGACCAGCTGGCCGCCGCGCTCGGCGAGCTGCTCGGCCGGGACGTCGTCGACGCCACGTCCGTGCCGGTCGACCCGGCCTGGGCCGAACGCGTACCGCGGACCGTCGCGGTCCGCTCCCAGGTCCTCCCGCTCGGGCCGGGCGAGCACGGGCTGCGGGTGGCCGCGGCCGACCCCACCGACGTGGTCGCGCTGGACGACGTCCGCCGGCTCACCGGCGAGCAGCGCCTCGACGTGCTGGTGTGCACGCCGACCCAGCTGCGCCTGCTCATCGACCGGATCTGGACGCTCGCACCGGGCTCCGACCTGGCCGCCGCCGCCGAGCTGGCGTCGTCCGTCGAGCCGTCGGTCGTCGAGGACGAGCCGGACGTCGCCGACGCCCCCACCGTCCGGATGGTCGACGCCATCCTGGCCGACGCCGTGCGGGCCGGCGCCAGCGACGTGCACATCGAGCAGCAGCGCTCCGCGGTGAGGATCCGCTACCGCGTGGACGGGCTCCTGCGGGACCTGGTGGCCCTGCCCAAGTCGGTCGGACGCTCCCTGACGGCCCGGGTGAAGGTCGTCGCGGGGATGGACATCGCCGAACGTCGGGTGCCGCAGGACGGGCGGCTGCGCATCCGCGTCGACGACGTCTACCTCGACGCCCGGGTCAGCTCGCTGCCATCGATCCACGGGGAGAAGGTGGTGGTGCGGCTGCTGCCGTCGGCCGACTCGGTCAGGGACCTGGGCGAGCTCGGCCTGGACGACGGCCAGCGCGAGGCGCTGGTCGGCGCGCTGACCGCCCCTCAGGGCCTGGTGCTGATCACCGGGCCGACGGGGGCCGGCAAGACCCTCACCCTCTACGCCGCCATGAACCAGACGCTCAACCCCGAGCGCAACGTGGTGACCCTCGAGGACCCGGTCGAGATCGAGCTGCCGGGCATCACCCAGGTCGCCATCGACGACAAGACCGGGATGACGTTCGCTCGAGGGCTGCGCGCGCTGCTGCGACAGGACCCGGACGTCGTCCTGGTCGGCGAGGTCCGCGACGTCGAGACCGCCGAGCTGGCGCTGCGCGCCGCCCTCACCGGCCATCTGGTCCTCACGACGCTTCACACCAACGACGCCGTCGCCGCGCTGCCCCGGCTGGTCGACATGGGCGTCCCGCCGTACCTGGTGGCCTCGGCGCTCAGCCTGGTCGTCGCCCAACGGCTGGTGCGCACCCCGTGCCCGCACTGCTCGGCTCCCTACCAGCCCGGCGACGCGGTCCTGGTGGCGCTCGGCCTGACCGACGACGACCTGCGGGCGGCCGAGGCGGCGCCCCTGCGCGGTGCCGGCTGCATCGCCTGCGGCCACACCGGGCACGCGGGGAGGAGCGGGATCTTCGAGGTGCTCGAGGTCGGGCCGACCCTGCGGCGGGCGATCCTCGCGTCCCCGTCGGAGGAGTCCGTCCACGACCACGCTCGGGCCCAGGGCTTCCGGACGCTGCGGGAGCAGGGCATCGCGCTCGCGCACCGCGGCGGAACGACCTACGAGGAAGTGCTCCGGGTCACCCGGGCCAGCCTCTGACCGGGTGGGCTCGGGGCCCACACGTACGATCGCCGCATGTCCTCCCCCATCGTCGAGCAGGTCACCGCCGCACTGGCAGCGGTCGAGGATCCCGAGATCCACCGCCCCATCACCGAACTCGGCATGGTCAAGTCGGTCGCGGTCTCGCCCGAGGGCGACGCCACCGTCGCCGTCTGGCTGACCGTGGCGGGCTGCCCGATGCGCGACACCATCACCCGCCGGGTGACCGACGCGGTCGCCGCGGTCCCCGGGGTGACCGCGGTCCGGGTCGAGCTGGACGTCATGGACGACGAGCGGCGCCGCGCCCTCACCGCCCAGCTGCGGGGCGGGGAGCCGGAGCGCGAGAACCCGTTCGCCCGGCCCGGTTCGCTGACCACGGTCTACGCGGTGGCCTCCGGCAAGGGCGGGGTGGGCAAGTCGTCGGTCACGGTCAACCTCGCGGCGGCGATGGCCGCCCAGGGACTGGCCGTCGGCGTGCTCGACGCCGACATCTACGGGCACTCCATCCCGCGGATGCTCGGCACGGTCGACCGCCCCACGCAGGTCGAGAACATGATCATGCCGCCGTCCGCGCACGGCGTGCGGGTCATCTCGATCGGCATGTTCACCGCTGGCAACACCGCCGTCGTCTGGCGGGGGCCGATGCTGCACCGGGCGCTCCAGCAGTTCCTGTCCGACGTCTACTGGGGCGACCTCGACGTCCTGCTCATGGACCTGCCACCGGGCACGGGCGACGTGGCGATCTCGGTGGCCCAGCTGGTACCCACCGCCGAGATCCTCGTCGTCACCACGCCGCAGGCGGCGGCCGCGGAGGTCGCCGAGCGGGCCGGGACGGTCGCGCTGCAGACCCACCAGCGCATCGCGGGGGTGATCGAGAACATGGCCTGGCTCGACCTCCCCGACGGATCTCGGATGGAGCTGTTCGGGTCCGGTGGCGGTGCTGCCGTCGCGGCCGCGCTCAGCCGCGCGGTCGGGGCGGACGTGCCGCTGCTCGGTCAGGTCCCGATCGACGCCGGGCTGCGCGAGGGCGGTGACTCGGGGCGGCCGGTCGTGCTCGACGACCCGCAGGCGCCGGCGGCCGTGGTGCTCACCGGGATCGCCAAGCGGCTCGGCTCCCGCCCGCGCGGCCTGGTCGGTCGCCCGCTGTCGGTGACCCCGGTCCGCGGCTGAGCGCTCAGGTCGCGTCCGCGTCGAACGGGGGCGGGGCGTCGGTGCTCGGCAGCGGCGCGGGGCGCGGCGCGGGTGGGGTCGGGCGGTCGTCATCGACGTCCAGCAGGGCGCGACTGACGGCCCGCCGGGGGTCGAGGCTGGTCAGGTCGAGGTCGGCGAGCTCCGGCCCGACGACCTCGCGCAGTTCGGCCCGCACCCCGGACGACGTCTCGCGCAGCTGGCGCAGCAGGCGCGCGGCCTGGGCGGCGATCGACGGCAGCCGGTCCGGGCCGAACACGAACAGCGCCGCCACGACCAGCAGCACGAACTCGGGGAACTGGATGCCCAGCACCGCCCCAGCGTAGACGCCTGCGCGACCGGCCGGTCAGCCCTCGGCCGAGCCCAGCCGGATGACGGCCGTCGCCTTGGCCCCCGACCGCAGGTAGTCGAGCCGGACGTCGTCGTTGGGACTGCGGCTGCGGATCCGGACGATCAGGTCGTCGGGGCGGGCGACCGGCGTGCCGTCGAACGCGGTGATGACGTCGCCCGGGCGCAGCCCGGCCCGGTCGGCCGGCCCGCCCGCGGTCACCTCGGCGATCCGGCTGCCCTCGCCGTCGTACGCAGGGTCGAGGCTGGCCCCGATGATCGGGTAGGTCGCCACGCCGTCACGGATCAGCTGCTCGGCGACGCGGCGGGCCTGGTTGATGGGGATCGAGAAGCCGAGACCGATCGAGCCGCCCGAGCCGGAGATCCCGGACGACAGGGTGGCGATGGCCGAGTTGACGCCGATCACCCGGCCCTGACCGTCGAGCAGTGGGCCGCCGGAGTTCCCCGGGTTGATCGCCGCGTCGGTCTGCAGCGCGCTGAGGTAGGACCGTTCGGAACCGTCGTCGCGCCCGGTCGTCACCGACCGCTCGGTGGCACTGATGATCCCGGTGGTGACGGTGCCGGCGAGGCCCAGGGGCGATCCCACGGCGATCACCTGGTCGCCGACGACCACCGAGTCGGAGTCACCGAGCGGCGCGACCGGCAGCCCGGCCCGGTCGATCTTGAGCACCGCCAGGTCGTAGGTCGGCGACCGGCCGACGATCCGGGCGTCGTTGGCGCTGCCGTCGGCCAGCCGGACCGTGATCGTCCCTCCCGTGGTCGCGTCGGACACCACGTGGTTGTTCGTCAGCAGGTAGCCGTCCTGGCGGATGACGAAGCCCGACCCGGTCCCCGAGCCGCCGGAGGCGGACACCTCGATCGAGACGACGGTCGGCAACAGCTGCTGGGCGATGCCCGCGACCGACTCCGGCGGCCGCGACAGCGAGCCGGTGGGAACCGCCCCCAGGCTGGCCCCCGGGTCGGTGGCCGCGCGATCGTCGCGGGTGAGCAGCCAGGCCGCGCCCGCGCCCCCGGCGGCACCGGCGAGCAGGCCGGCGACGAGCGCGGCGGCGACCAGCGTGCCCGTGCGCGGCCCGGAGCGGGCGGGCGGCACCCGCCCCAGGGTGTCCGAGAGCACGACCGGCAGCGGCTGCGTCATCGAGTACGGGGGCGGAACCCCCGGTGCCCCAGGGGCCGGTACCCACGGGTCCGCAGCCGGACGGTCCGTCCACCCGCGATACGGGTCGTCGGTCGGCTGCTGCTCGGTCATGGCCGGGTGCTCCAGAGCTGGTTCACGCGAACGGGTTCAGCCAGGAGAGCACACGACGGCTGCCCCGTTCCAGTCGGGGGACCAGGCCGGTGCGCTGCGGACCGTGCGGCAAGGCGGCGACGACAGCCGCCAGCGTCTGCGGCGGCGCGTCCCCGATGACGGTGAGCACCTGGCCGCCGGCCGACCAGACGATCTGGTCCGGGAGCCCGGCCCCGGCAGCGACCCGGTGGCCGCCGACGACCGCCGGCCGCAGTCCCGGGGTGGCCGGGTCGAGGTGCCCGGCCTGCTCGAACACGGACACGGCAGCCAGCCCGTCGGAGTAGGTCAGGTGCATGATCGGACCGCTCGGTCCCGGCAGTTCGCGGGCGTCGACGAGGGTGAGGCCGCCCAGCGTCGCAGGGCAGGGGGCCCCGGTGGCCCGGTAGCGGGTCAGCTCGGGATCGGCCAGCTCGGGCCCCAGCGCGGCGCGCACCACGGGGGGCAGGTGCCGGTGTGGGGAGGCCTCGGGCACGAGCATCAGGAACACCGAGGCGCGAACCGTGCGGCCTTGAGCGTCGTACATCTCCCGGCGCAGGACCAGCGAGTTCTCGGTGTCCAGCCACAGCCGGGCCGCAACGCCGCCATCCGGCCGGCGGGCCTCCACCACGTGGGCCGTCCGGCCGGCGACGGTCGAGTCAGCGGCCCGACCCAGCTGGTACGAGCGGGTCAGCAGATCGAGCAGGCGGGCGGGCTCGACCGGGTCCGGGTCGGCCGGGGCGGGATCGAAGCCCGACGCGGACGTTCCCGCCGCGTTCGTCGAGGGGACCCGCACGAGCAGTCCGCTGCCCGCGACGTGCTCGATCTCCAGCCGTCGGCTGACCGGTCCGCCGGCCGACCAACCGGACACGAGCTGCACCCCTCGATAGGAGACCGACTCGGACGCGCTGACGGCGCGCAGTAGCAGGGCGACTGCCGACGGGTCGCTCCCTGCAGCCGCGGGAACGGCTGGTCGAACCGACCCGTCCGCACCCGGTGCCAGCAGCACGGCCGCGGCGACCGCCGCCACCACCACCGCCACCCGGTTCACGGGGCGCCTCCGAGACGCATCGGCTGGGCGACGGACCCGTCGCCGAAGACCAGCGGCGCCAGGGCGGGCTCGGCCATCGGGATCCCGACGGTCGTCGCCGCGTGCTCGCGGGTGAGCAGGTCGACGGCGGGGACCACGGCCGGGCCGTCGGGCGCTCCCCCGGCGGCGTACGCCGTCCCGAGTCCCAGCAGGGACAGCGAGGCGATCCCGGCGCCGGCCAGCGCCACCCGTCCCCGGGGTGTCTGCGGCCGGTGGAGACGGCTGAGCAGGGGCCGTCGGCCGGGGGCCCCTGCGGGCACGGCGGCCGCCAGCCCGGTCAGCCGCGCCCCGAGATCGACCGGCGCCGCGGGCGGGCCGAGCTCGGACAGCAGCCCCTTGACGGCGACCTGCTGCTGGTAGTCGGCCCGACAGGCTGGGCAGCCCGCGAGGTGGACGAGGACCCGCTCCCGGGCCGGACCGGCGAGCAGGCCGTCGACGAGCGCCGCCAGCAGGTCCCCAGGGTGCCGGTCGGTCACGGGCGGAGCTCCGCGGCCGGTGGGGCGGCCGACCTGGGTGCCCGGTGCGCGAGCACCTGGCGCAGCTGGGTGCGGCCCCGATGCAGCCGGCTGCGCACCGTCCCGATCTTGATGCCGAGGGTGGCCGCCACCTCCTCGTAGCTCATGCCTTCGATGTCCGCGAGGACGACGGCCGCCCGGAACTCGGGGGACAGGGCGGCCAGCGCCCGCTGGACGTCGTCGTCGAAGAGCCGGTCGTCGACCTGCTGGGCGGGTGACGGCTCCCGGCTGGGCAGCCGGTCCGCCGCCGTGTCGACGAGCGGTTCGAACCGGATGCGCTGGCGGCGCCGCACCTGGTCGAGGAACAGGTTGGTCGTGATCCGGTGCAGCCATCCCTCGAACGTTCCCGGGGTGTAGCTGGACAGGGAGCGGAAGACCCGGACGAACACCTCCTGGGTGAGGTCCTCGGCGTCGTGCCGGTTTCCGGTGAGCCGGTAGGCGAGCCGGTAGACCCGCGCGCTGTGCGCGCTGACCACGTCCTCCCAGCTCGGCGCGGCCGCGTCGTCGACGGCCGCCGGCGGCCCGCCCAGGGGCGCCCGGTCCCGGTCGACCCTCGGCTCCGGCACGACGCTGCTCCTCGCCTGTGGTCGGCGCAGAGCCCGGTGCTGCACCGGTGCCGACGTCGTCATTGTCCCACCAGCCCGCTCGGCGGCACGTTCGTCGGCTGACGCGGCTCCACGGCCGGTCAGACGACCGGGGGCCGCGTCACGTTCCGCGTCCGGGTGCGCGGGCCCCCTGCGCCCGCCTAGGACACGCCCCAGGTGGTCACCAGACGACGGCGTTCTGCATGGCCCACAGGGCGGCGGCGGCTCGGGTCGAGACTTCGATCTTGGTGTACACGTGTTGGATGTGGTGGTCGGCGGTCTTCGGTGAGATGACGAGCCGGTCAGCGATCTCCCGGGTCGTCAGTCCCCTGGCGGCCAGGCGGAGCACCTCGACCTCGCGACCGGTGAGCCCGCCCGGGTGCGCACGCGGGCGCGACCCCGACGTGAGCGGCTCGCCGTGGCCGGCCGCCGTGAGCACGGCGTCGGTCGCGCGCTGCTCGAGCACCCCTTCAGCCGCAAGCCGCCGCAGCTCGGAGGCAGCCACGCTCTGCGAGGACGCCGGACGGTCGGCGCGGTCGGTGGTGAGCGCCACATAGATGTCCGTGGCGGCAAGGACGCCGGCGCAGGGATCGAGGGCATCGATGCCCAGCCGTCTGTGGTAGCCGCTGCCGTCGGCCTTCTCGTGGTGCGCGGCCGCGACCGGGCTCAGCACCGCGAGCGCCGGCGACCGGCGCAGCATCTGCTCGGTGAGCATCGGGTGCAGCTCCACGCGGTCGAACTCCGCGCGGGTGAGTGGACCGGGCTTGTCCCAGATCGAGTTCGGGACGGCGGTGGTGCCGAACTCGTGCACGAGCGCGGCCCGCCGAAGCGTCGTGATCGCGCCGTCGGTGAAGCTGAGCAGGGTGGCGGCGTCTGCGCACAGCTCGGCGCACCGTCTGCTGTGGCCGGCCATGAACGGCGATTTCAGGTCGATGAAGTCCGACACCACCGTGAGCGCGTCGTCGAGCTCGACCCCGTGGAGGGTGCGGTGGGGCTCCGGCTCGAGCTCGAGCACGGCATCCCACGGGTCCACCTTGCGCAGCCGATCGAACCAGTTGGCACCGTGCACCGCGAACAGGTCGGCCAGGGCTGGGTCGTACGTGCGGTCGGCACGCTCACGCGCGGCATCGAGTGCCTCCTCAGGTGAGAAGAGCCGGCCGATCGCCTCCATGTCGTGGCTGAGGTGCACGACGCGCATCGCCAGCGGGATGTCCTCGCCACTGGCGCCGGCGGGGTAACCGTTCCCGTTCCACCGCTCGAAGGTGAAGCGCAGGGCCTGCCGCACCTCGGGGGCGAAGTGGAGCCGCGCCAGCAGCATGTCGCCCACTTCACAGCCCGACGCGAAGTTGTGCACGGCCCACTCGTGAACGCCTGCTTGGATCGTTCGAACGACCTCATCCTGCTCTTCGGGGGTACGGCCGGCGGTGGCGAAGGCGAGCACGTCGCGCATGACCTCGGCCGGATTCGCGGCATCGTGCACCAGCGTCTGAGCACGGATCGCGATCTCGTCGCCGAAGACGGTCGCGACCTCGTGGGCGTGGCCGGTGCACCCGATGTAGCGCATCAGGGCAACCCAGTAGACGGTCTCGCGCACTTGCGCATCGAAGCCCGCCTCCTGGCTCAGCCACACACCCAGGAGACAGGACCGCAGCTGCGACTCGAGCGGCTGTCCGAACGCGTTGTCCTGCGCGAGGGCCAAGGTCGCGACGAGCTCACCCATCCGCAGGCCGGGTGTGGAAATAGGGAGACCTCCCGATGTGCGCCCAATCCCCGATGACCTTGGGTCGACGTTAGCCCTCCGAAGGGTTCCGACGATGGCAAAGGAGCAATCACCATGAACGCAGGGTTGGGGAACGAGACGTGGGCAGCAGGCACGAAGGTGCAGCGACGCGGCTGGCGGCTGCTGCCCCTGGTCGCCCTTCTCGCGCTGGGTCTGGCGGGCCTGGGCACGGGCTCGGCGAGTGCGGCGACTCCGCCGGCTCCGTTCAAGGCAACGGTCACCGGCACGCTGACCCCGACGAGTGACTCGACCTTCGCTCTCGCTGGCAGCGGCAAGGCGGGAAGCCTGGGGAAGGTCACCTACGTCGGGAACGTGCAGATCACCAACGTCGACCCCGTCACCGGGGTGATCACCGACACCTTGGTGGAGACGCTGACCCTGCCGAACGGAGACACGATCACGCTCCTGTGCCAGCAGGTCGCCCTACCGATCCGTCCGGGTGTGTACAACGGAAGCGATCAGTGGGTCGTGATCGGCGGAACGGGCGGGCTCGCCGGTGCCACGGGCTCCGGAGTCGGCGAGACACACGTCGACCTCAACCGTGGCACGTTCGACAAGTCGTCGACCGGGACCATCGCGATCGGCTCGTAGCGCCAGACACACCATGGCCCGTGGCCCCGGAGCACCTCGCCCGGGGTCACGGGTCGTCGCCGCTCCCGCTCCGCCCCCGCTCGGCACTGGGCTCCGCCTCCGGTGCGCCAGCCGTTGCCTTCGATAGCCTTGACCCGCCCGGTCGGCGGACGTCGTCGGCCAGCGGCGAGCCGGGGAGGCCGTGATCAGCACGCCGGACCTGCAGGGGAGCTGGGCGTTCGCCGAGGGGTTCCTGCCCGAGGACGCGGTGCTCGCGACCGCGCGGCAGCGGGCCGAGGAGGTGGGCTGCGTCCCTGTGCTGCCGGGCGCCGGGGCCGTGCTGCGCTTCCTGGCCGCGGTGCTGGCCGCCCGCGCCGTCGTGGAGGTCGGGACCGGGACCGGGGTGTCCGGCGTCCAGCTGCTGCGCGGCATGACCCCCGACGGGGTGCTCACGACGGTCGAGGCGGAGGCCGAGCACCTGCGTCTGGCCCGGCAGACCTTCGCCGACGAGGGGGTCCCGCCCCAGCGCACCCGCACGATCCTGGGGCGCGCGCTCGACGTGCTCCCGCGCCTCACCGACGGCGCCTACGACCTGGTGTTCTGCGACGGCGACAAGCGTGAGTACGCCGACTACCTCGAGGAGGCGCACCGCCTGCTGCGTCCCGGCGGCCTGGTGGTGTTCGACAACGCCCTGTGGCACCACCGGGTCGCCGACCCGGCGCAGCGCGACCCCGACACCGTGGCGATCCGCGAGGTCGGCCGCACCCTGCGCGAGGACGAGCGGTTCCTGCCCCTCCTGCTGGCCGCCGGCGACGGGCTGCTGCTGGGCCTGCGCCGCTAGAGCCGGCGTGCGAGCTCATCGAGCCACTGGGTCAGTCGGTCCCAGTAGCCGGGGGTCGACAGCACGATGTCGTGGCCGACGTGAGGGAGGGTCACGAGGGTGACGTCGTCGTTTCCGGCCTCGCCGAGGTAGCGGGCGTAGAGGGCCGCACTCCTCTCGGTGGGTTGCACGATGTCGTCCTCGCCGAAGAATGCCAGCACCGGGCTGGTGACTCTGGTGAGCTGGTCGCGCGGATCCACCAGCAGGGAGTGCTCCGCGGCAGCCCGCACGGCGCTGATCTGGTCGGGCGGGACGCCTCTCAACGCGGGCAGGACGACGGTTTCGAGGTTGAGGGCGGCGGCCCAGGAAGCCTCCTGGATCGACGTCAGGATCGCGATCCCCTCGTTGAGGTTGTCGGCAGGGCGGCGCGGGTCGGGTTCGTAGACGACCGCGGCGAACGCTCGCCAGGGGCCGGGTCCGAGCCGTTTGGCGGTCTGCTCGTTCAGAACGCGGAACTGCGGGTCGGTGAGTTGCCAATCGACGAGCAACCGCCCGAACAGCGTGGCTCGCTCGACGTCCACGGCTTGAAGGCCGGCGGCGCGGCTCTGGGCTTCGATCCCGTAGATCTGCTGCTCGGCGACGGACACACCGGAGCCGGAGACCGAGATGATGAACGCGACCTCCTCGGGATGTTCGGCTGCCACGGTCGAGATGACCCACGCCTGCTGGCTGATGCCCCAGAGCCCGACCTGGTCGCCGCGGATGGCCGGAAGCCCCGTGAGGCGCTGGAGTGCCGCCGTCACCTGGTCCGCCTGGGCCGCGAGGTCCTGCAGCCCTACGTCGCCCCCGGATCGGCCGACGCCTGGCGGGTCGTAGCGCAGGGCCGCGTAGCCGACCTCGGCCAAGCGACGAGCGAGGTCTGTCTGGTACCGATCCGACACCCCGGAGGGGTGTCCTCCAGCTGGGCCGGCCGAAGGAGCGGCGATCACGACGGCGGGATGCAGCCCTTCCGATGCCGGTGCGGTCAGGATCCCGTGCAGCTCGACGGACCCAACCGGGAACGTCAGGTCCTGTTCGATCCACGGCGCAGTCGTCGCCCCCGGCGTGGTCGTGGCAGCCTCGTCCTGGCCGCCGCACCCGCCGGCCACGAGCACCAACGCCACGATGACGACAGCGCGGCGACCCCACGGCGTCATGGCGCACTTCCCTCGATGCCTTGAGCATCTGCCCCCGGGCATCGTCGGCACAGAGGCGAAGGCCCGTTTCCAGGACTGGACGCGGGGCGGACCTGGCCGATCCCCCTCCTGGCCCGAGGCGCTAGCGCCGAGGTCCGGACTGGGCGGGCGGCCCGAGCCCTTCGAGGTAGCGCAGCAGCAGCCGCACGCCGAACCCGGTGGCGCCCTTGGCCACCTCGTGCTCGTCGGCCTCGGCCCGCCCGGTCCCGGCGATGTCCAGGTGGGCCCAGGCGCGGGGGCCGGCGAACTCCCGCAGGAACAGGGCGGCCGTGATCGACCCACCACCGACGCCCGGATCGGTCACCGCGTTCAGCAGGTCGGCGACCGGTGAGTCCAGGGCGGCCCGGTAGTCCTCGACCAGCGGCATCGGCCACAGCCGCTCGCCACTCGCCTCGGCGGCGGCGAGCAGGGCCGCGGCCAGCCGCTCGTCGGTGGCGTACACCGGGGCGTGCCGGCGGCCCAGGCCCATCGTCGCCGCACCGGTCAGCGTGGCGATGTCGACGACGACGTCCGGGTCGAGCCGCGCGTCGGCGTACGCCAGCGCGTCGGCCACCACCAGTCGGCCCTCCGCGTCGGTGTTGACCACCTCGACGCTGCGCCGTCCCCCGTACGGCACGAGGACGTCCGACGGTCGCATCGCCGAGTCACCCGGCAGGTTCTCGGCGAGCGCGAGCAGCGCGGTGACCCGCACCCGCACGTCGAGGTCACGCAGGGCGCTCATCACCCCGATGACGGCGGCGGCGCCGGCCATGTCGGTCTTCATCAGCTCCATGCCGGCGGCCGGCTTGATCGAGATCCCGCCGCTGTCGAACGTGATGCCCTTGCCGACCAGGACGACGTGCGGCACCCGACCACGCCCGCTCGGCCGGTACCCGACCTCGACGAGCCGGGGCGGCCGCCGCGAGCCAGAGCCGACCCCGAGGATCCCCTCGAAGCCGCCCGCCCGCAGGGCCGGCTCGTCCCAGACCGCTGCTTGG
This sequence comes from Candidatus Nanopelagicales bacterium, assembly GCA_036802895.1. Lineage (GTDB taxonomy): Bacteria > Actinomycetota > Actinomycetes > Prado026 > Prado026 > DAIRVJ01. The sequence continues at coordinate 14,140 of DAIRVJ010000020.1, forward strand.
CCGCAGCCGGCCGGAAGACACGCGCTCAGCGCCTGGTCGGCGAGCCACTCGGGGGACTTCTCGTCCGCCGGCGTGTTCGCCAGGTCCCTCGCCAACCAGACGGCGGCGACCGTCACTGCGGCCCGCCACAGTGCGGCCTGCCCGGCGTCGGGACGACGAACCACAACCTGGACAGCCGACGTGACGACGGCGTCGCGGGCCGTTCCGGAGCGCCGGGGCACCGTGTAGGCGCCCAGGCCGTAGCCCTCGGCGAAGGAGCGCACGGCCTCGGCGGCGCTGCGCGCCACGAGCGTGCAGAGCACCCGCGCCCGACCCGCGCACCGCCTGGCCAGCGCCGCGCCGGCCCGCCGCAGGGCCGTCACCGACTCGTCGCCGACCCCGACCAGGACGACCAGGCTCGGGCCCGAGCCGGCCAAGGGCACCGCAACCACCTCGCCCACCCGCCCGGTGGCCTGGGTCAGGTGCACGCTGACGTCCACGCCGAGCCTGGCAGCCAGGGCCTGCGAACCCGTCGACAGGCAGGCCCCGGTGCCGTCGGCCGGCACCACGGCGAGCGCGAGCGTGTCGACGAGGCCCCGCTGGGCGAGGGTCTGCGCCTGGGGCGCCGCAACGGCCGACAGGTGCGGCGGCCCGGCCCGGGAGGCCAGGGGAGCCCGAGGCGTTGCGCTCATCTGGTGCACCTTCCGCGGACGGTCGACGGCCCCGGCCGACCACGTCGGGTCGGCTCGGGGCCGTCGTCGTCAGGTCGTCGTCGGGATCAGCCCAGCACGGCCTTCAGCGCATCGCCGAGCGCGCCGGCCTCGTCGGCCGACAGCTCGACGACCAGGCGCCCGCCACCCTCCAGCGGGACGCGCATGACGATGCCGCGCCCCTCCTTGGTGACTTCCAGCGGACCGTCGCCAGTCCGCGGCTTCATGGCCGCCATGAGCGTTCCCCTTCCTCGTTGCAGGGCCGAATGCGCGGGACGCTGCGAGCCCGGCCGGTATCGACGTCAAGTATCCCGCATCCCGCGGGTCCTGCGTGACCCGGAGCGGCAGACTGGCCCGATGCACGCGCGATCCGCCCTCTTCGACCTGTACGGCGACCACCTGCGGTCCCGCGGAGGCCGGGCACCGGTGGCCGCCCTCGTCCGACTGCTCGCCCCCCTGGGGGTGTCCGGTCCGGCGGTGCGGACGGCGGTCTCCCGAATGGTTCGCCAGGGTTGGCTCGATCCCGTCGCGCTGCCCGGTGGACCGGGGTACGCGCTCACGCCTCGCGCGACCGTCCGCCTCGACGAGGCGGCGGGGCGGATCTACCGCGACGTGGCGCCGTCCTGGGACGGCTGCTGGCACCTGCTCGTGCTGCAGCGCCCCGCCGACCGTGCCGCCCGCGACCGGCTGCGGGCCGGCCTGACGTTCCTCGGGTACGCACCGCTGGATGACGCCGCATGGATCGCCCCCCGTGCCTCCACCGAGGTGGACGCGCTGCTGGACGCCGAGCAGGTCCGGGCCGACCGGTTCCGGTCCAGCTACGACGGCGACCCGGCCCGGCTCGCCGCGCGCGCCTGGGACCTCGACGCGCTCGGGCGGGCGTACCACCGGTGGCTGGCCGACGCACAGGACCTGGTGACGGCGGACGGCCTGGGACCGCCGGACGACGAGACGGGCTTCGCGGTGCGCAGCCGCCTCGTGCACGAGTGGCGCAAGTTCCTGTTCCGGGACCCCGGTCTGCCCCCCGCGCTGCTGCCGTCGGACTGGCCGGGGACGACAGCCGCCGAGTTCTTCACCCGCGAGGCCCAGCGGCTGGCCCCGCCGGCGAAGCGGTTCGTGACCAGGACCCTCTCCGAGCGTGCGTCGGCGGGCTGAGCGCGGCGTGGGTCAAGGCCGCCAGCCGGTCCGCGCCGCCCAGCGCTCGGCCTGCTCCAGCGTGTGCCGGACGAAGCGGCTCTTCCGCTCGGTGTAGGCGAGCCGAGAGGTGCGGTAGCGGGCCGCGAGATCGGCCTTCAGCGCGGCGTAGGCGTCCCGCCGGTCCGCGTGCGCCCGCAGGTAGGCGGCGAACAGCAGGTGGTCACGCTCCCACGGCGAGCCCGACTCGCACACGTGCACGTGCACCGCCTGCCCGGCGGCGACGTCCAGCCCGTGCCGGTCGGGCTCCCGCAGGAACCGGTGGCCGGGCTCGCGGGCCCGCAGCGCCCAGCCGAGCCCCTCCAGCGCCGGCAGGTAGCCGGCCTCGTCCTCGACGTCCGGCACGCTGACCTGGACGTCGAGGATCGGCTTGGCCGGCAGGTCGGGCACCGACGTCGAGCCCACGTGGTCGACCCGGACCGCGGTGTCGCCGAGCGCCCCGGCGATGAGGTCGCGCACCCGGGCGAACCGCCGCGGCCACTCCGAGTCGGGCGGGACCAGCTCGATCGGCCGCGACCCGCTCGACTCGCCGAACAGCTCGATGCCGTAGCCCCGGGCGTGGCAGCCGACCAGGTGGTCGTTGACCATGCCGACCGCCTGCATGAGCGCGTACGCCGTGGTGGGGCCGACGAAGGCGAACCCGTGCCGCTTGAGCTCCTTGGCCAGCGCCACCGACTCCGGGGAGGTCGACGGGACGTCGACCAGGGTGACGGGGGCTGGCCGGGCCCCCGTCGGCTGGAACGACCAGGCCAGCACGGACAGCCCGTCGGGCAGCCCTGCCGCCGCCCGCGCGTTCGTGACCGCCGCCTCGATCTTCGCCCGGTTCCGGACGATGCCGGCGTCGGCCATCAGCCGCTCGACGTCGTCGGCGCCGAAGCCGGCCACCGCCGCGATGGAGAAGCCCGCGAACGCGCGCCGGAACGCCTCCCGCTTGCGCAGGATCGTCAGCCAGGACAGGCCGGACTGGAAGGCCTCGAGGGTCAGCCGCTCGAAGATCCGGTCGTCCCCGCGCAGCGGGCGCCCCCACTCGTCGTCGTGGTAGGCGACGTAGTCCGCAGCGGCCAGCCCCCACGGGCAACGGGCCAGTCCGTCCGGTCCGACGATCGGACCGCTCATCCGCCGCTCCGGCGCTCCGCCTCGATCGAGCGGGCGAACCGGCGCAGCGACGCCCGCACCCCCGCGACCAGGGCCGCCCGCGCCAGGGGCCAACCCGCTCGGCCGACCGCCCCGAGCGGTAGGTCGAGATCCTCCGACCAGACGAACCGCGACCGGTCGCCCGGCAGCGGCAGCACCTCGAACAGCCCGGTGCCTCGCACCACCCGTCCGGTGTGTCGCACGCCGCAGCGCAGAGGAGGGTCCCACTCGGTGATCACCATGGTGTCCAGGAACCCGAGCCGGCCGACGCCGGTGAACGCCTCGATGCCGCCGCCCAGGCCTGCCCCGCCGGCCGACGTCCCTCGCACCGTGGTGCCGAGCATCCAGTCCGACTGCCGCTCCCAGTCGACGACTGCAGCCCAGACGACGTCCGGGGGTGCGTCGACGACGACGTCGACGCTGACGTGGGCCGGCTCAGCCATCACCCGCCACCCGTCCGGACGCCTCGGCCGCCTCGGCCGGTCGACCCGCCTGCTCCAGCTCGGCGATCCGCTCGTCCTTGGCCTGCAGCTCGGCGGCCAGCCGGTCGAGCACGTCGTCGACCTGGTCCATCCGGTAGCCGCGCAGCCCCACCGCGAACCGCAGCGCGTCGACGTCGGGGGCCTGGACCGACCGGTCGGGGGGCAGTACCGGCTCGGGGCGGTCGACGACGGCAGGACGGAGCCCGGCGATCCCGCCGGTCGCAGCCACCGCGACCCCGCCGAGGACGGCGATGCCGAGCAGCACCCACAGCAGCTGGATCACCGACCTGCTCCTCTTCCGATCGGGGCCGAACCGTTCGTGGCGCCCACAGCCACCGATCGTGCCACGCTTGGCCCGATCGCGCCGTGAACCGCGATGCGCGACCGACCGGCGGAGGAGGCCCGTGGAGCTGCGCCTGGCCGGCCGGACGTTCGCCCCCACGGACCTGCTGGTCATGGCCATCGTCAACCGGACGCCGGACTCGTTCTTCGACCGGGGGGCGACGTTCGAGGAGTCGGCCGCACTGGCCGCCGTGGACCGCGCGGTAGCCGAGGGCGCCGACATCGTGGACGTCGGCGGGGTGAAGGCCGGCCCCGGGGCGGAGGTCGACGCGGCCGAGGAGATCCGCCGGACCGCCTCGTTCGTGGCCGCCGTGCGGGCCCGGCACCCGCACGTGGCGATCAGCATCGACACGTGGCGGCCCGAGGTCGGTCGGGCGGCGTGCGAGGCGGGCGCCGACCTGATCAACGACGCGTGGGGTGGGGTCGACCCCGACCTGGTCGAGGTGGCCGCCGAGCACGGGGTCGGCTACGTCTGCACCCACGCGGGGGGCGCCCGACCGAGGACCCGTCCGCACCGGGTGGCCTACCCAGACGTGATGGCCGACGTCGTCGCCCGCACCGTGGCCCTGGCCGAGCGGGCGGTGGCGGCCGGCGTCCCCAGGGACGCGGTGCTGGTCGACCCCGGACATGACTTCGGCAAGAACACTCGGCACTCGTTGGAGGTGACCCGCCGCCTCGGCGAGCTGGTCGCGACCGGTTGGCCGGTGCTCGTCTCGCTGTCGAACAAGGACTTCGTCGGTGAGACCCTCGGCCGGCCGGTCGGCGAGCGGCTGGTGGGCACGCTGGGCGCCACGGCGGTCAGCGCGTGGCTGGGCGCCCGAGTGTTCCGGGCGCACAACGTGAGCGAGACGCGTCAGGTGCTCGACCTGGTGGCGTCGATCCGCGGAGACCGACCCCCTGCCGTGGCCCGCCGCGGGCTGGCCTGACGGCCGGGGTCGGCCGCGGGGGCTCAGGGCTCGGCCTCCAGGATCTCCTCAGCTGCGGGCACCTCGGCCGGCATGGCCTGGGCCAGCGCTCGTTCCAGCACCGCGAACGCCTCGTCGACCGACGTCGTCCAGGCCAGGGCGTCCCGGGCGTGCGGTCGGACGAACCCGCCCGCCACGAGCTCGTCGACCTGCCGGCGCAGCGACCCGAAGACCCCCGCGGGGTCGAGCACCACGACCGGCTTGGCGTGCAGGCCGAGCGTGCGGGCCACCCAGGCCTCCAGCAGCTCCTCCAGGGTGCCGATCCCGCCGGCGAGCACGAGGAAGGCGTCGGATCGGGCGTCCATGAGCCCCTTGCGGGCCCGCATGTCGGGTGTCACGACCAGCTCGTCCGCCTCGTGGTCGGCCACCTCGGCGGACACCAGCACCTGGGGGATCACGCCGACGGTTCGAGCGCCGCCGGCACGGGCGGCCCGGGCGACGGCCCCCATGGAGGAGACGGCGCCGCCGCCCGAGACGAGCGTCCAGCCCCTGCGGGCGAGCGCCGCCCCGACGTCGGCGGCCAAGGCCGGGTGCTGCGGGTCGATCGCCTCGCTCGACGAGCAGAACACGCACAGCGCGGTCACCGGCGGGGCGCCGGAGACCTGCCGTTGCCGCGCGCGGCCCGCTGCTCAGCCTCGACCATGGCGGCCAGGGAGGCCTCCTCCTCGGCCCGCTTCTCCTCCCGCTCCTCCTCGGCCCGGCGGATGAAGGCCACCGCCTCGTCGACGTCGTCGGTGAGCTGGATCAGGTCGAGGTCGGGGGGGGAGATGCGGCCGGACTCGAGGACGGTGCCCCGGATCCAGTCGATCAGACCCTGCCAGTACCGCGTGCCGACGAGCACGACGGGGAACGCGGTGACCTTGCGGGTCTGCACCAGGGTCAGCGCCTCGAACATCTCGTCGAACGTGCCGAACCCCCCGGGGAGCACGACGAACCCCCGCGAGTACTTGAGGAACATCGTCTTGCGGGCGAAGAAGTAGCGGAACACCAGGCCGATGTCGACCCACTCGTTCATGCTCTGCTCGAAGGGCAGCTCGATGCCGAGGCCGACGGAGACGCCGCCGGCCTCGCAGCAGCCCTTGTTGACGGCCTCCATGATCCCCGGCCCACCCCCGGTGATGACGGCGTACCCGGCGTTCGCCAGCTCGGCCCCGAGACGCTCGGCGAGGGCGTACTCCGGCTGGTCGCGCCTCGTGCGGGCGCTGCCGAACACCGAGATCGCCGGACCCAGCTCAGCCAGCGCGCCGAAGCCCTCGACGAACTCGGACTGGATCCGCAGCACCCGCCAGGGGTCGGCGTGCACCCAGTCGGCGGGCCCTCGAGCCTCCAGCAGGCGCTGGTCCGTGGTGGTGTCCTGCACCTGGGACCGGCGCAGCCGCACCGGCCCGCGCTGCCGCTCGCGGGGTCGCTCCGGGTTCGGCGGCTCGGTCACCCCGTCACGGTACCGGCCGGGTCGGGTCGACCCGCTTGACTCCAGAGTAGTTGTGTGTTCAACTTATTTTATTGAACCAACAACTAGCATCCGCCCACACCCTGGAGCCCTCCCATGCAGTCCACCACCCTCCTGCCCACCGTCACCGGCACCTGGGCCATCGACCCGGCCCACAGCCGGCTCGGCTTCGCCGCCAAGCACGCCATGGTCACCACCGTCCGCGGCGGCTTCCTCGAGTTCGACGGCACCCTCGTCCTCGACAGCGACGACCCCAGCCGGTCCACCGCGTCGGTGACCGTGCAGGCGGCCAGCTTCACCAGCGGGAACCCCCAGCGCGACGGCCACGTCACGAGCGCGGACTTCCTGGACGTCGAGCACTTCCCGACGCTGACGTTCTCCGCGACCGAGGTGCGGCGCACCGGTGACGACACGTTCGTCATGGTCGGGGACCTCACGATCCGTGGGACCACCCGCCGGGTCGAGATCGCGGCCGAGCTCAACGGCGTCGACCGGGACCCGTTCGGCAACGAGCGGATCGGCTTCGAGGGCTCCACGGCGATCAGCCGCAAGGACTTCGGGCTGACCTGGAACGTGGCCCTCGAGACCGGTGGCGTGCTCGTCTCGGACAAGGTCAAGATCGAGCTCGACGTGTCGGCGATCCGGCAGGCCTGAGCGCACGCGGGACCGCTGTCCCGGTCCGTCGGTCAGGCGGTGAGCCAGGCCCGGAGGTGCTCCTCGCAGGCCAGCACCTGGGCCTCCTCGACGAACTCGTCCCGGGTGTGCGCCAGGGACGGGTCGCCGGGACCGTAGTTGACCGCCGGCACCCCGAGGGCGCTGAACCGGGAGACGTCGGTCCAACCCAGCTTGGGCCGCACCGGCGCGCCCGTCGCCTCGACGAAGGCGGCGGCCGCCGGGCGGTCCAGGCCGGGCAGCGCGCCCCCGGCGGCATCGACCGGCGTCACTCGCCACTCGTCGAACACCTCCCGCAGGTGCGCCTCGGCCTGGTCGATCCCGCGGGTCGGGGCGAAGCGGTAGTTGACCGTCACCACGCACTCGTCGGGGATCACGTTCCCCGCCACTCCCCCGCGGATCCCGACGGCGTTCAGCCCCTCGCGGTACTCCAGACCGTCGACGTCGACGACCCGAGGGACGTACTCGCGCAGGCGCTGCAGGATCTCCGCCGCCGCGTGGATCGCGTTGACCCCCATCCACGAGCGGGCGCTGTGCGCCCGCACTCCGCCAGCCGTGACGTCCACTCGCATGGTGCCCTGGCAGCCCGCCTCGACCGCGGCGCCCGACGGCTCCATGAGCACGGCGAAGTCGGCCACCAGCCACTCGGGGTGGGCGTCCCCGATCCGCTTGAGCCCGTTGCGGGTCTCGTCGACCTCCTCGCCGTCGTAGAAGACGTAGGTGACGTCGCGGGTCGGCTCGGTGACCGTGGCCGCGAGGCGCAGGGCCACCGCGACACCGCCCTTCATGTCGCACGCGCCCAACCCGTGCACCCGTCCGCCCTCTCGTCGCGCGGGCAGGTTGCCGGCGTCCGGGACGGTGTCCAGGTGGCCGGCGATGACCACCCGCTCCGCCCGGCCGAGCTGGGTGCTGGCGACGACGGCGTCTCCGTCGCGGCGCACGTCCAGGTGCGGCCAGGGCGTCAGCGCCTCCTCGACCAGCGTGGCTAGGGTCCGTTCGGATCCGCTCACCGAGAAGACGTCGACGAGCGCCGCGGTGAGGGCCGGCCCGTCCAGGCCGAGGTCGAGAGGGCGCACCCGGCTACCGTAGCGGCGTGATCGACGCCCCCCGAACCGCCTCCGGCGTGGGCCTGGCCACCTACGACGGGGCCGGCCGGATCCTGGACGTGTGGTTCCCCCACCCCGTGCTGGGGGCCGACCCGCCCGTCCCCGACGGCCTGGCCGACCTGGCGGGTGCCGACCCGCGCCGCGGCACCAGGTCCGAGGTGCTCGTCGTGTCGGCCGACCTCGACGCCCCGCCGGTCGACGCAGCCGACGTGTACCTGCGACTGCACCTGCTCTCGCACCGGCTGGTCCGGCCGCACACGCTGAACCTGGACGGCGTCTTCCCGCTCCTGGCGACCGTCGTCTGGACCAACCACGGGCCCTGCCCGGTCGAGGGGTTCGAGGTGGTGCGGGCCCGGTTGCGCGCCGCCGGCCCGGTCACCGTGTTCGGCGTGGACAAGTTCCCGCGGATGGTCGACTACGTCGTCCCGGCTGGGGTGCGGGTGGCCGACGCCGACCGGGTCCGGCTCGGCGCCCACCTGGCGGTGGGGACCACCGTCATGCACGAGGGCTTCGTCAACTTCAATGCGGGCACGCTGGGCACCTCGATGGTCGAGGGCCGGATCAGTGCGGGCGTCGTCGTCGGGGACGGGTCGGACATCGGGGGCGGGGCATCGGTCATGGGCACCCTGTCCGGGGGCGGCCAGGAGGTCATCCGGGTCGGCGAGCGCTGCCTGGTCGGCGCCAACGCGGGGATCGGCATCTCCCTCGGCGACGACTGCGTGGTCGAGGCCGGCTGCTACGTCACGGCCGGGTCGAAGGTCACCCTGCCGGACGGCGCCGTCGTCAAGGCCGCCGAGCTGTCGGGGGCGTCCGGTCTGCTCTTCCGCCGCAACAGCGTC